>QHNV01000200.1 GCA_003218535.1 Verrucomicrobiota bacterium
AACCGCGCCAAGTACCCGGAAGTAGAGAACAACCTCGGTCTCGCAGTTTTGCGGAAGGGCCGCCCCAGCGAAGCGATTGCGCATTGGCAAAACGCGCTCGCCATCAACCCGGATTCGGTTGATTCCTTGAATAATCTTGCCTGGACTCTGGCGACGTTTCCCGAGACTTGGATTCGAAATGGAGACCAGGCGCTGGCGCTGGCTAAACGCGCGAATCAATTATCCGGCGACAACAGCCCTGCGATCTTACGAACTTTGGCCGCTGCCTATGCCGAAAACGGTCGATTTACCGAAGCGAGAATAATTGCCGAACGAGGACTTCAATTAGCCAACACACAAAAGAACTCGGCCTTAGCCAATATCTTTGAAGGCGATATTGCTCTTTACCGAACAAACGCACCCGTTCGCACCGCCACGCAACCAAGGTAATTCCTCTTCTCCCAAGATCTGCTTGCAGTGCCAGGATTGCTGATCGGCAATTAGCCGCCGAGCGTTGGAGTGCCACGCCATCCCCGGAGCGCAGGGGGATTAGCCGCATACCGCGTACAGCAAAAGAGGCAGTCCGAATCGGGACTGCCTCTTTGCGAATGCGCTCTGCGGCGCTTAGAACTTCTTGATCATCCGGAAGTACACGAACCGTCCCAGGTTATCGTAGGTGCTACCCGGATAAGCCACAGAGTTGCCAAGCTCGAACCCAAACATCGTTGGAGGATCCTGACCGAAGATATTATTCACCCCCACGGTGAGGGTGGTGTTATTCAGGATATTCTTCCAGCACGGCATAGCGTAAGGAACCGGGGGCGCTTCCTTCTCTTTGCCCACCACTTCCTTGCCACCCTTGGAATACCCAGGCACCGGCGCCGCTTCCACCGGAGGCGTGAAGATCAGGCTATAGGAAAGTTGCGCGTCTGTAAACCAAGTTGCATCGACCCAGTGCTGCCTGAACTTACCATCAAACTGCTTGGCAAACTTCTGTTCCCAGAACCCGTCCACAGTATGCAGGGTAAAGTTCAGGTCGATGTTGTGCCAGGTCCAGTCGAGGTTGGTGACTCCCTTCCATTTGAACCAGGCATCGCCACTGGTCACGTCGCCGAAGAAGCTGCCCGCAAACCAGTCATTGTTGGTGCGACCAGCTACCTGCCATGGCCTGTCTCCAGGGAAATTGAACACGAATTCGTTCAGATAAGTCCACCGGCTTAGCAGGGTAAAGGTGCCACCTGGCGTCTCGACTTGATATTGAGCACCGAGGTCAACACCGTTCGCTCGCATACGCCCGCCGTTCAAGTACGGGCTTGACACCCCGGCGTAACCGCCTTCCGGGTCGAATAGAGCTGAGGGGGGACTCGTCAACGTTGGCTCCGCAGGACTCACGATACCAGGGAACCGGCCTGCATTATACCCGCTAACTATCACCGAAGGCGAAAGGAACATGGCAACCCCACTTCGCTCGACGTCCCAGAAGTCAACCGTCAACGTTAGCGTTCCCCACCTGGGTGGAATGAACTTGGGCGTATAAACCAAGCCGCCAGTCCAAGCACGATCGTGTTCCGGGTGCAGGGTTCTAGTGGGCACTTGCTCGATGGTTGTTTCGGGATCCACCACATCCTGTAGCGGGTTTGTAGCGCTCCCTTGCGGACCAAACTGCGCCACAGGTGCAAAGCCGGTAAAATGCACCGGACCCAGAAGGAACCTTCTCGGGCCAAACAATTGGACCAAGGACGGCTGGAGGTAGCCTTCACCCCAGGTGCTTCGAATGGTCAGGCTCTCATCGAACGGCTGCCAGCGCACCCCCACCTTGGGCACCGCTGCGTTGGAATCATTATTAAGCCACTCCTCGTACCGTACTCCAGCCGTGAACTCCAACGAATAAAAGCCGGGTATATTCCATTTGGGACTGAAAATTGGAATGAGCGTTTCCGCATAGATCGACCACGTTTTGCGCCCACCCTGAACGGTCTCGATCCTCCCGACGCCGGCATTCTGTTGAAGGCGGTTTTGGTCATCGGGATCGACTCTGAAAGTTTGCCGCTCCCATGCGCCGCCAAGGGCGAGTCCCACGCCGCCTGCTGGCAAATCAAACAGGTCGGTGGTGTAAATGTTTAAGTCCAATGTGGCGAGTTTCGACGTAAAAATGTCCCTCGATCTCAGCGTCGCGAATTCGATCAATGGCTGATTGGTCGCGATCGGCACCCGAAAGTCATTGAACGGATTGTACGGGATCGTCTGTCCGATAAAGTCCGAGGAGGATGGATTAAAGAGCGAGTCGTTCGCGTTGAGAATTCGCTCGTAGCGCTGGGCATTGACGCCTTGGAACTTCGAATACTGTACTTCCTGGCTGTACATGAACCCTCCGTCATAGCCCCAGGTTCCGTTAAACAGCTTGTCGCCTTTTACACCGACCACGAACCGTTCGGCTACGTTTTCGTTATCGATCAAGCGGTTCCCAAAATCGGCAAAGCGTGCGCGCGTGCCGCCCGAGATGATCTGTTGAAACGGGTTGAATGGGTTAAAGGCGCCAAAGGGCTGCCCAACCTCCGAAGGCGTCGGGCCGCCAAAGGGCGGTGGCGCCGCACCAGTCTGAACTGCGAGGGAAAACGGCTCCCTCGGCGGGATGAAGAGCGTAGGACTGCCAGGAGTCTCAAAGCTGCCCGTGGCGACTGGCGCGAGTTCGTCGTGGGTCTTCGCATCCACATAGTAGAAGTCGCTGTAAATCCGCAGCTGATCATCACAGATCTAGTGCTCGAACGCCGCGTAACCTCCCCAGCGTTCCTGTTTCGGGAACGAACTCGAGAAGAGGTTAAAGTCGAAGCCAGGGAGCAGGCCTCCAAACGCTCTAACACGTTTCTTGAAGTAGATGTAATCGCTGGCCGGCGCCAATCCATTGGTCCCGGTCGGCGCCGTGCCGAACTCCGTCGAGGTCGTTACAGGGAATGGCGTTCCCCCCGCTTCTTGTATGGCGGCTACTGTCAACTGAAGATTGTAGGGGCTGGAGTTTGAGCTCAAGAAAAACGGGGTAAGAGAGTTGCCCCGGTCGTGGTTAAACATGTCGTGGTGCTTGTAATAAAAGATATCGCCGGTAACACTCGTTGTCTCGTTACCAGTTCCAAAGAGAATGTCGCCGTAGTATTCGGCTGCGTCTTTATCCAGGGTGTCGCCATATCCAATAGTCACCTGCGCGCCACGATAGTCTTTATAGAACTTGAGGTTCACCACGCCGGCGACCGCATCCGCGCCGTACGTGGTCGAAGCGCCATCTTTCAGAATCTCGACGCTCTGAATAGCTGGAACGGGAATGGCGGTCAAATCGGCGAAGGCGAATCCAGAGTTGGCGGACCCTGGAAACGGAGCAACACGGCGGCCATCGAGCAAAACCAGCGTCGCACCAGGGTCAAAACCGCGCAGCGAGATCGAAGCCGATCCAGCCGGGCCTGCCTGGCTGGTTCCGTTGTTCTGCACAGGCACACTGCTCGCACTCATTACCGGCTGAGTCTTGAGAAGCTGTTCCGTGGTGGTGCCTTGACCGGACTTGTTAATCAGGTCGCGGTTGAGATTGAACACCGGGTTCGGACCCACCTCTTCTGCGGTGGGAAT
>QHNV01000139.1 GCA_003218535.1 Verrucomicrobiota bacterium
AGGCAGTGACAGGAAGATCGACATCGTCCTTCACCGTGACCAACTGAGGAGCTGAATTTCTATTCAGCCTCGCAATCGCGGTCTCATCGCGCGGATCAACTTCTTCGATCTGCGCGTTCTCATAGACGATCTCGGGCTTGTAATCGCCCATCTTGTCGATCTTGTGCGCGATTTTCTCCAAGTTCGCCCGTCGCACGACAACGCGAATCAATTCATTGCCTCCGAGTTTGATTTGCTGGCCGGGATCGCCGATCCCGGCTACAGCGATTTTCTCCGTCGCGCGCCGCTGATACGAGAATGGATCAAACGAGATTGCTGTAGAGGCAGCCGTGCCGGCTGGGAACTGCGCGGGCGACACGCCCGCCGCTACAGCGGAAGTCAATTTGACCAATGCTCGCGCCACGGGAATTTCCTGCGGGCTGTCCTCTGTGAGCGAAACGCGAATCGTATCGCCGATTCCGTCCGCGAGTAACGATCCGATCCCGATCGCGCTTTTGATCCGCGCGTCTTCGCCTTCGCCAGCTTCGGTCACGCCGAGATGCAGTGGATAATTCCAATCGGACCCGAGCTCGTTTAATCGCGCGACGAGCAAACGATAGGCGGCGATCATGATTTTTGGGTTGCTCGCTTTCATTGAGAAAACGAAATCGTGGTAATCGAGGTCGCGCGCGATCCGCGCAAACTCAAGCGCGCTCTCCACCATGCCGAGCGGCGTGTCGCCGTAACGATTCAGAATGCGATCAGAAAGCGAGCCATGATTTGTCCCGATGCGCATGGCGATGCGGCGCTTCTTGCAAAGATCGACGAGCGGCGAAAACCGCTCGCGAATCCGCGCCAGTTCCGAGGCGTACTGTTCATTGGTGTATTCACGGATGACGAACTTTTTCGAATCGGCGTAGTTACCCGGATTGATCCGGACTTTGTCCACCCATTTCGCCGCTTCCATCGCAGCCTCAGGCTTAAAATGAATATCTGCGACGATCGGCACGTTGCAGCCGCGCTCGCGCAGACCTTTCATGATGTGCTCGAGATTGCGCGCATCTTTCACTGTTGGCGCGGTGATCCGCACGATTTCGCAGCCTGCAGCTGCCAGTTCTATCGTTTGCTGGATCGACCCTTCGGTGTCCATCGTGTCGCACGTGATCATCGATTGGACACGGATGGGATTGTCCCCGCCGATTCCGACGTTCCCAACCTTCACCTCGCGCGTCTTACGGCGGTGATAACTGAATGGATTCTTGCAATATTTCACTGCGAACAAAACTTTATGGATTGCAAACGGCGGCGCAATGCTGCGCAAAACCTACTGCTGCGTAGACTTTGCTGGCGCTGCTTTGGGCAAGAATCTCGGCGTTTCGCGCCTAAACCCAAAGAGATCCTGCACGTCGAAGAACGCGATGTAGATCATGAAGCCGATGATGACGACGGCACAAGCCGTTTGCACCACTTCGAGCACCCGCATACTGACCGGACGCCGCCGCACCGCTTCGATAAGCGCGAGCAGGATGTGTCCGCCATCGAGCACCGGAATGGGCAGCAAATTGAGCAGTGCCAGATTCACATTGATCACTACGCTGAACCAAAGCGCCATTCGCCACCCTTCCCTGCTGGAAAGCATTTTGTAATAGACCTGCAACATCATTACAGGGCCGCTCATGTGTTGCAGACGCACGTCCGACTTGGGCGATGCGATCGCACCTACTGTGTTGAAGATCGACAACATACTCGAACGGATCTGCTCTAAGGGCCGCGGATATTTCACCATCATGTTGCCGTATTGATCGAGTGTGATCCCGAAGTCTTCGCCCCAAATAATACCAATCCGCGCGACGGTATCGCTGCTGGGAATTTCCGGAGTGACACTTGCTGAGCGCGTTGTCCCGTCGCGCGAGATCGACATGGTGATCGGCTGGCCGGCATGGCGCTTGATGTAATCGGAAATCGCTAGAGTGCTCTTTGCAGGCCGCCCATCGACTGCTACAACGATATCGCCAGCCTGCAATCCAGCATGCGACGCGGGGCTATCTTGAAGGACGCTATCGATCTTCGGGTTCCCCGGCTCAAACGGAGCCCGCTTTTCCTTTCCACCGCGCACAACCGTGAGCGTAACAGGCTTGCTCGGGTTCTCACGCATGTAGTCGGCAATGCCCAAAATCTCGTAAAGCGGCTGGCCGTTGATGGCAATGATCTTGTCGCCCGGCTCCAAGCCCGCTCGCGCAGCAGGACTGTCCCGCTCAACCTTTCCGACCACGGGCGTTTCCGCCGGCACGATCCCGATTTCGCGAAATCCTTTGCGCATCCACCAATTTGTCTCCGGAACAATCGGGCGTGCCTCGACGGTTATTTTCTCAGAGTGGCCGCTCACGATGCGCTCGACCGTGATTGGAATGGTTTCGCCTTCGCTGCGAACAATGCGCCATTGAATACTCTCGTCGCTCATTCCACCAAAACGAGAAACGCGATGGCCATCCACCGAAAGAATCTTATCGCCTGCTTTCAACCCTGCCTGCGCCGAGGGCGAATCGGGTACCACGTAACCGATGGTAGTAGTAGCTTCCGCTTCGCCCACGGGCCGCCCGACCGCCCAAATGATGGCGGCGAATAACACCGCCAACAGAAAACTGAACAGCGGGCCGGCAAACGCCACGATGATTTTGTCGATTGCGGAAATCCTCGGAAGCTTCGCGCGATCGACGTCGGCCTTCCCTTCTATTATGTCCATCGGCGCGAGTTGCGGCAGCGCGACGAATCCACCGAAAGGCAGCGAGCCGAGCGAGTATTGCACGCCGTTGATTGTCTTTTTCCAAATCGATTTTCCAAACCAGATACCGAATTTCTCGATGTAAAGGCCTCGCCATCGGGCAGCCAGAAAATGCCCAACCTCATGAACGACGATCAGCAGGTTAAAAAGAACGAGAACTTCGAGGAGGATGAAAACGACGCGTGCGACGTGAAGAAGCATAATTGAAAAGTGAATCGTGATTCGTAAATCGTAATTCGGCTTTGCCGCGGGTGCGTCCGATTTGCCGATGTAACGATTTAACGATCCAACGATTTAACGCACTCGGCCGCCTCCGCCCGCGCCCACTGATCAGCTCGCAATATCGCATCGAGATCGGGATGCGCAACAGAGGTATGCCGATCCATCACCTTTTCAACAATCTCCCAGATGCTTGGAAAACGCGCTTGTCGGTGTAAAAACGCAGCGACCGCCACTTCGTTTGCGGCGTTCATTACGGCAGGCAAAGTCCCGCCGGTGTCGCCTGCACGGCGCGCCAGATCCAACGCTGGGAAATCGGCGTACCGCGGCGTGAAAAATTCCAGCTTCGATAGTTTCGAAAAGTCCAGTGGCGGCAATGTATTGGGCACGCGATCGGGCCAGGTCACCGCATACTGAATTGGAAACCGCATGTTCGAATAACTCAGTTGCGCAAGTGTTGAGCCATCCGCAAACTCGACCATGGAATGCACAATGCTCTGCGGATGGATCACCACCTCCACGCGCTTCATCTCCACTCCGAACAGCCAGTGCGCTTCGATCATCTCGAGTCCTTTATTGAAAAGCGTAGCCGAATCGATGGTGATTTTGGGGCCCATGTTCCAAGTCGGATGCTTCAGCGCCTGCTCCGGCGTGGTAGAGTCAAAATCTTTCCGCGACATTTCCCGGAACGGCCCGCCCGATGCAGTCAAAATGATGCGGCGAATCTCTGAGGAACGCCCATCAAGACACTGAAAGATCGCGTTGTGTTCGGAGTCCACTGGCAAAACGCGAACGCCCTTATCGTGCGCTTCGCGCATCACGATCTCGCCGGCCATAACCAGAATTTCCTTGCTGGCCACGGCGAGATCTTTGCCGGTTTCGATCGCCGCGAGGGCCGGCCGCAGCCCGCCGGTGCCGACGATTGCAACCAGCACCATGTCCGCATTAGTTAGGCACGCGATATCACGCAAGCCTACTTCGCCGGAGAAAATCTGCGGCTCGTAATCGAGAGTTTTTCTCAAGATGTCGATCTTGGTTTCATCAACTAGGCAAACCGATGGTGGCCGCACTTCATTGGCAGCCGTAGCGAGCTTCTGCGCATTGCTGTTCGCTGCCAGCCCGACGACCTGCATTCGGTCCGGAATATCCCGGGCGACCATAAGCGCGCTGTCGCCGATGGATCCAGTTGCACCCAGAATAACGACACGCTTGCGTTTCATTTTAACCACGAATAGACACGCATGGACACAAATTCATAAGACCATTCGTTCCCATCCAGTTTAGCGCGTTTAAAATTCAGGATTAACCCGACGCGCAGGTCCGTTGTTCGGAGGTAATTCAACATCAATCCGCGCTCGTGATCGGTGATTCGATCAATCACCTTTGCATCCACAACAATCGCATTAAAGGCGATTAAATCCGGAACGAACAAACCTACCTTGCGACCTTTGTACTGAATATCGAATGAAGGCTGCTGCTGAAACGGGATACCCTGTAAGCGAAACTCAACCACGAGCGCATTCTCATATGGCTTCTCAACCAGTCCGTGGCCTAGCGTGTTGAGCACTTCGATTGCGCAACCGACAATTCGAAACACTTCTTCTTTGAACACGAGCGTGTCCCCATTTGTGTGCATTCGTGTTGATTCGTGGTTAAGGCACGCGAATCACCAGGCGCAGATAGAAAAACAACAAGGGCGCGGTGAACAGCAAACTGTCCAAGAGATCGAGCGCGCCGCCAATTCCTGGCAATAGATTTCCCGAGTCCTTCACGTCGGTGCTGCGCTTGATGATCGATTCGGCTAGGTCGCCCACGATTGCGCCGAACCCGAGCAGCAAGCCAAGTATTGTCGCATGCGTCCAACTAAGCGCGCGTAAATGGCCCGGCATCAGCTTGAACAACATCAAACTACAAAACAGCGCAAAGACGAGCGCGCCGAAAAAGCCTTCCCAGGTTTTCTTCGCGCTGAGATGGGGCGTCATCAGGTGTCGCCCGATGGCGCTGCCCGTCAAATAAGCGCCCATATCGGCAAATTTGGTCACCGCGATCAGATACAAAACATAAAATTGCCCTGTTACAGCGCCGGTGCTCGAGCGCGGCGTCAAATAAACGATCTTCGTGATGAAATTGTAAAGCCAGAGCACGTAGAGCAGACCAAACAACGTGTAAGCCATCGTTTGTAACGGCTCCTCGTGGCGGAGCCGCGCAAACATTTGTCGCCCAAACACGGTCAGTAGAAAAAAGAGTAGGACCGCAACTTCGAAGTCGTAGGACCCGGCAGGCCCTATTCTGGAGAAATAATAAAAGCTACCGGCGAGCATCACAGCGCCGCAGATCATCCCGGTGATTTTGAAATTCGGCAGGCCCTTATGATCGAGCATCCGGTAAAATTCCAAGAGACCGATCAACCCGAACAGGCTGATCAAGAGCCAAAACAAGATCTCGTACCCCGAGAACATGATCAGCAGCGCGATCGACCAAAGCGCGACGGTGCTGATGAACCGCAAAACAAAAGCGGAACGCGGCGTTACGGCATTCGTCCCGGTTTGCTCAAGAGTTGCGGGCATGCACCTGCATCATCCCAATGTAATAAATTTTGTCCACAGATTACGCGGCCTATCGCAAATTGAATGATGAATTCTTATCACGATTCGCTGTGAAATCGCGGAATCTGTGGATAATTTCCACTCGTGCAAAAAACGATGCAGGCCGTCGTCAAGGCCAAGGCCGAGCCGGGGCTGTGGTTGGAGCAAGTGCCGGTCCCAAACATTGGCAGCGACGACGTGCTGATCCGCGTCTTGAAAACATCTATCTGCGGAACCGACGTGCATATTTACAACTGGGACGCTTGGGCACAGAAAACGATTCCTGTACCGCTGATCATCGGTCACGAGTTTGTGGGCGTCGTCGATGCTGCCGGCGAACATGTGAAGGGATTTGCGAAGGGCGATCTTATCGTGGGCGAAGGACACATAACGTGTGGACATTGTCGCAATTGCCTGGCGGGACGGCGTCATCTTTGTCCTAACACGCAAGGTGTCGGGGTTAATCGCCCCGGGGCATGGGCTGAATTTGTGGCGATTCCGCAGGACAACTGCTGGCATGCCGATCCGTCGATCTCACTCGATGTGCTTTCGTGTTTCGATCCGCTTGGAAACGCTGTGCACACCGCGCTGTCGTTCGATCTCGTTGGTGAAGATGTGCTCATCACAGGCGCCGGGCCGATCGGTTGCATGGCCATTCCCATTTGCAAACGCGCCGGCGCGCGTCACGTCGTGATTACAGACGTCAATCCATATCGGCTCGATCTCGCGCGCAAAATGGGCGGTGATCTCGCATTGGATGTGCGCGCGGAACGAGTCACTGATGCGATGGAAAAGCTCGGGATGAAGGAAGGTTTTGATGTCGCGCTGGAAATGTCCGGCAACCCAAAAGCGTTCGCCGACATTTTGCCGAACATGTTTCACGGCGGCAAAATCGCATTGCTTGGCATCATGCCGGGCACCGCCGCTATCGATTGGAACACGGTTGTTTTCAGCGCGCTCACCATCAAAGGAATTTACGGACGCGAGATGTACGAAACTTGGTACAAAATGACTGCCATGATCCAGAGCGGCCTCGACATCTCACCGGTCATTACTCACCGCTTTCCGTACGCGCAATTCAAAGAAGCGATCGAGCTGATGAAATCCGGTAACTCCGGTAAAATCGTGCTCGGTTGGAGCGAACACTGAATTTTGAACCGCGGATTACGCGGATGTCATAGACTTCCTTTCTGTTATTCCGAGCCAAGTCGGAATCCCGGCTTCATGTCAAAGCAAGATGTGATCAAGAATCGGGATCCGAATTAAATACCGTAGAGATAACGTATCACAAAAAACCCGGATCGAATTTCGATCCGGGTTTTTGAAATTTTACCCCGCCGATGCCGTTCGGGCGGATCGCCCGTTCCCTTTCGTAACGGGTGGATGACCGTCGCCGCAGCGTCTGACTTCCAACCAAGGCTTGTCATTTTCTACGGCGACCCAGCCTCCTTAAGTTCATCAATTATCGGTTCGGGTATCCCACCTCTAATCTCGAACATCGCAGGGTAAATTGTTGCAGTCGATGAGAGCCGTCGGTTGAGAGTTGAGAGAAAAGCACTGGTTTTCTTCCCAACCCTCAACAAACGACTCTCCCGTATCAAAGAACTATTCCCGCAGCGTCACACCTAGCTCGCGCTTCAACCGTTCGCGAATCTTCGCGTGCGCCACAGTTACTTCTTCATTTGTAAGTGTTCGATTTTTATCACGGTATGTCAATCTAAATGCGACCGAGTTCTTTCCTGGGCCAAACAGTTGTTCCGCCTCTTTGCCAACTACACGGTCGAAAAGTGCGACTTTCTCGAGCAATGATTCCTTCGGCTCAAAAATCACTTTCCACATTTCTTCATGACTCAACGTATCAGGGACAATCATTGCAATGTCGCGCGTAACTGCGGGAAATTTTCCAAACTCGCGGAACGTGGCCGTTGATCCAAGGCCTCTAATAGGAAGGTCTAGCGATAGTTCGGCGACAAAGACGCCGCCTCGTGCATCAATCTTTAATGAAGATGATGACAGTTGCCCTGCAATACCAATGAACTGATCATTGGCGTAAATTTCCGCGGCAATTGAAAGATTCGGATGTCTGCTGCCTTTAAAGGAGAGCTTTTCGGGGAAGGCAGATTCAACCGCGCCTTTGAGGTCGAAAAAGCCTAGCGGACCTTGGTCGGGCGTTCTCCAATGAGGCTCGCTGACAATTTTTCCCCAAACGAGAAATCCCGCCCGTCGTTCTTCTCTTGCGTCAGGCGGAACAAAAACACGGCCCAATTCAAAAAGCGCCACGCGTTCGGCGCCCGCCCGAAGATTTCTCTCGAGAACCCCAATTAATCCCGAGAGCAGGCTTGGTCTCAATGCCACGTGATCTTCACTCAGGGGATTCTGTAGCGCCATTGCATTCTCGCTAAATGCGGGAGCATTGCGGGGAATTAACTTCGACGTGCGCACCTCGGAAAGTCCGCGTGCAACTAATCGTGCGCGTAAAGCCGATTCGATGTCGTGCAACCGATCCGCTGGGCTCGATGTCGTGAATCGGCTGCGGTCAGTCCCTGAAATTTTGTCCGCGCCGAACGCTCGCACCACTTCCTCGATCAGATCCACATCGCGCTGCAAATCGCGCCGGTAACTCGGAATCCTCCATGTAGCGTCGCCGTTCTTACTTTCAGTCTTGCCCAGCCCGAACCGTTCCAGGATTGCGTCCACACTCTCCTGCTCGACCACAGTGCCAAGCACTTGATTGCATTTGGTGTAGCTCAGCGAAACGTCCGGCGGATTCGCTGGAAGCCCGCCTGCAACGGCCGTGTCCTTGTCGGGTTTTCCCTGCGCGATTTCGCGAATCAAATCGCTGACGCGCTGCGACGTGCGCAAAATCATTTCTGGATCGACGCCGCGTTCAAACCGATAACTGGCATCGCTCGGCAGATTTAGATTGCGCGCCGTTCGCCGAATACTTGCCGGCAAAAAGTAAGCAGCTTCGAGCAAAATGTTTCTTGTCGAGGCGGTGACACCCGTTTCTTCGCCGCCCATTACACCGGCGATTCCAACTGCGCGCTCTTGATCAGCAACGACAAGGTTGTCCGGCTTCAGCGAATAGGTCTTGCCATCGAGTGCGAGAATTTTCTCACCACTGCGCGCCAGGCGTACATTGATGTCGCCTTTTAATTTATCTGCGTCGAACGCGTGCGTCGGCTGACCGAGCTCGAGCATCACAAAATTGGAGATGTCGACGATGTTGTTGATCGAACGAATACCGACGCTCTCAATCTTCGTGCGCAGCCACTGCGGGCTCGGGCCCACCTTCACGTTGTCGATCTTGCGCGCTGAAAAAAACGGACATTCACGCGTTGCGCTGATAGTCACGTCGGTCTTCTTGATTGCGATTTTCGATTCGCGTGGCGTTGAGTTCAGTTTCTTTCCAGTCAGCGCCGCAATTTCGCGGGCCAGACCGAAATGGCTCAGCAGATCGCCCCGGTTTGGCGTAATCTCGACGTCGAGAATTGTGTCGCTCGGAAACAAATCGGAAATCGGCGTGCCGATCTTTGCATCTGGCGACAAAATCAACAGGCCGGAGGCATCATCGCCGAGGCCGAGCTCGATCGGGCTGCAAAGCATTCCTTCCGATTCGACGCCGCGCAGCTTGCTTTTTCGAATCTCGGTTCCATCGGGCAATTTCGCTCCCGGCAACGCGAGCGGAACTTTGTCGCCGACCTTGTAGTTCGTCGCGCCGCAAACGATCTGGCGTCTTGTTCCGGTAGCATCATCGACTTCGCAAACAGTCAGCCGATCAGCATTCGGATGACGCGACGAAGCGGTGATCTGCGAAACGATCACGTTATCGATCTGCGCGCCGCGCATCTCGATGTTTTCAGTCTCAACCCCAGCGCGAGTTAGCAAATCGGCGATCTCTTCCGGATTTTTTGGAAGATCGACGAACTCGCGCAACCAATTGACGGAAAATTTCATGCGAACTGCCGGAGAAACCGCAAATCGTTTTGCGCGAACAGGCGGATATCAGGGATATCGAACAGAATCATCGCGAGCCGATCCATCCCCAGCCCGAATGCGTAGCCGCTCCATTTCTCCGGATCGTAAGCGTTGTCACCGCGCGCCTTATTTAGCGCTTCGAAGACCGCCGGATGTACCACGCCCGAGCCAGCAACTTCAATCCAGCGCTCCCCGCCCTTAAGCGCTTTTGATTTCACATACACCTCAAGACTCGGTTCAGTGAATGGAAAATAGTGCGGGCGAAATTGGACTGCGGTTCCGGCACCGAAAAGTTCGCGCATGAAAAATTCGAGCGCCCCTTTGAGATCGGCGACGCTGACGTTCTCGTCGACGTAAAGCCCTTCGATCTGGTGAAACTGCGGGCTGTGAGTGGCGTCGAGTTCATCGCGCCGGTAAGCCGCGCCGGGCGCGATCACGCGAATCGGCGGTGGTGCGGCTTGCATCGCGCGGATTTGCACAGTTGACGTGTGTGTCCGGAGCAATCGACCGTCGGGGAGATAAAATGTGTCCTGCTCGTTGCGCGCGGGATGTTCGGGGGGTGTATTGAGCGCGTCGAAGCAGTGCCATTCGTCTTCGATGTCTGGGCCATCGGCGAGTGCGAATCCCATTCGCCGAAAAATTTCGATTGAGCGTTCCCACATTTGTGTGAGCGGATGAAGTGTGCCGAGTTCGTGCGGCGTTCCAGGAAGGGAGATGTCGATCTTGGCGAGTGCGCCCGATTCTTTTTGTAAACGGAATTGTGCGTTGCGCGTATCGATCGCGGCAGTGACGGCGTTGCGAACTTCGTTCAGTAGTTTTCCAACTACGGGACGTTCTTCGTTGCTGAGCGTCTTCATTTGCTCGCCCCATGCGGAGACGCTGCCGCTTTTGCCGAGATACTTTATTCGCACGGCCTCGAGCGCCTTTTCGCCAGGCGCGGATTCGATCTCGCGCAGCGCTTCGTCGCGGAGTTGTTCTAACGGGTGAGTCATGGCCCCGTGAATCGTTAAACCGTTACACCGTTACGTCGGAAAATCGATTCACGATTTAACGAATTACGATTTACGATTCAACGAATCAGGCCGCCTTTTTCCCTTTGTTCTCCAGCGCGTTCTTCGCTTGATCGACAATCGATTTAAATGCGACTTCGTCCGTGACAGCAAGATCGGCAAGAATCTTTCGATCAAGGGCGATCTCGGCGGCTTTGAGCCCTTCGGCGAGACGGCTGTAAGTCATGCCGTTGGCACGCGCGGCAGCGCTGAGACGTTGAATCCAAAGATAACGAAATGTGCGTTTGCGTGTCTTGCGATCGCGATAGGCCCAGTACTGGGCCTTCATGATCGCGTCTTTCGCGTAGCGAAAAAGTTTCGAACGGCGCCCCCGATAACCTTTCGCTTTTTTTATTACCCGTTTGCGTCGCGCCCGGCTCGACGGGGCATTAGTAACTCTTGGCATTGTTATCTTGCCCCGACTTCGCTCGAGGCTCCTCGTTCAGCGAGCTGTTGTTCCATTGTCGACCTTCGCGACCTCACTCGCTGATTTGATCCCGAAGTGCGGAATCAGGTGCGTAGATCATAGCGACGCAGCAACGTCGCGCGGCCAAGATAAATGGCCCCTCATGGATGACAACCGAATTCTGGAAAACTTAGACGGCCGAAACTTCGGCAAGTGTTTTCGGCTTCCTCCAAAGCAACCAGGCGATCACGCCCGCTGCCGCGCCGCCCAGATGTGCAGCCGACGAAACCGAACTGATTCCCGCCTTCTGTTCGATCGCGCCGATGATTTGAAAGAAAATCCACAAAACCAAGACCGACCACGCCGGAAAGCGGATCCATCGGAACCAGACAAAGCCCCACCGCATCAGGAAGCCGAGCTGTACTCTCGCAAAATTCAGCGCGTAAAATGTAATCACGCCTGCAATACCACCGCTCGCGCCGATGCACGGGATTTGCGATTGCGGGTCGATTGCAATGTGTACCAGATCGCCGATGAATGCTGCCAGCGCGATGAGCGCGAGATAGCGAACCGGCCGGAGAAAATCTTCCACGTTGTCTCCAAAGACGAGCAAGAAATACATGTTTCCAACCAGATGAATGACGCCGGCATGCAGAAAGAACGATGTGACGAACGTGAGGCCGTCGAGCCGCGTTGCCTCGGCTGGAATTAATCCGAAGCGCTGGACAACCTCGCTAAGATGCGGAAAAGCAAGCAGGCTGGCGGAAATGATGGCTGCGGAAAGCAGCCACGTTGCCCAGGGGTTCCTTTCCTCTTCCGGCGCGTCGAGTTCGACCGGTAATCCAAAAAAGCCGGCGATTTGTTTCCATCCTTCATCGGGCGGCGCGCTATCGAAATCGGTGCCGCGCGCTTCTTCATCGATTTGTTTTATTTTTTCGATCGCGATCAATTCGCGCGCCTCTTGCGGTAGCTCGGGGGCCGACGCCGGCAATTGGCGCGGAGCGAGACTGTCTATGTCGTGGGCATCGAACCAGACGAAATGACAATGCCGGCAAACATCGACATCGACTTGTGCGTTCTCAGATAGCGCGACTTCGAGCATCGGTTTTCTGCACGAAGGACAGAGGCGTCCGCTTTTTCCTTCGCCACTAATTGCGTGGAGCCAGAGCGGATTGATCGACTCTGGAGTGAATATGCGACGCAAAAGCTCAACTGTCAGCGCGCGGCCTCCGCAATTCTCGCAGGCCCAGAATATGCCCTGCGATGTGCGTACTTCTTTTAGCGGCACATTGCAACGCGGGCAGAGCAGGGCCGAGCCGTCCTCCATTTAAATTAAGGCTCCGAAATCCCAGCTCCGATATCCAGACAAAATCCGGCGCCCGGCTGGCGCAGGCCACGATTTTGTTTCACTGGCGAAATTCGCCACGCAGCGTAGAGAATGCGCGTGAGGGAAGCGCCGAAAAGTTTTCATTTCCTCGGGATTTGCGGGACAGCAATGGGCTCCGTGGCAGCGGCGCTGCGAGACCGCAGTTTCCAAGTGACCGGCTCGGACGAAAATGTTTATCCGCCGATATCGATTTTTCTGGAAAAAAGGGGCATCGCGATCAAAGCAGGCTATCGCGCTGAAAATATACCCCGCGATGTCGACGTGGTGGTTATAGGCAACGCGATGAAGCGCGGCAATCCCGAGGTGGAGGCCGTGCTTAACCGCAAGCTTTTTTATCTCTCGTTGCCGGAAGTTTTGAAAAATTATTTTCTGCGCGGGACACACAATCTCGTCGTAGCGGGCACGCATGGCAAAACAACCACAACGGCGTTCCTCGCCTGGATCATGGAAAAAGCCGGAGGCAGACCAGGTTACCTCATTGGTGGCATCCCAAAAAATTTCGGGGAAGGCGCGCGCTTAAACGACTCGAAATATTTCGTGATCGAAGGCGACGAGTATGATACGGCGTTTTTCGACAAGCGCTCGAAATTCATCCATTACCTGCCGGAATTGCTGATCGTAAACAACATCGAGTTCGACCACGCAGACATCTTTAACAGCCTCGATGAAATCAAATTGAGCTTTCGACGTCTGCTGAACATTGTTCCGCAAAACGGAATGGTTTTATTAAACGGCGACGACCGCAATTGCGTGGAGGTAGCCAAGGACTGCCCTGCGCAGATGATCGAGATTGGTTTCTCGAAAAATTGCGCACAACGCATTTGCGACGTCGCTTTCTCGTCGAATGGTTCGCGATTCAAACTTGGTGACGAGGTTTTCGAGATCCCGCTCGTCGGCGAGTTCAATGTGCGCAACGCGGCGATGGCGGCGACAGCGGCGCGGTTTTATGAAGTGCCGAAGTCGAAGATCGAAAACGCTTTTAAGACTTTTCTTGGTATCGCGCGGAGACAGGAAGTCCGCGGCGAGACGCGCGGCGTGAAAGTGATCGACGATTTTGGGCATCACCCAACGGCGATCCATCACACGCTGCACGCGCTTCGTCATCGCTTTCCAGATCATCGCCTTTGGGCGGTGTTCGAGCCCCGTTCAAACACCACCCGGCGCGCGGTTTTTCAACAGCAGCTTCCCGACGCGCTGAAACTGGCCGACGGCGTTTTCATCGCGCAAGTAGCCAAACTAGAGCAAATTCCGGAAAAGGAGCGATTGAATCCGGTGGCCGTTGTAGGAAACTGCTGAAGAGGTTACAAAGTTAAAAATTACAAGTGCGAAGACCTCGACCGGCTCCAAACATCTACGTTGTAACATTGTAACTTTTTACTTGGGTGGTGGCGCCGCCGACGTATGATCGTGCACAATCCGCCATCCTTCAGTAGTTTTGCGAAAGATTAAAGTGAAATAGCCATGCGGTTGGTCTTGTGCGCGTTTTAACTGCCAGCGACCCAGAACGATCGCGGCATCTGCGCTGAGGGGTGTGATCTCAACATTAGAAAAACTGAGCGCACCCATTTTCGCGCGATCGGGATACTTCTTTTTGTAACGATCGCGGACGGTTTCCCAACCGCGCCGCACCTGATCTTCTGAAACAAAGGTTGTCGACTTTGAG
>QHNV01000201.1 GCA_003218535.1 Verrucomicrobiota bacterium
ATAGTAGCAGAAAGACAACCTTGTGTCAAGTGCATAATCTAGGATATATTGTCAGCAGCCATGTCCCATTTGCCCCTCGCTAAATGCTACGATTGAAGTATAGAGAATACTTCTCAGACGCGGCCTCTCGGGCCGCGTTTCTATTTTCGACACATCTCAAATGACAAAAAAGAATGGGATCAACCCCAAGCATTCAAAGCTGAGGGGAGAGCTGGCGGAGCTGCGTTTCATGACGCGCGCCGCCGAGTTGGGATTGCGCGTCATCAAGCCCTGGGGAGACAGCGCACGCTACGACTTCGTGGTGGAGACCGGCGGACGCTTCCTGCGGGTGCAAGTGAAATCGACTACTTCTAAGGTGGATGAATCTTACGATTGCCATCTCAGCACAGGGCGGCAAAAGCCGTATACAAAGAACGAAATTGATTTCATAGCCGCCTACATCGTCCCGAAAGATGTCTGGTACATCATTCCAATCGAAGTGGCAGGCAAGCGCACGAGTGGTATCATCCTGTCTCCGCACCTGAAGACGTCCAAGCATGCGAGGTATAAGGAAGCGTGGCACCTGCTGCGGGGAGAGTGAGTGGCTGTGTGGCGCGGGCGCCCCCGCCCGCGAAAAGTCGGCGGTGCCGGACCATCAGTCTGTTATCATCCACCTTCCCCCAGAAATCTGGAAAGATGGCTTTTCTTTCTGAAGCCGACACCTGTCGTCGTTATGTCCTGCCAAAACTTTACTCAGCTGGCTGGACAGACGAACAAATCAGCGAACAAAGAAGCTTTACCGATGGCCGGATCGTAGTTGCTGGCTCGAAGGTAAAGCGACGCCCGCAGAAACGTGCCGACTATCTTCTCCGGTACCGCCGCGATTTCCCGATAGCCGTCGTCGAGGCCAAGACAGTCTACAACAATCCGGGTGATGGCCTGCAACAGGCCAAGGAATACGCTCAAATTCTCGGGCTGAAGTTTGCCTATGCCACGAACGGGCATGGTTTTGTCGAGCACGATTTTCTGACCGGACGCGATAATGATCTGGAAGATTTCCCAAGTGCTGACGACCTCTGGACCCGGCTCCGCGCAAGCGAGGGCATTGACGAAAAGACTGCCGAGCGGGTTCTCGCGCCCTACTACCATCTTTCGGGGAAATCACCCCGGTACTACCAAGAAATAGCGATCAACCGCGCCGTGCAAGGCATTCTCCAGGGCAAGAGGCGAATCCTTCTTACTCTTGCCACGGGCACTGGCAAGACAGTCATTGCATTTCAGATTTGCTACAAGCTCTGGAATTCGCGGTGGAACCGTACTGGTGAACCTCGTCGGCCGCGAATCCTCTATCTGGCGGACCGCAACGTTCTACTCGATGTCCCCAAAGATCAGACATTCGCGCGCCCTTCGGAGACGCCCGCTGGAAAATCGAAGGCCAGGCAGTCAAAAGTCGTGACATGTACTTCGCAACTTACCAGGCCATCGCGGAGGACGAACGGCGGCCGGGACTGTACCGGGATTTCCCGCGCGACTTCTTTGACCTCATCGTCGTCGACGAGTGTCATCGCGGCAGCGCCCGGCACGACAGCAGTTGGCGCGAGATCCTGGAGTACTTCGATCCGGCATTCCAGCTCGGCATGACGGCAACTCCGCTCCGGCAGGACAACCGGGACACTTACGCATATTTCGGGAATCCAATCTATACCTATAGCTTGAAACAAGGCATCGAGGACGGATTCCTCGCGCCTTATCGTGTACATCGAATCGTTTCCACCGTGGATGCCGCGGGTTGGAGGCCCACCAAGGGTGAAATGGATCGTTATGGCCGGGAAATTCCCGACGGAGAGTACAGTACCAAGGACTTTGAGCGTCTTGTCTCGCTGAAGGTGAGGACTGAGGCGATTGCGAGAAACGTCAGCGACTTCCTCAAGAAGACAAACGACCGTTTCGCCAAAACAATCGTTTTTTGCGTTGATCAGGAACACGCCGAAGAGATGCGCAAGGCGCTCAATAATTGCAACACCGACGTCTCCAAAGATCACCCGGACTATGTCGCGCGTGTCGTGTCCGATGAGGGTTCGGTCGGGCGTGGATACCTCGACCGCTTCATGGATGTGGAAAAGCTGGTGCCGGCGCTGGTGACAACTTCGCAAATGTTGACCACGGGAGTGGACGTGCCGACGTGCCGGAATGTCGTTCTGGCCCGAGTCATCAACTCCATGACCGACTTCAAGCAGATCATCGGACGTGGCACCCGTGTGCGCGATGACTATGACAAGTTGTACTTCAACATCATCGACTACACCGGCGCGACACGGCTCTTCGCTGACCCGGAATTCGACGGCGAACCAGCGCTCATCACGGAAGATGAGATGAACGAGGCCGGAGAGACTGTCAGCGAAAAAGAAATCCCGGTCGCGACGGATCCGGAGCCGGAAGAAAGCGGGCCTCTGGACAAATGGCTAGATGAAGAAGGCGATCACGGCCGCAAGAAACGCAAATATTACGTGGATCAAGGCTATGTCGAGATCGCAGCCCACCTCGTCCAGGAACTAGACGAAAACGGTAAGCAACTCCGCGTGGTTAAATTCACCGACTATACAGCGGAAAAGGTACGCAACATGTATCCATCGGCCGCCACGCTACGCTCAAAGTGGAGCAAAGCGGAGGAGCGCGCCGAGATCATCGAGGCGCTGAGAGAACGTGGCATCTCTTTCGACGAACTGGCCAAATCTGCCAATCAACCCGATGCCGATCCATTTGATTTGCTCTGCCACGTAGCATTCAACGCACCATTGCGAACGCGTCGTGAAAGGGCAGAGAACTTGCGTAAAGAAAAGCGAGACTTTTTCGATCAATACGCACCCGAAGCCCGCGCTGTACTGACGGAGATGTTGGACAAGTACATTGAATTCGGCACGGCACAATTCCAAATCCCAGAAATTCTCAAAATACCACCCATCTCTGAACGTGGCACAGTGCCTGAAATCGCCGCCCTTTTTGGCGGTGCGGAAAAAATGCGCTCTGCAGTAAACGAGATGCAAGCGCTCTTGTATGCTTCCTAGTGGCTGCTGGGGAAGGGCACGACTTCAGTCGTGCCGAAATGAATGCAAACTTTGAGTCGGCTTTAGCCGCTGAGGGACCTCAGGGGCTAAAGCCCCTTAAAATAGCGCCCGATTGGCACGAGTGAACTCGTGCCCTTCCCGGCTCGATTTTGGTCAAGGGTGAATTAGAAATATGCCTTCGGGAAAAACCAAAACCGAACTGCCTAAGTCCACTGCCCAGCAACTCGGCAGTATCGTGAAGTCCTGCCGCGACATCATGAGGAAAGACAAAGGGCTTAGTGGAGACCTAGACCGCCTTCCCATGCTCACCTGGATCATGTTCTTGAAATTTCTCGACGATATGGAACAAGTCCGTCAGGAAGAAGCCAAGCTCGCGGGGAAGAAGTTCCGCCACACAATCGAACCACCCTTCCGCTTGCGCGATTGGGCGGCAAAGCCCGAAGGCATAACAGGGGACGCACTGATTGCCTTCATCAACCAGGAGGAAGCGCGCCGTCCAGACGGCAAGAAGGGCCTGGGTCTTTTTGCCTACTTACGTTCGCTCCAGAGCGCCAACGGCGACCGCCGGGATATCGTCGCCAAGGTCTTCGAAGGCACCGTCAACCGGATGATCAATGGCTATTTGCTGCGGGATGTGGTGAATAAAGTGAACGAAATTCATTTCACCTCCCGCGACGAAATCCACACCCTGGGGCACCTTTACGAGAGCATGTTGAAGGAGATGCGCGATGCCGCTGGAGACTCAGGCGAGTTCTACACACCGAGGGCGCTGGTGAAGTTTATCGTGGCCGTA
>QHNV01000202.1 GCA_003218535.1 Verrucomicrobiota bacterium
TGGGCTGAAGAGTAAAGGCAGTTTCCGCTGCCTGCCGTGCCTCTTCACGGAGAGCGACTGTTGGTTGAAGACTCGTTGTGAGGTAGCCGATCGCATCAACATATGAGAGCAGCGCCCAACTAAGGGCGAACTTCGGGTCCAACCGCACCGCTTCCCTGAGATATTTCTGTGCGCCAAGGGAGTTGGCTGGCGTGGGTTGCGTTTTCAGATTATAAGCGAGACCACGTAGGTAGGCATCGTAAGCCTCAACATTGTCTGTCGGTTTGGCGGCGATGACTTGCTCTTCCCGACCGGTGAGTTTCGCGCGCAATTGCTCGGCGATGGCTTTGGCCACATCACTCTCGACCGAAAAAATGTCGGTTAGTTTGCGATCGAAGGTATCGGCCCAAAGATGGGAATCATTGGCTGCTTTAATCAGCTGCACGTTCACCCGCACAGCGTCGCCGCTTTTCTGCACTCTTCCTTCCAGGATATGGGCGACGCCAAGTTGCCGCGCGATCTCGGGCAAGTTTTCCGGCGCGCTTTTGTAATGCTGAGTGGATGTGCGCGAGATCACCTTCAGATCGGCAATCTTCGATAAGCGCGTCAGAATCTCGTCCTGGACGCCCTCGGCGAAATACGCGTTGTCCGGATCACGACTTAAATTTTCGAATGGAAGGACTGCGATGCTCTTCTCGGGAACTACTAATCCGGGGGCGGTAAGCCGCCGCTGGTAATGTAGGAGAAGAAAACTGATCACCGCGACCGCCGCAAGCACAGCCAGCACCCCTAGCGATAACCGTCGGAAAGCAGCCTGTTTTCTTCTTGCAGCCGCAGCAACACGTGCGGCCTTGAGCTTTTCCGGCACCGCACGATTCCCGAGCTCCTCAGTATAGAGATTCACGAGCAAGGCGCGCGCGCCGTGTTTCACTTCACATTCGCCTAATTCGTGCAGGTACGGCTGCCAATGAGGATATTGCTCCAAATCTTCGGCTACGTGCTTCGACAGCAAAATGTGGCCGGCATCACCGCAGTCCATAACCCGCTGTGCCATGTTGATCCCGGCACCAGCTACGTTTGCCTTTCCGGTCACGTCGATCACACCGCTCACCGGCCCGCTGTGAATTCCCATTCGCAGCTGAAGTTCTGGATATTTCTTGAGCGCGCGGCTTATTTCTAGCGCGCATTCCACCGGTGCTTCTGGGCTGTGATAAAAAACCAGCGTGATGCCGTCGCCCGTCGGAATTTTGATCAGACGTCCTGTCCTTTCCGCGGCTTGGAATTCATCCGTGCCTTGAACAATCTCGTTTAAGCGTTCCACCAACGCCCGTTGCTGGTTAATCGGCAGCTTCGAGTAACCGACGATGTCCGTGAACAAGACATGCGCGATCTCCAGAGCGATCTCCTTCTTGATCTCAGTGGACATGCTTATTTCGGCGCAAGCGAGGCGACGATTTTTTCAAAACGGGGATCACCACGCAACGGATCCCAGAACGGGAGCAGACGCAATCGGCCATAGCTCAACGAACTCGGAATTTCGGTCACCTCGCTCAGCTGCTGCAAGGCAAGCTCTTTCTCGCCCGTCCAGGCACAGATAATCGAGAAGAGTTGAATCAAATCCCCGCTCACAAAGGCATCCCGTGCAATCGGAAGCAGCTCGAGCGCACGGCGGCCTTCTCGCAGGGCGTCGTCCTTCCGACCGAGTCCTGCGTCAATGAGGCCGAGGACGCAGAGCGCGGCGGCGTTCTCAGGCTGAGTGCGAACGATCTCCTCCTGTTGAACACGCGCAGCGGTGAAGGCGGCATGTGCTGCTGCAGAGTCGCCCCGAATGCTAGCGATTAAGCCTTCCGTGAAGCTGCGACTGAAAGGTGCATTCGGGAACGTAAAAAAGGCATCGCCAGCAACTGCGACGAGCGCTCGATCCGCAGCAATGGAGTCACGCTCACAAAGAGCGAGGTTCAGCCAAATATTCGATACGACCACTGCAGCCGAAGGATCTTCGGCCAGAATCGCGTCGATCGCACCATGTAGTGGCTTTGTGTCAGCGTGCCAGGACAGATCAATTTGCGCACGCAGCAGCCTCGTAATGACATCCTTCGGCGCGATTGCAAGTGCGCGATCCAAAATCGCAGCCGCCTGCGCATAGTCTCGCACGCAGTGGTAGGTTGTTGAGAGCTGGCTGACCACGAAAAAGTTTAGCGGGTCGAGCTCGAGAACCTTTTGGAGACTGCGCGCCGCCTCATCCCAGTGGCCTTGCCGGCGTTCAATATATCCTTTCAATTCGATAAGCTCGGAGCTGTTGGGAAGCATGGATTGTGCAATAGCCAGCTCCTGCTTTGCGCGATCGTAATCGAGGTAACCGCTGTAGAGGTGCCGTGCTACGGCAAGATGGGTCTCACCAGAATGTGGCTGTAACCGCAGAGCGCTTTGCACGGCCGCCTCCCCCAGAGCGCGGCGAGATGCCGTGTGGTCGAGGTTAGTAAGATAAAGTGCGTCATGCGCAAAAACTAATCGGCAGTAGGCAAGCAAGAAATGGGGATCGCGCGCGACCGCTTGATTCAGCAATTCAATGGCCTGCAAAAGATTGTCTTTGCGGGCGCCGCTTACGGTCGACCTACGTAGCAACGCATTAGCGCGCGTGTAAAGATCGAAAGCAACGAGATCGGCAGTGGGCGGCCGCTCGATTGCGGCCTTCTCGATTGGCGAAAGCTTGGCGCGCAGTTGATCAGCAATGGCTTTGGCGATTTCGCTCTGGATCGCAAAGACGTCATCCAGCGGCCGGTCGTAATGCTCAGCCCAAAGATGAACGTCGTTGCGCGCGTCGATCAGTTGAGCGCTCACGCGCACACGATTACCGGCGCGCTGCACGCTGCCTTCGACGATATTTGCGACACCTAGGTCGCGCGCGATCTGGCGAAGATTGCGTCCCGCAGACGCGGGACTCTTGTAATGCATCACGCTTACTCGGCTGATTACCTTCAAATCGGCAATCTTCGCCAGGTCCGTCAGGATTTCGTCCTGCACGCCGTCAGCGAAATAGGCGTTCGATTTTTCTTCACTAAGATTTTCAAACGGCAGCACAGCGATGCTCTTTTCGGGAACTGCTAATCCAGCCGCGGTAAGCGGTCGTTTGTAACGAAAGAGGAGAAAACCGATCGCAGCAACCGCGGTGAGCACAGCCAGGACGCCTAACGACCAGCGTCGGAGAGCGACCCGTTTTCTCTTTGCAGCTGCAGCAACACGCACCGCCTTCAGCTTTTCCGGCACCGCGGGATTCCCGAGCTCCTCGGTGTAAAGGCTCACCACGGAGACGCGGACGCCGTGTTTCACTTCACACTCGCCTAGTTCATGCAGGTACGGCTGCCAATGAGGATATTGCTCGAGATCTTCAGCCACGTGCTTTGACAGCAAAATGTGTCCCGCATCACCGCAGTCCATGACGCGCTGCGCCATATTGATGCCGACGCCAGCCACGTTCGCCTTGCCAGTTACATCGATCACTCCGCTCACCGGTCCACTGTGAATTCCCATTCGCAGTTGAAGTTCCGGATGCTTCTTGAGCGCACGACTTATTTCCAGCGCGCATTCGACGGGTGCTTCCGGGCTCTGGTAAAAAACCAACGTGATACCGTCGCCCGTCGGAATTTTTATCAGACGCCCCGCGGTGTCAGCGGCTTGGAATTCATCCGTGCTTCTGACAATCTCGTTTAAGCGCTCGACCAAAGCTCGTTGCTCGTTAATAGGCAGCTTCGAGTAACCGACGATGTCCGTGAACAGGACATGCGCGATCTCCAGTTGGATTTCCCTCTAAGTCGAGCGGGCGTCTCGCCTGCTGGCGAGCGCGTCCTCGCGATCGCGAACTTTCCCCGTGGATTTTACAAGACCTCGAAGTTCAGGAAATATGAAGCTGGCGTATGAAGGCTGAATACGACAGGGAAACAGACACGCTTACCATCACGCTTCGCGACGCGCGCGTGAAGGAAAGCGATGAGATTCGCCCCGGCGTTATTGCCGATTTCGGCTACGACGGCAGTGTGGTCGGCTTCGAAATTCTTCGAGCTTCGAAGATCGTCGAAGATGCAGGGGAAATGCAGTTCGCTGTGGCCGGCTGACCGCACTCAGTTGTCATTCCGAGCGCCCGCAACGCCGTAGCAATAGGCGAAGGCGGGAAGTCGCCTGCCGAGCCTTAGCTTTATGCGGAGGTCTGGGGGAATCTCTAGATGTTTTCCCTGAATGAATCGGTTGCATTTTGGAATTGCTCGAAAAACAATGCAGATCCTGTAAACTGTAACCTGAATGACTTACGGCATCTTGTTTGAAAAAATCCAGAACGGAGAATTACCATCGGGTTTTTACTACGCACATATTCCCGCGTTGGGTCTGACAACGCACGGTCAAGGTATCGAAGGAGCGCGCGCCGCGGCGGAGGCTTAAGTGAAGATTTGGCTGGCGGAAAAGAAAGCCGCGGGCGAATCGATTGATTCGCCGTCTGAGTTTTTTTTCTCCACGATAGAAGTTTCCGAAAGTGCCTTACAAAGCGCGTGAGGTACTGGCGCGGCTCAAACGTGCCGGGTTTGTCGTGAAGCGACAATCAGGTTCGCATGTTATCCTGCGCCATCCTGACGGCCGACAGACATACGTGGCCATGCATACAAGCGATGTTCCTAGCGGAACGTTTCGCAGTATCCTCAAACAGGCGAAGCTGACGGAAGAGCAATTTCGGAATCTCTAGCCTCCGAGTGGGACGAGCGACATGGACGGTTGCGCAGCGAGGGCAGCCGCGAGAGAGTCGGGCGACGAACGAGTCAAATCTCTGGATGTTTCCCTAAATGAATCGACTGTACTTCGGCGATAATCTGAAATGGCTTTCGGATCGGAAAGAATTTCCTGAGGCGAGCGTCGATCTTGTCTATCTCGATCCGCCATTTAACTCCAACGCCGATTACAACGTTCTCTTTCGCGAGCCGAGCGGACAGGTAAGTCAGGCGCAATTCCACGCGTTCACCGACACCTGGAGCTGGGCCGATGCCGCGGACACATATCATCAGTTCATCGACAACTGCCCGAATGTCGCTGTCGTCGAAATGATGGAAGCCTTTCACAGCTTCCTGAAAAACTCACCGATGATGGCTTACCTCGCGATGATGGCGCCGCGCCTCGTCGAGCTTCATCGCGTCCTCAAACCAACCGGCAGTCTTTATCTGCATTGCGACCCGACGGGCGTTCACTACTTGCGAATGCTGCTCGATGAGATTTTCGGAGCAACCAATTTTCGCAATGAGATCATCTGGAAGCGAACGTCGGCGCACGCGAATGTCATCAAGAAGTTCGGAGCGGTTCACGATTGCATTCTGTTCTATTCTGTGAGCGACGACCCAAAATGGAATCAACAGTACGCTCCTTATACCGACGATTACATTGAGACCTTCTTTGATCAGGTTGATGAGAAGGGGCGTCGCTATTTCAGACGCGACCTAACTGCTTCAATGGCGCACGCATCAAGTGGTCAACTTTACGAATGGAGAGGAATTCGACCGCCGCCGAGCCGTTGTTGGGCAAAAACAAAAGAGAATATGGACAGGCTCGAAGCCGAAGGACGAATCCACTGGCCAAAGAAAAAAGGTGGCATGCCTAGGTTGAAAATGTACCCCGAAGATTTACCCGGCGTTCCATTTCAAGACATCT
>QHNV01000193.1 GCA_003218535.1 Verrucomicrobiota bacterium
ATGCACACGGCGGCGAGTGTTTGCATCATCTCGAAATAACCCGCGGTCGATGCGCGTGTGAGATGCAGCCCTTGAAAATAAATCAATAGCGGAATTCCGCCTGAGATTGACGCCAGAAACAGGAACAAAACGATCGCCTTGAGAGCGTGCTTCTGCGCGGCCGGAGGCCAGAGTGAAGCGCCGTTCAATTTGCCGTAGGCCAAAAGGATGAACGTCATGCATGCCAGCCCGATGACAATGCGCATACTGGAGGCGAGCCGAAGCGACATGCCAATCATCACGCCGCGTCCAGCAACGGTGGAAAGTCCCCAAAAAACCGCACAGATCAGCGCGTACCCTGTGCCGAGATTTAAACCCGCGCGTTCAAAGGAAACTCCAATCTGCGTCGGATACGCAACAGAGACAAAAATGCCCGCAGTGATTGCGATACCAGCGTAAAGAAAAAAGCGACGAGCAAGGCGGTCACCAAAAAGCAGGAACGCGCCCATGGTTGAAATAACAGGTTGGATGTTCAGGATTACGTTCACCACGGTAGGGTTGCCATATTTCAGCGCCAGCGTGAAGAACACAGTGCCGACAGCCGAGCCAGCGAACCCTGAGAAAAGCATGAAGCCCCATGTACGCGCATGGATTTTTGGAATCTCGTGTAAGCGCGAAATCAGAATCGGCAGGAACATCGTCAGAATGAGCACATGCTCCCAAAAAACGATTACCTTTGCGTCGAACAATTCGTTGAGCGGGATGCGCCAAGCGCTCTCCGTTCCCCAGAGCGCAGCACCAAGACCGACGAGCCACGGGCCATAGATTTTTGTGCGACTCGCAGTGCGGGTTTGCATCGCGAATCGCTGTAACGTTGACGAGCGGCCACGTCAACGTTGCCGCATGCCTAAAAGCGACAAGTAAGATGCAGCGAGTCCGTTCACACAGCGGACCAGGCCTGAGTATGAGCCCGAGAAAGAACGAAAGAAAGATTGACGCTACAACTTATGGTATGCTAATTAGCCTTTTAACACTATGCGTTGCCCCAAGTGCGGGTCTCGTGATGACAAAGTCATCGATTCCCGTCAATCGCGGGATGGTTCAAGCATTCGCCGCCGCCGGGAATGTCTGAAATGCAAATATCGCTTTACCACCTATGAAGAAGTCGAGCGCTCAGATCTGCGCGTAGTGAAACGCGACCGGACGCACGAGCCGTTTGACAGGCGCAAACTCGCTGCAAGCATCGCGAAAGCCTTTGAAAAGCGTTCGACCAGTCTTCTGACCCTTGAAGATATGGTGAGCGAAATTGTGCACCACCTGGAAACGAGCGGCCGCGAAGTTCCTTCTTCAGAGATCGGCGCGAAAGTGCTCGAGAAATTGCGCGGGATCGATGAAGTGGCGTATTTGCGTTACGCGTCCGTACATCAGCGATTTCAGGATGTCGATCAATTTGTGGACGCCATTCATACCCTTGGTCGCCGAATAAAAACGAATGCGCTTCAGCGGGAACTGTTTTCCCCTGAGACAATGCAGGAGAAATCTGTACCCGCTCCCGCTCGTTCGCGCGATAACGCAGTTAAAAATCATGGTCGCCTTTAAAGAAGAATTTCCTTACCTTCGCACCGAGTCGGGACAACTTTTCGAGTTCAACCGCGATTGGCTTTATGCGGCGATTACACGGGCAGCTGATGAGGCCGGTTATCCAAGTTGGTGGTTGACCGATCACCTCACGGAGAGCATTGCCTTTTACTTGCGCCTGCGAAATGACGAAAACGTGGTCGCGTTCAGCCAGCTTTCGCAAACGGTGCGGTACGTGCTGGAAGTAATCGGTTACAAAGAGATCGGACCGCATTTTGCACCCTCACCGCCACCCATTTCCATTTCCTTGGTTGATATCGCCCATGAAGCAGGCACAGGATACGAGCTTGCGTTTTTCGATCTATTGGAAAAACGAATTAATGGGCTGATCAGAACCGGTGCGGACAATGTGCAGCTGTGCTCGCTGCAATCGTGCGTAAAACATCTTCGCGGCGTGAAAATGTGGACGCGCTCCTGCGACGCGCTGCGGGAGGAAATTGTTTGTTTTGTTCGCGAAAAACTCGCATCAACAAGTAATTTGGCGCGGCTCGACTGTTCGCTGCGTTGAGGCTGACCCAGGCCGATTGAGACGAAGCTCCTCTAGTTTTGCTTTTGCCGTCTTAGCGTCGAGGCATTTCCGGCTTCAGAGGATTTGCTTCTTAAATTACGGCCAGATTGCCCAGATTTACCCGAATTCTTTTATGTAATTCTTCTCGAACACCGTATGACTATTTTCGAAAAAATCATTGCGCGCCAAATCCCGGCGAAAGTGATCTGGGAAGATGATGATGCAGTCGTTTTTCACGATGTGAATCCGCAGGCGCCGGTGCACGTGTTGATCGTGCCGAAAAAGGTGGTTCCCCGTTTATCTGACGCGACTGATGGTGACGCTGCGCTGCTCGGCAAGTTACTTTTGATCGCCCGCGATATGGCGAAAAAGCTGGAGTTATCGAGTGGCTATCGCGTGGTGATCAACTGCGGACCCGACGCGGGTGAGAGCGTGCCGCATTTGCATGTTCATCTTCTTGGCAAACGCGCGCTCGCCTGGCCGCCAGGTTAATGTCTGCTACTCACGAACGAGCGCCCAGTCGATTCCAACGATGCGCTTGTCGGTGAAGCGGTTCAACGATTTTGGAAAAATCAGGTACCTCGCATCCTTTCTTTCTTTAAAACCAGCGATCCCAAAGTCTGTTTCACTCTCGCTCTTCAGGATTGTCATTACTCGATTGTTCTTTAGCTGCGTTTGAAGATGGCGATCAGCCGATGGCTTTTGCCAAAGTGTGTAAACCTTCGGTTCACCGCAGTTTGCGACCACCTGCGAAAAACGCGCCGTCTTCACCTTGAGCAGTTTCATAGTGGCGCATGCGTCCCCTCGCCGCGGCGGGCCAGACACTCGCGCGACTCTAAAAAAGCCCGCCAGAGAACTACGGCAAGGAGGATCAGACTACCGTTGCTGCATTCCTGCCCTGGCGGGGTTTGTCAGTCCTCAATCCATAGCCCCTGACGGAGAGCAAATTTTCCCGCAAGATCGACATCATGCAATCGGCTTTTGCAAAAAACAATGAGACGTTGACAAGCCATGGCGCTTCTGTTTGCATCGAGTGCATGAAATGGCTGGCGTTGCTTCTGCTTGGTGTTCTTGAATGTTCGTGCACGACCCTTGTTAATCGCCGCGACCTTTACAGTCCCGATCCAGCGCCCGATTCATTGGAAGCAGCGCGGCAGTGGTACGGCATAACAACCACGAGTACCACAACCAAGACTACAACGACGACAGCGCCCGGCGAAGAAGCGTTACCGCCGCCGGCGCTTCCCCACTAGCAAGGCAAGACGACACCGGGCACCAGCGATTGCCTAACCAAAAGGCAGATTCGCTTTGACTCGGGCGATGTCGGTCTCGTCGACCAGCACTGACTTACCCAACTGCCTTTTGCGCTTCGCGTTTTTTGCGGAGAGTAAATGACGGCGGGAAGATTGAGCCCTTAATACTTTGCCGCGGGCGGTGATCTTAAAACGTTTTGCCACTGATTTGCGCGTT
>QHNV01000194.1 GCA_003218535.1 Verrucomicrobiota bacterium
TAGGCTCCGGGTGTAAGCATGGCAACATGTTCAGCTCAGGAGTACTAATAACCCGTTCGGCTTGATCTTTTACTTTTCCAATAAGCTGCCCCGATCGGTATCGGGGCAGTAATGGGAAATGAAAGATCTCAATAAAACTCAGATGTTGTAGCCGCGTCGCTGTGCGACGCGTAATTTCCGAACTCCTGTATGTAGATGTCAGCGGACCAGCTGATAGTTGATTGTTCTTTGTGATTCAGGTAGGGGCGATTGACCTCAATCGGCCCGACGTCTCCAGAGATTCGCGTCGGCATTTGCGTCGCTGCCACAGCAGCGAAACCGCCGGTGCGGTTTAAGTGCCAGTCCGGCTCGGACCTCTGGTGACAGTAGCGCAGTGGCACCACCCGTTCCCATTCCGAACACGGAAGTGAAACGCTGCAGCCCCGATGGTAGTATGGCGATAGGCCGTGCGAGAGTAGGACGTCGCCAGAACCCAGCACTTTGACTGACAAAGTGCTGGGTTTTTCCTTTCTGGGCGAGCGGTCGCCGCGGCGACCTGGCGAACGCGGCCTCGCGGTCACGAACTTCGCGTAAGCCTAATGCAGTTTCACGTACTCGAACTGATCCTTATCGCGTTCTAAAGAGCTCCCGCCGACTCCGCCTTCAACAATTCCCGATAAACAAACGCAGGAACGTGCATGTACCGATACGTTTCTCCTTCTCGGAACTCGACGTCTAACGTCCGCTTCTTTTCGTCATACTTTACTGTCGCAATCGCAGATGATCCAAGTCTCACCCGCGTCATGAAGCGTGCCACTTTATCTTTTCGCCGATAGTGTCTTAACGTGCGGATATCGCAGGATCAAATCGTCGGCAGTGATTAATGTCAGGTTCGCAATGCGCGCCGTAGCCACCAAAACGCGATCGGCTGGATCGTTGTGAAATCTTCCAGGCAGGTTGTAAGCCTCCCATGCAATCTCCTGGGTCAGATCGAGCGTCGCTGCGTTCAACTCCGCAAGTGAGAACTGCTTCCACTCCGTGAATCTATGTCTCAGTCGTACAAGCCCGAGATGAATCAACCGCGCAATTTCCAGAGTCGAAATGGCGGACACAAACCGCTCCTGCGCAATATCGCCCAATTCACGTCGGCTCTTCTGACCCAGCTGCTCAGGATTCTCCTGACTCCAAATCCAAATATGCGTGTCAAGGAGGTACCTCACTGCACGAGCCAATCCTTCTCCATATCAGAATGGACAATGTCTCCCTTTATCTCCATCCAGCCTTTCAACGCCCCGAGGCGAACGCGCTTTTTCGGTTTCACCACCGGCTCCACGCGGGCGATCGGCTCCCCGCGCAGGGTTACCAAAATCGGCTCCTTCGTCTTCTGCACATTTTTCAGGAGCGCGATGCACTTCGCTTTGAACTCAGAGATCAATACAGTCTTCACGTCCAAAGAATACCTGGTCAAGCGACTAGGTCAAGTAGACCAGGCTCTGCGCAGAAGTTTCCTTTCTGGGAGCGCATGCGCCTCGCGTGCTGGCGATGGCGCCCCCGCCATCGCGAACTTTGCAAAGACCCGACCCCCGCGGCGCGTCTTGATTTTGCCGTTGACGTTGCTACAACAGCGCAATGGCCGACGAAACGACACCGCCACCTCCGCTTGTCCCCCAACCGCCTCCTTCCGACTGCGTCGGCTGCAATTTGGAGTCTCGTTTTAGCTATTCTTTCGTTTACGTGCGGATGGCTTTTCACAGCGATCCCTGCCGTCATTTGCGGCCACATCGCTCGCGGAAAAATTCGCAAATCCGGCGGAGCGCTTGGCGGGAAGGGAATCGCCACCGCAGGACTAATCTTAGGATATATCGCGCTTGTGCTCGGTGTAATGGGCATCCCGTTACTTGTCAGTATGATCCAGTCAGGTCGGTGACAAGAGCAAACAAACTATTTGATCGTAATCATCGACAGAAAGCAGCACCTTTCGCGAAAGGTGCTGCGCTGCGCTGATCAATATTCATCCGGCTGTGAAAACCGAATGAGGGTGGAAGGCAGCGTCGCGTTAGCGAACTTCTAGTTTCGCTCTCAGCTCTCAACCACCAACTATTTCCGATACTGACCGCGGCGAGGCTTTAAGGTCGCAATTTGCGACCTTAAAGCTTTGAATTCTTCCCCGTGTAAGCTGAAACGCCAAATCTTGCGGAAACCGTTTCTTATTCCGCCGCAATTGCTCATTGAGACGCTTGATCGTGACCCCGTAAACCGCAGCAAGATCGGAGTCGAGAACAACCTTTTGATCGCGAATAGTCAGGATCCGAATGTCCGGCGCTTTGTGCATCATTCTCGCAAGGCAAATTTATCATTCCCTTCTTCGTTGGCGTCGAGATATATCCGCGTTAGTCTTCTTCCATGTTAACGAGTCAAAACGTTATCCATCCGGCTTCGCAAATGCTCCGGCCTGACGAGCGCGATTCAATCCGTTTGCATCGGTGTAATCCGCGGTAATTTGCTCACATGCTAACCAGTCAAAAAGTTATCGATGCAATCAACGAACAAATCGGTTACGAATTCAGCGCGGAGTTACAGTATTATGCGATTGCGGCGCATTTCGCGGCAGAGGCATTGCCGCAGTTGTCGCAGCATTTTTTTCAGCAGGCCGAGGAAGAGAAAGGTCACGCCTTGCGGTTCATCAAATATGTGGTCGATGCCGGCGGGCGCGTAGCGATTCCGGCGATCAATGCGCCGAAATCGAAATTCAAAACCGCGCGCGATGCGGTCAAGCTTTCGCTGGACCAGGAAATCCATGTCACCCAGCAGATCAACGGGCTGGTGGAGCTTGCCCGAAAGCAGAACGACTACATCACGATCAATTTCCTCCAGTGGTTCCTGACCGAGCAGCTCGAGGAAGTTTCGTCGATGGATAATCTGCTTAAGATCATCGAGCGGGCCGGGACGGATTTGCTTCAAGCGGACGAGTATCTGGCGCGCGTCGGAGTCAGAGCGATTCCGGCCCCGGCAAAGGAATGATTTTCGGCGCGCCCGGGTCTGAGCCGGACTAGCATTGTCGCGCCCTACCATTACGCGCGTCCCTCCAAGATTGACATCCTCTTGCGTCGTGGCGCTGTCGGCCTTATCGCCAAATTATGAATCCGAAAATTATTTGTTTACTGGCGGCGGTGAGTTTGGCCTTGAATGCACAATTGCTCGCAGCGGGTGGAAAGACGTACGAAATGACGGGAACAGTTGTTGCGGCTACCGGCACCACGCTTGCTATCCAAAAAGGGACAGAGAAATACGAGTTCGCGATCGACCCAGCGACAATCAAAGGGTCGGCCGAACTCAAAGTCGACTCGACGGTGACGGTCACATACGTGATGAGCGCGACGAAGGTTGAAGGCGCATCCCCATCCAAAGAGTAAACCGACGATTGCTAGAGAGGATTTGCGCGATTTCCTCGCCACTCCGGCTCAGACCCAAACCCGGAGAATTGTAAGGCGGCCGCTCCGGCTGCCGACGTCGGTAATGGGCAAGCGAAGCGCTTGTTCTACAACAAATCGTCCGGAAATTCTATCTATCCCCGACTAGAATTCCTTAGTGACGTTTAAAGATCATTTTTCCAAACAAGCCGCGGATTACGTCAAATTCAGACCAGGTTATCCGCAGGAGTTGTTCGATTATCTGGGCAGTCTCGCGCCAACTCGTCAGCTCGCTTGGGATTGCGGCACAGGAAACGGACAAGCGGCAGTGGGATTGGCGTCGGTGTTCGATCGCGTGATCGCGACTGACGCAAGTGAAAACCAGATCGCAAACGCGCAGCCGCATGAGCGCGTCGATTAGGCCTCAGCTTACAGATTTTTCCACATCACATCCGCGATTGATCAGGTGGTGAACGATCGCTACTACGACAAAATAGTCGGTTCATTCTGGCCACCGGAGCGCGTGCTCGTTGAAAAATTCGAAGATCTCCCCTTCTCTTTTTCTGAAATTCAGACGCCTCCATTCGAAATAGTCGCACAATGGAATCTGGAAGATCTGCTGGGTTATCTGCGGTCTTGGTCCGCGACGCAACGATTCATGAGAGCGAACCAGCGCGACCCTTTGGAGGAAATTGCCGACGAGCTACGTGCCGCGTGGGGTGACACGAAGCAGAGACGCCGCGTCATTTGGCCGCTGACCGTGCGAGTTGGGATAAAGGCTATTCCCCAACCGCCGAAGAAATAGCAACGTTCATGTCGAAATTCTCTCGTTAAAAGAATCCGCGGAGGAACGCTGCCGCTTCATCCGAGATGCCGACGATCTTATTCGTTGCCTGACGATAAAATTTGAAGTTGAGCTCGGTCTCGGGTCGACCGTCGTTCCAGTCGGAAAAGAGCTTGAGCTCGCTCCGCCCCAGGCGTCGCTTCGCCAGCGCAGTGTGCCTGATGGTGATGCTCACGCGCGGCGTTTGCCGGACGATCCCGCGTTTTTTTGCGATCGCTTTGGCCGAGGTAACGACACCGCTCGCGATGAGACCTGGCCCGCCTTCGTTCTCGCTCGCGAAGACGAAGATCGTATCGCCTTTGGCGATGTGCTTGCCAGCATACATCGTCTTCTGCCCGCTGAACGCGAACGTCTCCGCCCCAGGATCGCTAACCTCGGCTTTGATCGCGAACGTCATACTCCTCATCTCGCACCCACACAAACCGTTCCCGGCGGGAATCGAACCCACATTTAAGGTTTAGGAAACCCTTGTTCTATCCGTTGAACTACGGGAACCGAAAAACCAAAGAAAGAATAAACGGATTCAAGGAAGTTGAGCAAGCTGCTCCCGCCAATCTGCGCCCATTCGCTGAACCGCCACTTTTATTCTCGACGGTCGGCTGGAAGCGGAATTATCAATTATTTTATTTTCGGGTAGCTACACCGGATGCCGGCGCCAGTTAATAAGGAAATTCAACTCGAAATCGCGCATGTCTTATACATAGACATCGTCGGTTATTCGAAAGTGTTGATTAACGAGCAGCATGAGTTACTCCAAAAACTAAACCAGATCGTGCGAGGCACTGGCGGCTCGGCGGACGGCCTCGCAGGGCGAATCGAGCAAGACCACGACTGGCGACCCGCCGGAAATCTGCGCGCAAGATCTGCACGCTGCTCGAGCGCGGGACATGTACATATGAGGAGGTCCGGCCTGAACCGGCCCTCGCTTCCGATCGGTTCTAAGGCGTGCCGCTACCGCTGTACTCGAGAGCGGCGGTCGCGTCGGCCTGTTCTGAATTGCCGAGTTCCAGCCGAACGAGCGCTGGAGCTTGCATCGCGTTTCCGAAGAAGTAGGTCGAGAGACCGGTAATCGAGTAGAGCCCGTTCCCCGGCGTGATGGACAGCGAGCTGAGATTGATGGTCATCGTCACTGTGCACGGCGCGGTCGTCGTGGGCGCGCCGGCTGGCGTAAAGCAGGTGCCACTCAGCGTTCCTGTTACGCCGGTCTTCGGATGGAACTCGAGCGTCGTAATGGGCGGGTTGACGTTGTCGATGTAGCCCGCCTCGACGCCAGGGACGCCGCCGTTTTCCAAAGGATTGTCGCGGTAGGCGACGTAGAAGTGGTTGCCGCCTTCCGTGCCGCCGTCGACTCCACCCGCTGCCGCCCAGAACTCGGCGCCCCAACGTCCGCCGCTCGCAACTCCTCCCGAACAGGTGGCGGCTTTCGCCGCGGTCGGCGCGGAGTTAAGCGTCAGCGAGATCGTCAGCAAATCGCTGGAGCGGCTTGCAGTGGTGGCCGTCGGACCGACAAGATCCATCCCAGGGCACGACCCCTTCGCAACTCCGAAGCCGTCGTAGACGTCGCCAGTGCGGTCGGAGACCGCGTGATCGCGGATCGGCCAGTTCTGCTGCAACGAGCTCAGCGACACATTCTTGAACACGCTGTTACCCGCGATCTGGCGCGTCGACTTATCACGGGTGTCGCTATTCCGGCGCTCGTGGTCGTCCGAGTAGGCGATCACCGCCGCGCCGAGGTGGTCGACGTCGACCGTGAAGAAGTCGAGCAGGTCGCGGTCGCCCGAGCAGTTGAGGCCATTCGTGCAGAGTTGGCCGAGGTGGTTCGGTTCCGCGCTGACTTGGACGCTCTTGAAATTGGGGCCCGTGTTGAGCGCGTTTTGCGACTGACCGAAGTACACGTTCCAGACGGTCGTCGGCGGCTGGACGTTCGAGTTGATGCCGCTGTTCGACTTGTAGTAAACGATGTCGACCTGGCCGGGATCGCCCGCAACCATCCAAGAGAAGACCGCAGAATCATTCGCCTCTGGCGTCAGGTTGATCGGCGGTGCCCAGGCCGTGCCGCCGGTCGTCGAGAATGTGTAGTAGATATCCTGCTCGCCTTCACTATCTGCCGTCACGTTCTGCGCCTGCGACCAGGTATAATAGAGGTTACCGGCCCGGTCGATCGCCATTTGGACGAAGATGTT
>QHNV01000195.1 GCA_003218535.1 Verrucomicrobiota bacterium
AATTGCGTCATCGATCTGGTCGTTAGCGAGGTAGGCAGCGGTGGCAACGTAGCTGGTGATCGGCGACACCGGATCTAATTTCTCGGCCTCCAAGACAAGTCGAAGACCTTCTTTCAGCTCGCCGCGGAAGAGTGGGAGCAGCGCCGAGAAGAAGTGAGCCGGCGCCGAGTTGGGATCGAGTTCGAGCGCGCGCTTCAACTCTGCATCCGCGCCGGCCAGGTCCCAGTCGAGAACACGTTTCGCTTCGCTAAGGTAGCAGTGGGCCTCGGCATCCTTCTCGTCGAGCGCGATTGCCTTTAAGGCGGCTTCTTTTGACGCCGGGTAGGCCTCGAGTGGTTTTGCGTAGACGTCGGCCAGAAAATACCAAACCTTCGCGATCCCAGTCCAGGCACGCGAAAATGTTGGGTCCTTCTCGAGAGAGCCCTGGAAGAAACCAAGCGCCCTCCGCAAATCTGCTTCGCTGCTCTTGTTCGAGAAAAAGAGACCTTGCAGATAAAGTTCGTATGCCTCCGTGTTTCGTTGTTCATGGACAGGAAGTGAAACAGCGAGCTTGACCTTGAGCGACTCAACAATTGCGCGAGTTATTTCATCCTGCAGCGCAAAGACGCCTTGCAGTTCGCGTTCGTATGTTTCCGACCAGAGATGGAAACCGCTGCGCGTGTTAATCAACTCCGCGGTGACACGAACGCGGTTACCCTCGCGTCGCACAGTTCCTTCAAGCACATTCGCGACGTTTAGCTTTTCCCCAACCTCGTTCACGTTCGCGTTCTTCCCCTTGAATGAAAACGACGAGGTGCGGCCAACAATGCGCAGTCCATCGACCTTTGCCAGCGCGTCGAGAATCTCCTCGCTCATGCCGTCGCAGAAATATTCCTGATCTTTTGCCGGGCTAAGATCGACGAATGGCAGCACCGCGATGCTTTTGTCCGGCGGTAAGCTGGTCGTCAGGTTCCGATGCCGATAGAATGGAAGGGCCAGCAGAAGAGCGGACACTAACAATACAAACACCAGAGCGATGGGCGATCGGGTCCAGCGCAACCATAAAGGCGCAGCCTTCAATTCTAGTTTGTGGCGTAGATTCTTGAGCGCTTGAAGCATTTCGCTGACGCTCTGGTACCGCTCTCTTCGATCTTTGCGCAGCGCTTTGCTGATAATCTGCCGAAGCTCAGCCGGAGTCTGCTTGTTATAAGTCGTTAGCGGCGGTGGCTCCTTCTCCAGAATCGAAGTCATGACCTCTCTGGGTGTGCCGCCGGTGAATGGCTGATGACCCGTCACCATTTCGTAAAGGACCACGCCGAGACTCCAGATATCGGTGCGTTTATCGACCGGCACGCCGCACGCTTGTTCCGGCGATATGTAGGGAACAGTTCCCAGTATCGAGCCCAGGTTGGTCTCAACCAGCAAGAGCGCTTCGTCTTTCGGCATCGCTGCGGGTGCTTCCTGTTCGGCAAGCTTTGCAATCCCGAAGTCGAGCACTTTCACATATCCATCCGGCCGGAGCATAATGTTCCCCGGGTTGATGTCGCGATGGACAATCCCGGCTTCATGGGCGGCGGCGAGCGCGCTTGCCACTTGGATCGCAATGTCGACAGCTTCGCCGACCTCGATTCGCCCGCGCGTCAGACGTTGACGCAGCGTCTCCCCTTCGATCAGTTCACTGGCAATGTAGTGGGTCGAGTGGTCCTCGCCGATCTCATAAACCGTCAGGATATTTGGATGATTGAGCGCGACCACAGCGTGCGCTTCCTGTTGAAAGCGCTTCAGGCGCTCCGCATCCCCGGTAAAGCGCATGGGCAAAAGTTTGAGCGCGGCCTTGCGGCCCGCTATCATGTCGCTGGCCAGATAAACTTCGCCCATCCCGCCACTGCCTATCCGTTTGGAAATCTTGTAGTGACCGAATGTCTGACCGACAAGCAAGTCAGCTTGCCCATTTCGAATAATTCTTGTCGCAATGCCGACAGCTGGGGTTTCAATGAAGCTGCCTACTCGTTGACGCGAAGCGAGAAGCCCTTCAACTTCGCCGCGCAAAAGCTCATCGCCTTCGCACGTCGTTTCCAGAAATCGAGCAACGTCGTCCGAGTCTTGCTCCAGGGCTGCGTAAAAGATTTCCTCAATCGTTTGTAACTGCGCCGGCGTCATATGGCTTCGCCTACGTTGAATCGTTAAATCGTAAATCCGATGTAACGGTGTAACCAATTACGGCGGTCACCCGCATCCACTCCTTCGTCATTCGAGCTTTGTCATTTCCGTCAGTCCACGCTGTGCAATTCTCTGTACAGCCATATCCTGGCAAATTCCCAATCACGCCTCGCCGTTCTACGTGCAATCTTGAGCACTTCTGCTATCTCGTCGTAGTTGAGCCCGCCAAAAAATTTAAGCTCGACCACGCGGGCTTTTCTTGAGTCAAGCGTGTCGAGCCTCTCCAATGCCTCGTGCAGTTCAACAATCTCCTTTGATTGCTCCGGTGACAGGATTGCTACTTCGTCTAGTTCTACCTTGAGCGCGCCGCCACCGCGCTTTTGGGATCGCTGACTCCTGGCGTAATCAACAACGATTTGGCGCATTGCTCGGGCGGCTACGGCGACGAAGTGGGCGCGGTTCTGCCAGCGCGGATTGGTTTGGTCGGCCAGACGCAGATAGGCCTCGTTGACCAACGCCGTAGTTTGTAGTGTGTGATTGGGACTCTGCCCCTCCATGTAATGATGAGCGAGACGTCGGAGTTCTTCATAGACCAGCGGCGTTAACTCTGCGAGAGCGGAATCATCTCCGTGACTCCACTGCTGCAGGAGCTGGGTCACTCTGTGGGGAGAGACCGAAGGCTCATCCATAAATCCTCTTGGTAGCCTATCACCCAGAGAAGTTCTCTGCACGCGCAAGCTTTTCCAAAAAGAATCTCAGTTCAGATGGCCACTTTGAGCGCCCGTTTTCGTTTATGGCGATGAAAGGAAATTAAATTTATGAACAAAAAAAATATGAAAACCCTCCGTCGTTTAACGGGAAATCGTGCCTTCTCACTCGTCCGTCTCACAACTGCGGTCGCCCTGATTTCGGGGGCCGCCGCAATGGCTTTTACGGCCGCCTCCCCGACAGGCGATGCCGGCTCTAACATGAGAGTGGTGTCTAACATGCAAGTGGTGAATTGCGATCGCGGAGAGGAGATCGCGAGAGCCTTGGCTAGGGCCGAACCGGGCGACACCATTCGCGTCACCGGGACCTGCTTCGAGCGGGTGAGCATCAAGACAGATCGAATAACCCTGGACGGACAAGGGGCGGCAACCCTTGATGGCGGGGGCGGGCCCACTTCGGAATTCGACGGCGTTGTCACCATTGACGGCGCCAGCGGCGTCACGATCCAGGGGTTCACAGTCCAAAACGGCCCAGGTGAGGGCATTCTTGGTACGCACGGCGCTGCCTTCAGCATGATCCGCATCAATGACAATCTCGGGCCCGGCGCAGTTATCAATGGTACGTCGATTATCGAGATCCGCGGCGCGCAAGTAGAAGCCAGTAGAAACGGTGGTCCCGGACTCGTTGCCGGGAGCAACAGCCAACTGGCCGTCTTTAGTTTTGCGGACTCTCAGGGGAGCACGTTCACTATCGATGCGAACGGTGGGGCCGGCATCGTGCTGGCCGACTCCATCCTAAACGTCTTTCGCAGTGAGAGCACCATCACCATTACAAATAGTCCCCTCGGGATCCTCGTCGTGGCCGGCAAAATCATCAGCCCTGATGGGGTTGGTACGTTCGTTATCGAAAACAACGGGGTTGGCCTCGACTTTGGTTTGGACGGCACCGCGCTGCTCGTTGGCGGGTGGACGGTGAGGAACAATGGCACCGGGGTGCGGGGGGACGGCGCCGGGGTCCTTACGTTCATCTCCATCCCATCGAACCCGTCCGCCATCACCGGGAATGGCGTCGATGTGGATCTTCGTTTCGGGGCCCGCGCCACGATCGAAGGCGTTGACGTTGGCACTATTACGTGTGATTCGACGGTCTTAAGCCGCGGTACCACAGTGTGTCCGTAGAGAGATAGAACCAGCAATTTTCGGGGGGCACAACCCCCCGGAATTGCTTACGATTCCGTGCCGCACGCGCTCCAGAATCCCTCTCTAGAAGGGCGTAAGCGTAATCAAAGAAAGGAAGAAAAGTAAATCTACTGACTCAGTTCAAAAAAATATCAATTCCGCTACTTCGCATCGCGCCGGGGCTCGTTGCGCTCACCGCGTTGATGGTCGTGCTCGGCGGCTTTGGGCTTTTGTCAACAGCGCAAGCGACTGGCGCCGCACCGCCTCCGGATCCAGCGCTGACCGGAAACTTTGGTCGGATGTTCCGTAATTTGCCACCATTCGCGCCGCCAACGGATGCGGTTCGCGACGCTCTTATGGACCTGGGTAGGCCCGGCGGGATTATGGATGCGAACGACGACCTGGCCGCAGGCCCTGTGGCACTGATAACCGATCCCAATCTCCAACTGATCAACCGGAACAATCCAACCCACACCGCTGGCGTGACGTTCTTCGGCCAGTTCCTTGACCATGATATGACGTTTGACCAGAGGTCCCGACTCGGATTCCCGACTCAGCCTATCATTTCACAAAACGCTCGCACTCCCATCTTTGATCTGGACTCCGTTTACGCCGGCGGACCGGGCGGTAACCCGGAGTTATACGATCCGGCTGATCCAATCAAATTCCTGATCGAAAGCGGCGGCCAGTACGAGGACTTGCCGCGAGATCCGATTAACCACGTGGCGATTATTGGCGACCCACGCAACGATGAGAACATGATGATCGCCGGGATGCACGCAGCCTTTCTGTTATTCCATAATCATGCCGTTGATCTCGTGCGGTCAGAGAACCCAGGTATCCCAGACAATGACGCTTACGTCCAAGCCCAACGCCTGACCGTGTGGCATTACGAGTGGATGATCCTTCACGAGTTCCTGCCACACATTGTTGGCCAACCAGTGATAGATGATGTTTTAACAAACGGTCGCCATTTCTATAATCCGTTACACAACGAGGCGTTTATTCCGGTAGAGTACCAGATTACCTACCGATTTGGTCACAGCATGGTGCGGCCCTCATACCGCGCAGTGCCGATGTACGCCCGAACAAAAGGATCGACACAATAGTCTCGACGCCGCTGTTCCGCCTTCCGCTGGGGACGATATTCAATGGGATGCCGCCGGACTCGCTGATGCAGCGCAATTTGTTACGGTGTCTGACTTGGCAGATCCCCTCCGGTCAACGCATCGCGCAAGAAATGGGCATCCCACCACTCAGTGACACCGAGCTGGCTGAGCTGCAGACGATTCGTCCCGAGTTTGTCGATTCGACGCCGCTTTTCTATTACATCTTGAAAGAAGCTCAGTTGAGGGAGGATGGATTACGTCTCGGCCCTGTGGGTGCGCGTATCGTAGCCGAAGTATTCATCGGGTTGCTCCAGATAGACCCCGACTCCTACCTCAGTGTGCAACCCAATTGGGTACCCACGCTGCCAACACATGACGGAACGCCGGAGAGTTTTCGAATGATCGACTTCTTGACGTTTGCCGGCGTAGATCCGACAAGCCGCGGTCAGTAGTCGTCGGTTAAAGGCTATTTCGATTCTGTGCAGCACGCGCTTTCTCGTGTCTGGTGTGATTCGCGAGGTCCTTCGCTCCGCTCTGGATGACAATCCAACAGATGTTGAATGTTGAGGATTAAGCGCCTGCCGCGCCCGTAGGTCGCCGCGGCGACCGAAGGCGGGTTGAACGTTGGACGTTTGCTTCTTCATTCGCTAAGCTGATCGCATATGCGCTTCAGAACGTACAAGAACACCGACCTGACTGTAAGCGAGGTCGGGTTTGGTCTCTGGACGATTTCGACCGGCTGGTGGGGAAATTTCACCGAGGGCGAAGCGATCGCGCTGATGCACAAAGCGTTCGATCTCGGCATAACACTTTTCGATGCGGCTGACACTTACGGAAACGGATTGAGCGAAGAGCTGATCGCCAAAGCGTTTCCGGAACAGCGGGATGAAATCGTCATCGCGACCAAGGTCGGTTACGATTTTGTTCATCACGGCGAGGCGCGCGGACGCGGGCAGCGGGAAATTCCACAGGATTTCTCACCGGAGGCGGTCACACGCGCGACCGACGCTGCGCTGAAGCGATTAAAGACCGACCGGATCGATCTGCTCCAACTGCACAACATTCGGATGGAACAGGTTTATGACGACGCGCTCTGGAGGACGTTGGAGAAATTAAAAGCTGACGGAAAAGTTCGGTACTACGGGATCGCGCTGGGACCGGCGATCGGCTGGCTGTATGAGGGAGTGAATTGCATTCGCGAGCGCGACGTCACGAGCGTCCAGCATATTTACAACTTGCTTGAGCAGCATCCCGGGCGTGCATTTCATGACGCCGCTACGGAAGCCGGCAAGGACACGATGTT
>QHNV01000205.1 GCA_003218535.1 Verrucomicrobiota bacterium
AAAGCTCCGCCAGCGCTTCGGCAGCTTTCTGCTGGTCACCGTCGGCGTTCGCCCCAGAAAGGACGAGACTCCAGCGCGTGGTGGTGAACACCCGCGGCTCGGCTTCCGCATTCACCAGCGAGTAGCGTGAGCGTTTTTTGCTTCTTCTACAAGCCTAAAAAATGGTTGCCCACGCGGCATTGACAACGAGACGCTCAGCCTCTCGGGCACAATGCCCAAAAAATTCCGGAACTTTGCTTTCCAGTTCCTTTAGAGATAGGAAAGCAATCCTCAGTTAAAGAGCAAAAACAAAAGGGAAATAAGAGAGAATTTAAGTTATGAAAAAAATCTTTCAGTATAAGAATGATTACGGGCTGGCCATTGTCCAGCAGATGTGTCGTAAGTTTGTTATAGCTTCAATAATTATATTGGCCTCCGCTATTGCTTTTGGAGATACTAATCCAATAGGCCTAGTTCTCAGTGGCGGGGGAGCTAAGGGATCCTTTGAAGTCGGTGCACTGCAGTACCTGTACGAGAACGGCTTCTGTGCAGGCGTCATTTGTTCAACCTCCGTTGGATCCGTCAACGCGATTCAGTTGGCGCATGGAGGAACAAAGACTTCGCAGAAAGCCGCTTTTGACAAGCTGAAGACCATTTGGCAGACGGAACTGACGTTCAACCAGGATATGTACGTCGAGGCTCCTTGGCTCGCGGGCGTCAGCCCGCGAACCCGCACCGCTATCGCAAGTCTCTTCGACCCCCAAACGATTGACTTTCCGCAACTCGCCCGCGATGTCGTGTTCTTTCCGCCGTATGCTATTGGGCAGGCTGTCGTCCTCGGAGGTGATTTGCAAGAGGGCATCGAAGGTTTGAAGAACGCGCAGTCAATATTTACCCTGGATCCGATCCGCTCCAAGCTCAAGAGTAACCTCAACGGCGGAGTCGTTGCGAGTTCAGGCGTGGAATTGCGCCTCGTGGCCGTAAGCCTCGACAGCGGAGCGATCCGCTACATTACCCAGGACGGTCACGTGTTGGAGACCGATGGTAGGCCAGTGGCCGGCGCAGATCCGACCGTGTGTCCGGCGGAACGGGCCGCCTACGAAGCTGCGATCCAAGCACGTATGGATCTTTTGGAACGGAGCCACACGGAACGGACGAATCTTTCCGAAGAGCTGAAACGTGCCGCCGCCGAAGTCCTAAAGGCCCGCACTCGGCTGGGTCAGTGCACGACCCGTGCTGGCAGCAAAAGGCTTGTGGTCAATGTCGCCGACGGCGTGATCGCGTCGGCGTCCATTCCTTGTGTCTTTCCGCCGGTCGTGCTCGGTAACGAAAGCTACGTCGACGGCGGTGTTCGATGGGTGCTGCCCCTCAAGGCGGCCTTGGACTTCCCGAAAACGGAAGCCATCGTGGCCATCAACGCGTCGCCTGCCGGCGTGCCGTCGGCGAAGCTCGCATATCGTAACACGAATCTACTCGATATTGCGGAGCGATCTGTTCTTGACATCCTCCTCTGGGAAATCCAGGAGCGACATTTAGAGGTGGCAAAGCTAGAAGCACTTCAACACCGGAAGAAGGTGTGGGTGGTCACGCCACGCGCCGACGTACACGACACTCTGACGATCGATCCTGGGCTCATCGACATTAATATCGGCTATGGGTATATGTGTGCGGCCGACGTCGTGACGAACTTCCCGTTTGCGCCGCTGCCGCTAAGCAACATCCACGGCGATTTCGAAGCACGTAACGGCCGCATAATCAGGCGGCCACCTACCCCAGCAGAGGGTATGTTTGTTAACGAGGCTGCGAACCCCACGTTGGCAGCGCTCGCCGATGCGATTGCCAAGTGTCGGCGACGATGTTGGGAGCTCGAATACAATGTATTCGGTGCGCTTCCCGGCGACGCGCCGTTCGACCCGCGGTACGAACTTAAACGCGTGCCGAGTCCGCAAGACTTAGACGAGGTTCGGCTGTTCAAGTCCCTGCTCTTCGTGCTCGTCGCAGCTCGTCAAGAGTTGCACGGAAAACTGCCGCCCGGGGCGGCGAGTTGGGCAGACAGCTGGGAACGGCATAGGTGGGCGCCGTCCGATGTTCCAGGAGTAGGAAACACGCCCTGGAGCGCGTTTGTCAGCCCTGCCGGGAATAGGGTAGCTGCAACGCGACCGACGGCTATGCTGGTAAAGGCGCCGGACAAGGATCCGGTCTATCTATTGACTCCATTCAGGTGCTGGATCACATCGCCGGAGGCACTCGCTCGGGTTAACGTCGGTGGGGCAGCTGTGAACGAGATTCCCGCCGAATATCTGGATGCTCTCCCAAAGGGATCAGACATATTGTAGTCTGAGAGCGGATATCAAGCAATCAGATGCTTTCGGACTGTCCCGCCGCAGAAGCGCGTGGGCGGACTTTATGTTGTAACCTGTTCTCCGTGCCTCACTGCGCACTGGACTTGAGCCACTCGGCTCCAGAACTGCAGCGACCATTCGGATTGGTGCGAGCGTAATTGTAAAAAGTGCGCACGAAGGCAATTCGATCATCAGTATAGGGTGCCTTCCAACCTCCGGGTTCAGCCGTCACCCTTAGCTGTGTGGCGGCTTTTTGTTTGCTCAAAAAAGTCCGGAACTTTGGTTTCCACTTCCTTTAGTGATGTGTATGAAAACTTATTATTGGTTTAATCGAAATCGTTTCCTATCACATCTGCGCAGAAGTTTTTTCGCACTGGCAATTGCTGGCGCATCATTAGCGTTGTCGAGCGCTGAAGCTGACCCACCCGGAACCGCAACCGGAGGGTTTAATCCCTGTTTCACACGAACTAGTGTTCGCCAAGCCGATGGAAATTTGATTGTCACGTTCAGCGTTACTACAGACGTTGGTGGCAACTTCATCGGACGCCTCGAGGGCACTGAGCTAGATGTAATTCATCCCGACGGTTCCATAACGCTCCACGGCACCGCGCTGTTCGCCGGTTCACTTAACGGCGGTCCGTCTGGCACGTTGGTCTTCACCTACAATGGCATAGGCAACGCTCTGACCGGCCACGAAACTTTGCATATTGCCGGCCGCCAAGGAACTGACGGTCTTGCTGATGTGTATTTTCAGGGAACGGCTGAGGGTGATCTAGGCAGCGAATGCGACGGCGACTTTGGGGGACACGGTACTTATAACGGACATCTTCTGTTTGCTCCCTAACTCGACCATGTAAAAGATGCAGTTCACAATAAGCCGTCACGCTTCACCGCGTGACGGCTTTGCGTTTGAGAAGACCTCTTGAGACCAGGGCTTATAGCTACTCAACTCTCTCCAATAGCTGTTCGCAATTGACTCTATGATGTTCAACAAAAGATAACGGAGAAAGCGAAGATCAGGAATCCAAGTCTCACGCAACGCTTTGTTGCCTTCGTTTCCTTCTGTTTGTCGCCCTTACCGCAAATCGGGTGCCGACCTTAGCGCGTTGGTTCGGCTGTCTCCTCGGAAGGCTCTTCGCCGATCTCTTCTTCAATTTCACGTCGCCAGTCGCGCGAGAGCCACGGTCGAAGAAATCCGTACAGCAAGTATGAAAGAAAAAGAACCGCCGGCATCCATTCGTAATTCATCACTGTGAAAATGAGAACAAGAATGATGATGAGAAAGCGTGGGATCGATTTCTTTGTCTTCCAATTCACCG
>QHNV01000206.1 GCA_003218535.1 Verrucomicrobiota bacterium
GACACAGCGCCGTGGCTACAACAAAATGACTGACGAAAAGGCCGCGGTGAAAAGCGCGCTTGCGCGACTCCTGGCGCTGATTGCGATTGTCGTCGCGCTTTTTCTGGCGATGAAATTCCTGCCGGCCCGTGAATGGCTCACCAACTTCAATGATTGGGTCGGGCAGATGGGTGTGGCCGGCATTTTCATTTTCATCGTCGTCTACGCCGTGGCGACGGTTTTACTGGCGCCCGGCGCCATTCTCACTATCGGCGCCGGATTTGCATTTGGTCTATGGAAGGGTTTTCTCGCCGTTTCCGCGGGCGCCACGCTCGGCGCGGCCCTGGCCTTCCTCGTAGCTCGATTCATCGCTCGCGACAAAATCGAAGCGATAACGCAACGAAATGAAAAGTTTCGCAACATCGACGAGGCGGTCGGCAAACAAGGCGTGAAGCTGATTTTTCTGTTGCGGCTCACTCCGGTGATTCCGTTTAATTTCAGCAATTACTTTTACGGCCTAACCGGTGTAAAATTCTGGCCGTATGTGTTCGCGAGCTGGATCGGCATGATGCCCGGCACATTTCTCTACGTTTACATCGGCACGGCTGGCAAAGCCGCTGTGGCCGCGGCAGCTGGCGGTGCAGCGGTGAAGCACGGCTGGCAATATTGGACGTTCTTAGTCATCGGCTTCGCCGCCACCGTCACCGTAACAATCTGGGTAACAAAGATCGCGCGCGACGCATTGAAATCGCAGGCCGGCATAAAGTGATAGCCAGTTCGCAACCGGGAACAGTTCGCAATTGCTAAAAAAACGCGCGATTAGGCACGGAGTTTCAAAGTTTGGTGATGCTCTCCAGCGATGAGGCTCGCTCTGATTTTATGATTGCATATACGCTCGCGCGCGTCGGATTTGGAATCAATCTTTTCGGCACGGCCTCGCGCGAATCGGCGCAATCCCGGCGTTTGCGACAAGTCTCGGCAACATGTTCGCCAAGACCTGGCTTCCGTTGCCGCTTGTCACAGCGATTGGATTCGCTATCCCGCCAATAGAATTTGACGTCGGCATCTTGATTATATTGGGGCTTCTGCCGCGCCCGGCGCTGATTGCCGGAATGCTGCTCATGTAGGTGCTGACTTTCGGCAGCTGCTTACTCCAGCAATGGTCCGTTGCCTCGGAGCAGCTGATTTACATGGCATTCTACGCTGGACTTATTGCATACGCGCGATTCAACCGTTTCTCACTCGACACGTTACGCAAGCAGTCGCTGCCGCGCAGCTAAGCGCGGCTTTAATTTCTTTTACAGTTGACCCGCGCAAGCGAATTGCACCTTTTCAGGAATAAAGCGACCTGTTAGAGCTTCGCATTGCTATGACCCAGGCCAGTAATAAAGAAACCATCGTCCGCCAGCGTTACGCGGCCGGAGCAAAGGAACGCGCCGACAAACTTTGTTGTCCGGTTAATTATGAATCGGCATATCTCAACGTCATTCCACGAGAAGTGATCGAGCGCGATTATGGCTGCGGCGATCCGTCGCATAATCTGCGCGAGGGCGAAACGGTTCTCGATCTCGGTAGTGGCACGGGAAAAATTTGTTTCATCGCGGCGCAGATCGTTGGACCAAACGGCAAAGTGATCGGCGTGGATATGACTGATGAAATGCTCGAGGTCGCCCGGCGTAACGCCCCAATCGTCGCGGAGCGCCTCGGCTACGCGAACGTAGAATTTCGCAAAGGCCGTATCCAGGATCTGGCGCTTGATCTGGAATTGTTGGAACGACAATTGAAAAGCAATCCAATAACTGATGCCGCTTCGTTTCTTGCTGCGGACGAGCTCGCCGAAGAACTGCGTATCAAACATCCGCTGATCGCCAGCGACTCCATCGATGTGGTCGTTTCCAATTGTGTTCTTAATCTGGTCGAGCCGAAATCTAAACGACAACTCTTCGACGAAATTTTCCGGGTTCTAAAGAAAGGCGGGCGGGCCGTCATTTCGGACATCGTAAGCGACGAAGAAGTGCCCGAAGAAATGCAAAACGATCCCGAACTTTGGAGTGGTTGCATTTCCGGCGCGCTAACTGAAGAAGGATTCATCGCCGCATTTGAGAATGTCGGCTTTTACGGAATCCAGATTCTAAAGCGGGACGTCAATCCGTGGCGCACCGTCCAGGGAATCGAGTTTCGCTCGGTCACGGTAGAAGCGTTCAAAGGGAAACAGGGCGAATGCTTCGAGCGCAACCAGGCGGTAATTTATCGCGGCCCGTTCAAGGAGGTGCTCGACGATGACAACCATCGCATGGAACGCGGAAAGCGTTACGCGGTTTGCGACAAGACTTATAACCTCTACAGGAAAGCGCCTTATCACGAGTTCTTCGAGTTCGTTGATCCGGTCGTCGATGTTCCGCTCGAAGAAGCGAAACCCTTCGATTGTTCGCGCACTGCATTGCGGCATCCCAAGGAAACGAAGGGCCAGGATTACAACGCGACTACGGAAACAAATAGTAAATGCTGCGATGGCGGCGCTTGCTGCTGACTCCGAGTGTTTTCGCGCACTATGACACTCGCACTTCTTTTCCTTGCGACCTGCTTTCTCGCCTACTCGAACGGCGCAAATGACAACTTCAAAGGCGTGGCGTCGCTCTTTGGCAGCGGTGCTTGCGGCTATCGCACGGCGATCAGATGGGCTACGATTGCAACCTTCGCCGGATCGATCATGTCGATCTTTCTCGCGCAAACGTTGCTCGGGAAATTCAGCGCCAAAGGCATCGTCCCGGACCATTTTGTCGGCTCGGAATATTTTCTACTCGCGGTTGCAATCGGCGTCGGACTAACTGTCATTCTCGCCACGCTCACCGGCTTTCCAATTTCAACCACACACGCGTTGACTGGCGCTATTTTCGGTTGCGGCTTCGTTGCCGTTGGGTCGCAGGTGAA
>QHNV01000207.1 GCA_003218535.1 Verrucomicrobiota bacterium
GCAATTCGTGCAGTTCGTGAACGGATAACGGAACCGGCGATTGGTTGGATCGAGAATCTCGCGCAGGCAATCGGCGCAGATCGCAATGTCGGGAAGAATCAGGGCCGTTTTCTGGCCGTGATTATCAGTTTCATGAATCTCGAATGCGCCATACCCGACCGGGTCGAGAAACGAAGACTCGAGAGTGTGGATGATGGCGCGTGACGGTTTTTCTTTTTCCAGCTGAAGCAAAAAACGGCGCAGTGAGTCGCGCGCGCCTTCGACTTCGATGAAAACTCCCTGGGCCGAGTTCAGCACCCAGCCATTGAGGCGAAGGTCGGTCGCGAGCCGATAGACAAAGGGGCGGAACCCGACTCCTTGCACGGCGCCTCTTATCGCCACTTTTGCCCGTTCCAGCCGCATTGCGACAAGTTAATGCTGGTGAACGCAGTCAGCCGGATTGCCGGTGCGGCGGCATTCGCAATTTGGATCGCTGCATTCGTAGTGACCAGGCTTGGTTAATTCGGCGAATTCGTCGGCGAAACGGCGGCCGCCCTCTTTCACTCCGGAGTCGGTTAGCCGAAAACGCGCGGCGCTGGTTTGCCCGCTGGAAATATTTTCCACGAGCTTGGCTTCAGCAAGATCGACAAGCAGTGAATGAATTTGCATGGCATCGACGCTGATCCAGCGGGTGAGGTCCTTCGCGGCAACGTCTTTGGCAAGGCCTTCCCCACGCAGCCAGTACATGATCTGAAGGATCTCGTCGCGCGCAGCGAGCTGTGCGTCTGGCGAATCTGTTCCGTCAGGGGGCGGCATTACAAACCTCCTCGCTGGTTAAGCTCGCGATGATTTCCTGCACGCGACGCGACGCGACCGGCACGGCGCGCGCCACCGGATCGCTCAACCGTGCGCCAAGATCGTCACACCCGATAGCCTGGCAGCCGACGATCCACACACGCTTCGGCAAAACTTTCAATGCGTGCGCCATCCGCAGCACAGCTTCCGGATCAGCTTGGTGAAGATCGGTTGATTCATGCGGAGCGCCCAACGTTGAAAGCGATTCCTGATCCGGTTCCAACACAAATACGCGACCCGGCTCAGCGCAGCGATCCAATGCATCGACAATCACGAGCGCATCGTAGCCATCCATCAGCTGCTGCACGAGCGAGATCCCGGCAATACCGCTTTCGAAAAACTCAACGCCCGAAAGATCGGTACGCGTTTGCAAGCGCCGCAACACTTCGATGCCGAAAGCATCATCGCCGCGAAGCACATTTCCGACGCCGACGACGAGAACTCGCATCACCGCGCCTCCGTTGGTTTAGTCGGCTCCGGCGGCAGCAGATCGTAAAGGATGAATAGCATTTTGATCACGGGATCGAGCTGCAGCCGTTCGACCAATCCTTTGCCGCCGAGTTCGGTGGTCAACTCGTAGATGCGCCAGATGCAGGCGCGATGCATGTGGTCAATCCGTTCGAGCAACTCGAAAACTTTCTCCTGCGTGTCGTATTCTTCTGTTTCCTCGAAATGCTTGACCAACTCGGCGATCCGCGCGGCATCTTCTTCGACTTCTGCGAGGGTAGGCATTGGGTCAGGCTTGCACGGCGCTTGGTTGTGTAGCGTTCGTTTCGGATATATTGCCCAGAGCCAACTCCCGCGCCATCCGCAGGATCTCCGGGAGCAAAGCAGCGACGCCAGGGCTGAGGTTCATTCCGAAATCGGTTTTCACCGGCTGCACCGCAAGGACGTAAACTTCGCCCGGTAGAACCTCGAACTGCTGGAGAATGACGAGGAGATTTTTCCAGTCGATTACGCCCGTGGCTGCTTCGACCACCCGTGCCTGAACTTCCTCAGGATTCGGCAGGATCGCCGGCCAACGATGCCAGCGAAGCGCCGGAGGCTTCGCGCCGAAGTCAGCCGCCGTGATTAAAATCATACGCTCGTAGCGAGGGCTTGCCTCCACGAAATTATGCACGACAGAGATCGGACCGTAGCTCAGGTCGTCCACCTTCACGTGCTCGGGCCAGGGTTCATTTTTGAGCGCATCGACGGCAATTGGACCGACTGAGCTGTCGCTCAGATTAATGTAACCGACGCCGCCAATGATCGCGCGCATTCTTCAGAAGCACACACTGGCTAATGCGCGTGCTCGTGTTCGTCATCCACGCCGCACGCACAGGTGTTGACTTCGCGTGTGATGACGCGGTCGCCCGCGTAGATGTGCGTGGTGCACGGCATACAGGGATCGAAGCTGCGGATGGTGCGGAGGATGTCGATCCCTTTGAAGTCTTTTGGGTCATCGAAAGTCTCCAGCAGCGGCGTGTTCAAGACGGCTTCTTCATACGCACCTGGGTTGTCCCAGGGATCGCGCGGCGATGCGTTGATCGTGGATGGCGTGACGATCTGATAATTAGCCACGTGTCCGTCCTGAAGCTCGAGATGGTGCGTCAGCCAGCCGCGCCCCGCGCCCCAGAAGCCAACTCCGATCTGATTACCTTTCTTCGGAACTTCAAACGGAGTCGAGACTTCGGTCTTGCCCTGCTTCAAGAGGTCGAGGCCCTTGAGCCAATCGTTCATCGAGACCGTCGCATTGAAGGCGATACAATAGGCGCGCGCGCGATTCCGCTCGAACGCGTTCCAGACCGGCGGGATTTTCCATTCGACCTGACGCTCCGGCAGTGCACTCTTCGGCAACATCATTTTTAAGCTTGTGCCCGTAGGTTCGATGAACGGATTCGGCCGAATTTTTTGCGCGGCGGCCGTGGTCCAAAGACGCGTATAGCAACCGGCTTCGGTGGTCTGCCGATCCCAGCGCGGAGTACAAGCCCAGGAATACTTTTCCTTCCAGTTCTGTCCGGTTGGCTTCGCCTTGGTTTCCTTATTCCACGGATGATACGGGCTGAGCGGATTGCCGTTGGGATCTTTTGGAAAGCGTTTTCCATCCCACGATTCGTAGTAGGAGCGATCAATAAACTCCTCCAAGCCGGCGTTCAGCGCGGTCAACCGCGTGGTAACGAGTTTGCCATCGACAATCGCGCCTGGCGTGGCCCAGCGTTTGTCGCCCCAAGAGTCGCAGTTGGTGTAGGTGGAATCGTAAGAATCGGGATCATCCCAGATACCGG
>QHNV01000208.1 GCA_003218535.1 Verrucomicrobiota bacterium
TGATTACGGTCTCAATTGAGTCGCGCAGCGTTTGCTCGCTTAGATCGGTTTTGCGAAATTGAAAACCGTAACGCAGCACTGCGATGTTCCGGGCGTGTTCGCGCAGTTGATCGACGTATCGCTCTGCTTTTTCTCCGAAACCTTCCAGCAATAGCCGGTAATAATGTTCCGGTGTAATAATTTGAGGTCGCTCTGCGTGAATTTTCCCATTGCGAATCCGGACCTGATCGACTCGGTCCATCAGCTCCGAGATAAGATAAAAATTGAAGCTGGTGCTGCCGAAGGTCGCGATCTGTTGCTCGGGAGCAACAATTACATGCGTATTTTCAATGGCGTAATCGAAATCGTCCCTCGTCATGATGAAACAAACCTAAATCAGGTGCCAGGCGACGTCTTTCAAAAACAGAACTCGATCACCCAGAGACAAATCCAAAGACGAAATCCTAATGACGAATGACGAATGAATGAAGAGGAAAGCTGCGTTCTCGGCGCGATTCGTTACATCGTTGCATCAAGCGCGATTTAACGATTTAACGTGGCGAAGCCATTCGCCATTCTTTACTAATCGCGTTGTGCTTGCTGTTGTTGGCCCTGCGGTGATTGAAAGAGCGAGAGATATTGGCCGTAGCCTTCTTCCTTCAGCTTTTCCACAGGAATAAAACGCATCGCCGCGGAATTCACGCAGTAACGTTCGCCGGTCGGTGCGGGGCCATCGTCGAAGACATGACCGAGGTGCGAATCGCTCGTTTTCCCCCGAACCTCAGTGCGTTCCATTCCATGGGATGTATCCCGCTTTTCCACAACCTTGTCAGCTGATATGGGTTTGGTGAAGCTCGGCCACCCAGTGCCACTATCGAATTTATCCAGCGAACTGAACAATGGTTCGCCGGTAATAACGTCGACGTAGATTCCTGGCTTATGATTGTCCCAGTAGGCATTTTGAAACGGAGTTTCCGTTCCGCATTCACGCGTGACGTGATACTGGTCCTTGGACAATTGTTGTCGCAATTCAGCGTCGGCCGGCATTGGCTTGTTCGGGTTCATTTTCTCAGCTTCTTTTTTCTGCGTTTGAGCATAGGCGAGTAAAATCGATCCGACAATCACAACGATTGTGCCAAGCAGACCAAACCAAAGCGTCTTATGCGACCCATGATGAGGACGTATTAAATTTGTGCTGTTCATACCCTGAAGTCTGAAGTGTTGATCGATCCCTTAGCCTTCCCTGACTTCCCCGAGAGTGCCAAACAATCTACAGGGGAACGGTTTCTCTCGCAAATCATGCAGGCGCGAGATTGATCTTCTTTAATTAAATTCGCAAACAAGCTGAAAAATGGCCTTCTCACCTTTTTCTACGAGAAAATAGGGGCGAAGTTTCAAACTCCCACCAGCCAATTTTCCGATCAATCGGGCCGGCCGGCTTCCGGGACGCGAATGTAGCGACGCAGCGCCACCAAGCCGATTGGCGCGACGGACGCTGCCAGAGCAAAAATAAACCACATCGTTCCTGAGCGCCGCGGACCGTGTTCGGGACAAAACGCAGCCAGCAACCATCCGCCTGCTCCGACAAGGATTTTGCCAACGAGGAATGGAAGGTACGCCAATGAGCCGTAAGATGCTTCCTGCCCTTTCGGTGCGATTGCCGCGGCATACTCGTACACGCGCGGTGAGTAGAATGCTTCTCCAATCGAAAATACGATCAGATACAGCGCAGCCATAATATAGTAAGGGTGAACACCTCCGCGTACTCCGAGGTAGCGATGCCCAAGCCACTGTCCAATGCCGCTCGCAGCGGCAGGCTGAAACCATTCCGTCGGCAGCGCCATTATGAACACTCCAGCGGCACAAATCGCTCCGCCGATGACAACCATCCGATAGGCCGCAAACTTTTGCGTGAGCGCGCCTACGATCGGCACGAGAAAAATGATGACTATCGCGTTGATTGCGGAAAGCTTGCCGACAGGAGCGTTGAAGCCGAGCTCGCGAATGCCCCACTTCGGGAACACGTAGTCCATTTGGAGAAAAATGGCTTTGAGGAATCCGATGAAGAGGAAGAAAGCAAGCAGCCGGTAGAAGGCAGATTGACTAATCAGGCGCCGAAAAAGCTGCGCGGTAGCGATCGCGCTTTTTCGCACCGTCTGTCCGATGCCGGCCCAAAAGGCGGGCGCGGTCCCGCGATCGCGGGACGAGTCATCAATCGCGGGGCCGCCGTTGTTTGCTTCTGCTCCTCGGCGAATAAAATAGATTACCGGAAACAGCACGATTTCGAACATCAGACTAACCATGAACAGTTGCTGATATGAGGTGGGCTCAAATACGAAGAGACTGACATGCAAATTCAGCTGGCGAACGTAATCGAATATGTACCCGGCCGCGACATAGGCGATATTCATCACCGCATAGATGAGCGAGAATGAGATCGACCGCTGAGCTACTGTGGAGTAGCGCCGCGTTGCAGCCAGCAGCACCGGCGTGCCAAGAGCTTCGCCGACTGCCAACGGAAGCACCCCGCAGGCGAGCGCTAACGATGGGATCGTGGTAACGACCATCACGCTGCGAGCGACAGTGCAGATGGCGACACCGAGGAAGAAGGTGCGGCGCAATCCGATCGCATCCGTGATTGAGCCGGCAAGCAACGTGAAGATGGTCATCGCCGGTGCCCAAACCCAGCCGACCAACGCTCCTGCCGCTTGATCGTTAAAACCGAGATCTTTCGACAACCACAGCACCATCGTCTTGTTCGTGACCGAGTAAGCGGTGTAGATGAAGAACTTGATCAGGAACGTGAGCCATAACTCGCGTTGCGCTCCCTTGAGCACAGTAAACTTGGCGATAAAACCGCGCGGACCTGTCAGCACGACTGGAGCGACGCTATCTTCCGGTGCGAACGTCTCTTTGACTGCTTCTCCCATGAGCCTGCCCGGAGACTACAGCATGTTCGCGACAAATTCGCGAGTGGCATTCATTGACGCGTTAAATGAAAACAGTAGGCAGCATTGTCATTCTGAGCCCTTCAACTTCGCGCAGGACAGGCTTCGCGAAGAATCTCTGATCATTTCTTACACAGCGCTGGATGACAATCAGAGATGTTTCACTTCGCTCAAGATGACAGGATGATTGCGATCCACCTCGACGCTTCAATAATTACAACAAATTTTCGATGTATGCCTTCCGATCGAATGCTGCGAAATCATCCAGCTGTTCGCCGGTGCCGACGAAACGCGTTGGGATTCGCAATTCGTCCTGGATCGCGACAACGATGCCGCCTTTGCCGCTGCCGTCGAGCTTGGTGACGACAAGACCAGTCAATCCAATGGCGGCTTGAAATTCGCGCGCCTGGCTGAGCGCGTTGCCGCCAGTCGTCGCATCGACCACAAGCAGCGTTTCATGCGGCGCGTCCGAGTCGTGCTTGGCGAGAGTGCGTTTCACCTTTTCAAGCTCGGCCATCAGA
>QHNV01000203.1 GCA_003218535.1 Verrucomicrobiota bacterium
AGCACAGCAGTGAGTTTTTTTGGCGCACATGCACCGCGCGTCTCACAGAGGCGCGGTCTACAACTATTTCTTAACAATCTCGGCGTTCTCGATCATGGCGATGCCGCCACGTTCGGCCAGCTTCCCTTTCACGGTGACGTTCTTACCGCAATATTCGGCTAACTGATCGTTAATCGGCTTGTGTTCGCCGACGACCAGATACGCTTTGCCCTCGCTGACGACGCCGACGGGGCCACCGCTTTTGATGCACTTTGCACCACAAGATTGCCCGTGTTTCTCGCCAACAGCGTTATGATCGACATAACACATCATATCCACTACTTCGCCGGTCACCTCTTTCGAAGCGGCCACATCGCTGCCGTGCTCATGCTCTTGCGCAACAGCAAGCGGAGAAACCGCCAGCGCGGCGACGAACGCCGCAACGACCGCGATCTTAAGAACCGTGGGTTTGTTTGTTGTTGAATTAAACATGAAATAAATGTGGGCGGCCAGCCCGGCTGGTCAATAGCGCGGAGGATGGGATAGGGCATTCGTTTCGGCGCGCTCGGCGATCGCACCCTACCTTTGTTTCTCGATCAAATCGGCAAACTGCTCGAAGAAGTACGTGGCGTCGTGTGGCCCGGGCGCGGCTTCGGGATGGTATTGCACGCTAAAGATTGGCAACTCTTTGTGCCGCATTCCCTCGACAGTGCCGTCGTTTAAATTGATGTGCGTAACTTCCACATTCTGAGGGAGCGACTCCCGATCGACCGCAAAACCGTGATTTTGCGCCGTGATCGCCACTTTGCCGGTGCGCAAATCCTTTACCGGCTGATTCGCGCCGCGATGACCAAATTTCAATTTGAATGTCGATCCGCCAAACGCGAAGCCGAGAATTTGATGGCCGAGACAAATACCGAAAATCGGTTTCTTGCCCATCAAATCTTGCACTGCCTTGTGCGCATACAGCAGCGCGGCCGGATCGCCGGGACCGTTGGAAAGAAAAATTCCGTCCGGATTCAGCGCCAGCGCTTCGTCGGCGGTTGTCGATGCGGGGACGACAGTAACTGCGAAGCCTTTCTGGCGAAGCAGTCGCAAAATATTCTCTTTCATCCCATAATCGTACGCCACGATTCGAAACTTGATCGGCGGAAGCGCGCGTTTGCTCCCACCATTGCATGCGGCAATTGACCATGGCGCGCTAAATCTGTCTTCCGGGTCCCATTGATAGATTTTAGACGTGGACACTTCGCGCACGTAATCCATTCCGATCACGCCTTCGCCTTCGATCGCCCTGTGCGTTGCTTCCTCGGGCGAAATCTTTTCTGTCGTCAAACAGGCTTTCATCGCGCCGCGCGTGCGCAGATGTCGCGTTAACGCGCGCGTGTCGATTCCCTGGGCGCCGGGAATGTTCCATTTTCGCAAATATTCATCGAGCGACATCTCGGAGCGCCAGTTGCTGGGCACCTCGGTTAATTCTTCGATCACGAATCCGCGCACGTGCGGGGAACGGCTTTCCTGGTCGATCGAATTAATTCCGTAATTTCCGATCAGAGGATAGGTCATCGCCACGATCTGTCCGCGATACGAGGGATCGGTCAGCACCTCCTGATAACCGGTCATGGCGGTATTAAAACACATTTCGCCGACGCATATGCCGGTTGCGCCAAACGATTCGCCCTCGAAAAATCGACCGTCTTCGAGGGCTAGCAGAGCGCGCATGTCACCGCGCACTTTCGAGCTTAATGCGCGAATTTCAAACGCCTGCTTTCCAACGGATGAACAGCCTCGAAAGTTGCGTGGACCGTTGCTGCTGCGCTATCGGAGTGCCGCTGCTTCCTTGTGACGGCCTTCGAGCTCGAGCACCATCCGTTTAATGTGCTTGTAGTTCTGATGTGATCGGAGGAATTGCAAACTTTCCTGCGGATCTCCCCATTGGAGGACCTGGATAGTCTCTTGACGCGCGCCCCAGGAATTCATTTCGTGCTGATTCGACATGTAGAGGTCAATCGTGTTTCGCCCCGAGAGTGCCCAGCCGTAATCCTCCACGCGATACGCTTGGCCGGTGGAAAGCAGGCGAAAAACTGTGCCGACCGGCCAGCGCGACCAATCAGCCGCTGCGCTGCCCGGGATCAATCGCGTCGGAGCCGAGGACGCCGGTCTTCCCCGCCTCGCCCTGACTGTTGTCGTTGTTGTCTCGGATAACGAAAAAGGCTGAAGTTCCGGCGAATAAGAAACGCGGCGCACCTGCCTCCGGCCAATGTCGTCTATGGGTATAGCGCGCTGAACTTCATACACCGGGATCGCACGCAGCACTGCTTCGGCGCGGTGAATTGGCGGCCCGGCAGCGTGCAATTCGCCGCCAAGCGCATTGTGATTGCTATATTCGCGATGATCGAATTCAGTGTGCGTGTAGGCGGTGGTGCGCACATTTTGGAAATCCGTTTTTGCAAGCGGCGACTCATAAGGCGGCAGGGCGCGCTGGGTAGTCCCACAGGCCGTGAGGAGGACAATGGCGATGAACGCTGCAAGAAGCGCTAAGGCGAGGTTACGACGCTGGGCGTAGGTCAAGGCGAACCACCTGGCGCGAGTTATTAACAGTTATTCACAACCCGCGCAAGAACTTTTTACGACGAATCTGGAAGTCAAGAAAACCATGAACTGACTTGTGGCCCCTTTTCTCGGATTCTACTCATGGCTTCATGGTTTCCTGATTAAGCTTTTTTGCGTAATCTGGCTTGTATGGTTGCAGAATTCGAAAATCAGGTTTCTCAAACCCTCGAGGAAATTAAGTCGCAAGGCCTTTTCAAAACCGAGCGCGTTATCACAAGCCCGCAGGACGCGCACATTGCAATCACTGGCGGAAAGCGCGTGCTCAACATGTGCGCAAACAATTACCTCGGTCTCGCCGATCACCCCGCGTTGATCGCTGCTGCGAAAGAAGCGCTCGACACCCACGGCTTCGGCATGGCGAGCGTGCGTTTCATTTGCGGCACACAGGACATTCACACGCAGCTTGAAGCCGCGCTTACGAAATTTCTCGGGACCGAGGAGACGATTCTTTATCCATCCTGCTTCGATGCCAACGGCGGTTTGTTCGAAACGCTGTTGACCGACAAGGACGCAGTGATCAGCGACGAATTAAATCATGCGTCGATCATCGACGGCATCCGGCTCTGCAAAGCGCGGCGCTTTCGTTACAAGCACAACGACATGGCCGACCTCGAAGCACAATTGCGCGCTGCAAAAGATGCGCGGTTCCGATTGATCGCGACCGATGGCTGTTTCTCGATGGACGGCACGATTGCAAACCTGGCGGGGATTTGCGAGTTGGCGGAAAAATATAACGCGCTCACCATGATCGACGACGCGCATGCGACCGGATTTCTAGGCGAGACCGGACGCGGCACGCACGAATATCGCGGCGTCATGGGGAAGATCGACATCATCACGGGGACGTTGGGGAAAGCGCTCGGCGGGGCGAGCGGTGGATTTACGAGCGGGCGGAAAGAAATCGTCGATCTTTTGCGGCAACGCTCACGTCCGTATTTGTTTTCAAACACCATCGCGCCACCGGTGGTCGCAGCTTCGTTGAAAGCGCTCGAATTGCTGAGCGCATCGACAGAGTTGCGCGACAAGCTCGAAGGCGTTTACGTCATTGGCTTTTTTTATCCGGTCGTGCCGCACGGCACTGCGCGTGTCCGCACGCAAGTCTCTGCCGCGCATTCGCGCGAAGATTTGGAATTCGCTGTCAATGCGTTCGCGGAAGTAAACGAAGAATTAAAAAGCCTGTAGAGGCGGCTGTCCCCAGCCGCAGGAACGAGTCGGCCGTCATGCTTTACATGGTCATCGAGCGTTTCAAAGCAGGCGCAGCACCGGAGATCTATCGGCGCTTCCGCGAGAAAGGACGGATGCTGCCTGACGGTTTAGAGTATGTCTCCAGCTGGATTGATATGGATTTCAAAACCTGCTGGCAACTTATGCAAACCAAAGATTTCGCGCTCTTCGACCAGTGGATCGACAATTGGCGCGATCTAATCGACTTCGAAATCGTTCCAGTGCGCACCTCGGCCGAGGCGGGCGAAGGTGCAGACCGATCCGCCGCGCCTGTTTAAAGATGAAGTTCTCCGTACTCGCCCACTTGCAATGCTGCAACGCGCGAGACAATTTTTTCTGCGTTCGCCTTGAGTCTCGGCCAGCTCCCGAAAGGTAAAATCAGCACAGCGAGCTTACGGCCCGACAGATTTTGCTGAAGTCCGCATTGCCTGATCCGTTAGTAGGGGCGGTTCACTGAACCGCCTGGGCGATTGAGGTCAATCGCCACGGTAGTGCATCATTTTGAATTCACCGCAGTTTGCGCGTGACGCCAGCAATGGAAGCAGGCATTAGCGATCACGTCTGGAGCATGGATGAATTGATTGCACTTCTGCGTTAATTCGCAGGTGGCCTAATTTCCTGTCTGCGTCCTAAGCGCTGTCGGTATAGTGTCGACCATAATCAAGGCTGTGCCAATCTTAGCTTTGGCAGCTTGCAGCAGCCGTCTCTTCATTGACAAAGTTGATTCGATCCGCGCCGCTGGCAGCAAATCGTGATAAAATAATTGCGCCGAAGCGTCCGGCGAAATGTGCCGTGTGATCCATCCGTTTCCGCATCTGGCGCGCCATACCGTAATCATACCAATAGTTGCGATCCGTTGGTAGGGGCGGTTCACTGAATCGCTTCCGCTGTAGCCGTCGCCCTGTGGGCGACGCGCGACGCTTCGCACAGCGAAGCGGCTACAGGGCGATTGAGGTCAATCGCCCTACCTGGGAAATGCCGCCTACGCGTACCATCCGCTTGATCAGTTCGCATCCGATCAGTGTGTCCGAATCAACTGGCGCGCGACGGTGTGTGTAGCAGATTATGGTGTGCATAAAGTTGCGACCAGCGCCATCGATTGGAATGCTATCCGCGAGGATTTCCCGATTCTCCACGAGCGGGCGCACGGGCATCCTCTGATCTATTTTGATAGCGCCGCGACTTCGCAGAAACCGCGACCGGTGATCGAGGCGCTTCGAAATTTTTATGAGCACGAGAACGCCAACGTGCATCGCGGACTGCACATGCTGAGCTCGCGCGCGACGGAAGCTTACGAAA
>QHNV01000163.1:0-4439 GCA_003218535.1 Verrucomicrobiota bacterium
CTTTTGCGTCGACTGGAGCGCCTGTCCGAGTTGTCTTTGTCTTCGGCGTAGACGCGGAGGCCAGGAATGCAGCGGAAAAGAGGTTCATTGGCGCTATTCCCATCCGGCCCAGATCGCTCGAAACCGGCAGTCGCTGTCCATCCAAAAGCGCGAACATTGGAAGTTGATGAATTAGCGCTGAGCTATCTATGGTGCTGAAAACATCCGGTCGATAGAGACTCAACGTAGAAGGGGCATCGAGCGTTTCCTGCGCAGCCACAGAAAGAAAAAGACTGAGAAAGCTGACCGCGATAACGAGCGCACGCTTCGTCACAACGCAATTCACGACGAAAAAAGCGGGAGCGTCAATGAAATCTTCCAAATGGAAGAGGAACTTCCCTGTCGGTCGCACCTTTGTAAAGGGTCGGGAGACAGTCCATCCTCCAATCAGTTCGTGGCGTGTTCAGCGATTCAGCGATTCCTTGAAATATTCGATCGTCGCTTTGATTCCTTCTTCGAAACTGACTCGCGGTTCCCAGCCAAGAATTTTTTTTGCCCGGCCGATGTCGGGCTGGCGCACTTTCGGGTCGTCCACTGGGAGCGGTTTATATTCAACGACGGATTTTGTTCCCATGATGCGAATGATTTCGTCGGCGAATTTTTTGATCGTCATTTCCTGAGGATTGCCAAGGTTGACCGGCTCGTGGAAGTCGCTCATCGCGAGCCTGAAGATTCCGTCGATCAAATCGGAGACGTAACAGAACGAGCGCGTCTGCGAACCATCGCCGAAGACGCTGAGCGGCTCGCCGCGTAATGCCTGTCCGATAAATGCTGGTACAACGCGTCCGTCGCGCAAACGCATTCGCGGTCCGTACGTGTTGAAGATGCGCACGATTCTTGTATCCACGCGGTGATAGCGATGATAGGCCATGGTGATCGCCTCGGCGAAACGCTTGGCCTCATCGTAAACACCACGCGGCCCAATCGGATTGACGTTGCCCCAATAATCCTCCCGTTGTGGATGTTCGAGCGGGTCGCCGTAAACCTCGGATGTCGATGCGAGAATGAACGTCGCCTTTTTGTTCTTGGCCAAGCCGAGCGTGTTATGCGTCCCAAGCGCGCCCACTTTCAACGTCGGGATCGGCAGTTCCAAATAATCAATAGGGCTCGCTGGCGACGCGAAATGAAAAACGTAATCGATTTTTTCTTCCGGCACAAAAATGAAGTTGGAAACGTTGTGCTTGATGAAATGAAAATTCTCATTCCCAGCTAGATGGCCAATATTCGCCGTGTTGCCCGTGATCAAATTGTCGATCGCGATGACACGATGGCCTTCCCCTAGCAAACGATCGATCAAATGCGAGCCCAAAAAACCCGCGCCGCCAGTCACCACAGAAACGGGCTGGGAGCGTGGCGCCATATTCGGTTTTATCTAGCGGTTGACGGAGAAATTGCGAGCACGAAACAAACCGAGATTGCATTTGTCATTTCTAACGAAGTCGAGAAATCTCTTACTGTTCAACTCGCACAATCAAGAAAGGAAGTGAGATTCTTCGACTCCGCTCAGAATGACAGCTAAAAAAACCATGCGCATTTTATCCGGCATTCAAGCGAGCGGCGTGCTGCACATCGGGAATTATTTCGGCATGATGCGGCCTGCAATCGCGCTCCAGGCTGAGGGCGAAGCATTTTATTTCATTGCTGATTATCACGCGCTCACTACGGTGCGCGATCCGAAGGCGCTGCGTGAAAATACACGACGTGTAGCGCTGGATTTTCTCGCCTGCGGGCTCGATCCAGAACGCGCGGCGCTTTTTCGGCAATCGGACGTGCGACAAGTCACCGAACTGGCATGGATTTTATCAACGATTGCACCGATGGGTCTGCTGGAACGCGCGCATTCTTACAAAGACAAACTTGCGCGCGGCCTGAACGCGACAGTTGGGTTATTCAATTACCCGGTGCTGATGGCGGCCGATATCTTAATTTACGACAGTGACGTCGTGCCGGTCGGGAAAGATCAAAAACAGCACATCGAAATCACGCGCGATCTTGCTGCGAAAATGAACGAGAGCTTTGGGACAATTTTCAAATTGCCCGAAGCGCGAATTGAAGCCGCAACGGAAATTGTGCCGGGCCTCGACGGCCAAAAGATGAGCAAAAGCTACGGCAACAACATCGACATTTTCAGCGACGAAAAGGAAACGCGGAAACGCGTGATGAGTATCGTCACCGATTCCACACCGATGGAATCGCCGAAAGACCCGTCAAGATCGACAATTTTCCAGCTTTACTCGCTCGTCGCTTCAAAGACGGAAATCGCTGACATGCGCGAGAGGTTCCTAAAAGGCGGCACCGGTTACAGCGATTTCAAGAAAGAATTGTTTGAAAAGCTTTGGGGGTATTTCGCCCCAATGCGCAAACGCCGAGAAGAAATCCTCGCCGACAAATCGTACGTCGACAACGTCCTCAGCCGCGGCGCAAAACGTGCCAACGAAGTGGCCGATCAGGTCATGAAACGCGTGCTCGTCGCAGTCGGCCTGTAGCGACGGTCGCAGCCACCACTAAGCCGACTTAATGGCTACCATCCGATTTCACATCGTTCCGAATGCAAAAGAGAACGCCGTGATAGGTGAACATGGAGCGGCGATCAAGATCAAGCTGCAGGCTTCGGCAATCGAAGGAAAAGCAAACGCCGCGCTCCGCAGTTTTCTTGCCGACAAATTGAATGTCTCTGAACGCGGGGTCGTGCTGGAGCGTGGTCAGAAATCGCGCGATAAGCTTATTCGTATCGACGGATTAACCAACGAAGAAGTGCAGCACCGTTTGCTTGGAATAATCTGAAAAAATCGACAGCTATTCCGTAATCACTTTATCCGCCCACTCCACTAGTGAGACGAAGATTTTTGGGTTACCGAATTTTGCGCCGTATTCGGCCAGATCTGCTTCCGTTATTCCCCTCGCGCGCGAGCACGCGCCGCATGCGTAGATTGGTATCTTTTTAGCGACGATTTTGCCAAGAACTTCGGCCAGCGGCGGCCACCCAACCGGAACCACCGCATTGGCAACTGATTTCCGCATCAGCGATACCGCTTCGCCCAGAAGGAAAATCTGAACGTTGTGCCCAGCTTCAGAAAGTGCATCTGCATGAAGAAAAGGGAACGCCGCCTTTGTCGGGTCGTCTGATCCCCAAGCACTTTTCATCATGATTTTCAGCTTTCCCGCATTTGCCTCCGGTGCATCGGGGGACGCAGCCGCGATAAAGGGAAGAGCCGCGAGCTGCCGCAGAAATGATCGTCGTATCATGCGAGAGGATCTAATCAGAACTGCGCTTCGTTGCGCAATCCCATTCCGAGAGGCTTTTAGCGGCTTTGAGTTCGGCGCGCGGGTTTGGTTTGCTCCGGCGGCTTCGACTGAGTCTGGGCAGCGGTGTCGCGGTAAAACAAAACACCGTGCGCGCGTAAATTAATGATCAGAGCGTGGAGATCATTCGCCAGTTGCTGATCGTTTAGGAGCGTCGCTACCAATCCCTTCCCCTGCGCTGCGGCGCGCAGGACTCTTTGCAGATCGTCAGCTGCTTTTTTGGCCGAAGTCATCGTGGAATCAGTCTTCTCGATCACGCCATCCAATTTCTTTGAGGACTCTGCCAACGCGCCAGTGGCCTGATTTAAATGCTCCATGCTTGCCTTCAGATTTTCCATGTTCGCAGTAGAGAGCGTGTCCTGGTTTAGTCGGTTCACGGTGGTGTCGATTTTTTGCACTGCACCGCGGAGATCGCTCACGAGAGCGCCACCTTCTCGCGTGAGATCGTCGATACCGGTCTCGCGCGTTCCGTCGATGAACGCGTTCTTGGGCAAATAGCCTGCCGGCGGCCCTGCCGGCGGCGTTACGGTGACGAAACGGTCGCCCAACAGTCCCGAGCTTCCCACGGTGAATTTGCTGCCGATGGGTAATCTCACGTAGTCGTAAATGCGCAACGGCACGAGCACACCGGGGCCGTCGCGAACGAGGCGCGGACCGCCCGCGACCTTTCCAATTCTCGCGCCCGCCAGCAAGACATCTGTTCCTTTCAAAAGCCCGCTCGCATCGTTGAAGCGGACAGTGAGGGGATAATACGTCTTGAAACCCTCCCCTAGCCTGCCGAATTGCACGAGCAGCGCGCCTAACATCGCCAATCCCACAAAAACGAAAATGCCGACTTTAAATTCCAAACCTCGCTCGTGCCGGTTCATCTTGAATGCTTATTGTCGATCTTGGGGTTGATTTCGCAAGGTATGGGCCCCCGTCGTAGAGGTGAATACGGACCGCGGGGCACTCGATGTCAGTCGCTCCTACCTTCGGAGCGACCGAGCAGGAAATCCTGAATGAGCGGATCGGTCGATTGTTGAAGCTGACTCGCGGTTCCGTTAAAATAAATGCGGCCTTCGTGCAAATACACAATCCGGTCGGCTACATCGAAT
>QHNV01000163.1:4448-20894 GCA_003218535.1 Verrucomicrobiota bacterium
GAGGGCCGGCGAATGATGGAGCGAGCGAGACCGACGCGTTTTTTCATTCCGCCGCTTAAGCTCTCTGGCATTTTATCTTCCTGCCCCTCCATTTCCATCACTTCAAGCATCTCATTTACTTTTGCGCGCAGAATGTCCGGGTTGCGCTCACCGGCCTCGTGCAATGGGAAGGCGATGTTTTCTTCCACGGTCATTGAATCAAAGAGCGCGCCGCCTTGAAAAAGGATGCCAACTTTCTGCCGGATTATACCGAGTTGGCGCTCATTCATTCCAATGATGTTTTGCCCCTGGATCCAAATTTCTCCCGTGTCCGGTTCCATCAATCCCACCAGATGTTTAAGCAAAACGCTTTTACCGCCGCCGCTTCGTCCAATGATGGCAAGAGTCTCACCAGTTGCGACTTCAAGGTCGATGCCGCGCAGAATTTCCTGTTGCCCGATTCTTTTCGCCAATGCCCGCACCGCGATCATCGGCGAAGCGGTACCGGAGGCTAAACGAGGCTTAATGGAGGGCTTGAGAGATGGCGGCGCTTCATCAATCATCGCAACGTCATAAACACTCAACTCTCGACTCTCTACTTTCAATTCATTACTCCAAAACTCCATTACTCCGGTTCATTGATACCCTGCTGGGTAAATGATGTTGAACATCATGGTAAGGAAAAAATTGCAAATTAGAACCGCAAGCGAAGCATTCACCACGGCCTCAGTCGTGGCCCGACCGACGCCGACCGCGCCTTCGCGCGTGGTCAATCCCTTATGGCAACTGATGAACACAATAAGTATCCCGAAACAGAACGCTTTTGACAGACCCATAATGATGTCGCGGCTGCGCGTCCAGCGCACCATGTTCGCCATGTAGTAAGTGCCGTTAATGTCGAGCATGAAAATCGCAACGAAATAACCGGCGGCAATACCAACGGCGATGCACTCTGCCACCAGCAGCGGCATCGATAACATCATGGCCAATGCGCGCGGGACGACCAAATAATCAACCGGATAAACCGCGAGCGCGCGAAGCGCATCGATCTGCTCGGTTACTTTCATCGTGCCGATCTCGGCCGACATTGCCGCGCCGACGCGACCAGCCACCATCAGAGCGGTAAGGACCGGAGCTAGTTCACGGCAAAGCGCCACTGAAACCACCGCACCTACGGCGGATCCCATTCCCAGCTTGTTAAACTGGAAAAATGTTTGCGCCGAGAACACTGCGCCGGTAAATCCACCGGTGATTACGACAACGAGCTGCGAAAGCAATCCAACCTCGACGATTTGATTAAGAAACAACTTCCAGCGGAGGTTGTGCGTGAAAATAGAACGAAACGTGTCAGTCGTGAGTAAAACGAGTTCGCCCAAATACTGGAAAAACGCAAGCAGCGGTGCGCCCAGAGCGTTAAAGAGTCGAACCATTATTCCCTGCCATCTGTGATCAGCATTTCACGAACAGTCAAATTTCGCAGGACGCGCTGCGCCTATTCACCGAGGCCCGTTGGGCGGCAGTCTAGCAAGTGAATCGTACAATGCAATGTGCTAAAGGCGGCGTACGGCGGTTTGCACAGTGCGTGAAGCCGCGATAAAAGATGTCGATCCAAAAATGAGGCGCGTTGTTCAGTTTCTGTTCGCGGGGAATTTCCTGTTTGGCGCGATATTTCTCGGTGGTTGCCAGACCATGCCGGAGGGGATTCACCAGGCGAGAATCGAGATGGCGCAGCGGATCGCCGCCGAACCGGTGGGTGATTATTACATCGGCCGGCGTTACTACAAACCCGACTTCAAATTTTGGGGTTACGTTCGTCGACCAGGGCAACCGTGGAGTGCTGCGCAGTTGGTCATGCTGAATGAAAAAGAGAAACTAGCGCCGGATCGCGAGCGGCTCGAGTTCGGGAGCGACAACAATTACGAATACAAGCTCTACGGCCATTTCAGTGGCGACAAAGTTTACGAGCCAGCGAGCAACGGGGTTTATCCGGAGTTCGTTTTGCAGGGGTACGAACTGATCTCCACTAATCCGCCGCCGATTTTTAAAAGTCAGTTTCGCGGAAGCCCAAGCCCGACCGAACTCCGTTACACTGTGGAAAGGCCGGAATGAGCATCTCGTCATCCCGAGCGAACCGAAGCGAAGTCGAGGGATCCCGCGATGCTACCTTAAAAGCCTCGCCACGGGATTCCTCGACTTCGCTCGGAATGACCAGGGACTTGCTCGCCGAGGAATTCCTGCGTTACCTCAAGGTCGAGCGAAATGCTTCGCCCCGTACAATCAAAGCGTATCGCGAGGCGCTGATTGCCTTTCGGGTGGAAAACAAAACGCGTTGGAAAAAATGCGTCGCCGAAGACTTTCGGAATTATCTTTTCAGCCTGATGAAGCGCAGCCAAGCGCGTTCGTATGTGCGACTGCAATTCTCGGCGCTACGCACGTTTTATCAATTCCTTGCCGCACGAAAAGGTTTGCGAACCAATCCGGTACGCGAGGTGCAACTCCCAAAGATCGAAAAGAAACTCCCGCTCGTGTTGACGCGCCAGCAAATCGACGACTTGCTCACAGCGCCGCTCAAGATCGATAAAAACCGGGCAGCGCCTACCTGGATGCCGCTGCGCGACGTAGCGATCATGGAGCTTTTTTACAGCAGCGGTTTGCGTTTAAGCGAGCTGGCTGCGCTCGATGTGGCCGACGTCGATCTTTACAGCGAGTCGGTGCGTGTGTTGGGCAAAGGTCGGAAGGAACGAGAATGCCCGATTGGCTTGCCGGCGCTGGAAGCGATCTCGCGTTATCGCGCTGCGGCCAACGTGCATGCAGGCTCACTCTTCAGAAACAAGGCGCGAAAGCGGATATCCGCGCGGTCGATCTGGCTCGTTCTGAAAAGGTACGTGCGCCACACGTCAATTCCGATTTCGATCAGCCCGCACAAATTACGTCATAGTTTCGCAACACACATGCTCGATCGCGGCGCCGATCTGCGCAGCGTACAGGCATTACTCGGTCACGCCAGTCTTTCAACGACGCAGATCTACACGCATGTCACGGTCGAGCGTTTAAAAAAAGCTTACGCAGACGCTCATCCGCGCGCGTAATCATTCGCTGACAACCTCGGCCAGGTCCGCTTTCTCCCGTCCGGGGCGAAAACTGAGCTTGCCTTCGACGACTGCAACCTCGACATGATCGCCGCTCTTGACGTTTCCACGGAGCAATTCTTCCGCGAGCGGATCCTCGAGATAACGCTCCACCGCGCGCCGCATTGGCCGTGCGCCATACTGCGGGTCGTATCCCTTCTCGATGAGAAATTCCTTCGCGCTTTGCTTTAGCTCAATGTGAACTTCTTTGGCTTTGATGCGGGCGAGCACTTTGTCTACTTCCAGATCGACAATGCATAGCAGCTCCGGTTTGCCGAGCGGATGGAACACGATGGTCTCATCTAGGCGATTGAGAAACTCCGGTTTAAATGCCCGCTTTGTCTCGTCGAGAATTTTCTCGCGCATTGAGTTGTAATCGTGTCCTTCCACTGGCGCGCCGAAACCCATTACAGTCTGTTTCTTAAGCAGGTCCGCACCGACGTTCGAAGTCATGATGATGATGGTGTTGCGGAAATCGATTTTGCGTCCTAACGAGTCGGTGATTTTGCCGTCTTCCAAAATCTGCAACAGCAAGTGCATCACGTCGGGATGCGCTTTCTCTATTTCGTCAAATAAAACTACTGAGTATGGCCGGCGACGCACCGCTTCGGAAAGTTGGCCGCCTTCCTCGTAACCCACATAGCCTGGTGGCGAGCCGATCAAACGGGACGCGGTGAACTTTTCCATGTACTCCGACATATCGATCTGAATCAATGCGTCGGGGTCGCCGAACATAAACTCCGCCAGAGTGCGTGCGAGATAAGTTTTGCCAACCCCAGTCGGGCCAAGAAAAACGAAGGACCCGATTGGGCGTCTGGGATCTTTAAGGTCAGCACGCGACCGCCGCAACGCTTTGCTAATCGCTGTGACAGCTTCATCCTGACCAATTACGCGCTGCTTTAGCTCGGCTTCCATTCGCAGGAGCTTCTGGGTCTCCTCCTCTTCCATTCGCCGCAGCGGAACACCGGTCACTTTCGAAACGATGTGCATCATGTCATCTGCCGTGACCACGACCTCTTTCTCTTCGCGCTCCTCCCGCCACTTGGTCAGAATTGTGTCGAGTTTTTCTTTTGTGTGTTTCTCTTTGTCCCGAAGCCCAGCCGCTTTTTCAAAATCCTGTGCCTTGATTGCTCCTTCTTTTTCCAGTCGAATATCTTCAATTTCTTTCTCAATCTCCTTCACATCTGGCGGACGCGTCATCGCATTGATGCGCGCGCGCGCACCGGCTTCATCCATGACATCGATGGCTTTGTCGGGAAGAAAACGGCCCGTGATGTAACGATCAGAAAATCTCACTGCCGTCTCGAGTGCCTCATCAGTGAGTTTTGCCTTGTGATGTGCTTCATATTTTGGACGCAAACCTTTCAAAATCTGAATCGCTTCATCGACAGTGGGCGCATCGACTTTGATCGTCTGGAAGCGGCGTTCCAGCGCGGCGTCCTTCTCGATATTTTTACGGTACTCGTTCATTGTCGTTGCGCCGACGCACTGCAATTCGCCGCGACTTAATGCCGGCTTAATGATATTCGACGCGTCCATCGCGCCTCCGGCTGAGCCGGCGCCCACAATCGTATGCAACTCGTCGATGAAGAGGATGACGGTTTTTGAACGGCGGATCTCGTCCATCACGGCTTTGATGCGCTCTTCGAACTGACCGCGGTACTTCGTCCCTGCGACCATCAATGCCAGATCCAGCGTAATAACCCTTTTATCGCGCAAGAGCTCAGGCACGTTCCCGTTTGCGATCTCCTGGGCCAATCCTTCAGCAATCGCCGTTTTGCCCACTCCCGCTTCACCGATCAAGACCGGATTGTTTTTCGTCCTCCGGCAAAGCACTTGGATCACACGCTCGATTTCGTTGCGCCGGCCAATCACAGGATCAAGCTCGCCTTTCCTGGCTAGATCAGTCAGGTCACGACCGAATGCACGGAGCGCTGGGGTTTTGACGTCTCGCTTCGTTGGTTCGCCGCTTTCCTGATCCGCATCCGACGGCATGAAATTCGGATCGAGTTCTTTCAAGATTTCGTTACGGGTGCGCTCGATGTCGAGCTCAAGACTCTTTAGTACTCGTGCGGCTACCCCTTCGCCTTCCCGCAACAAACCAAGCAATATGTGTTCGGTCCCGACGTAGGAATGATTGAGCGCTTTGGCTTCCTTACCGGCGAGTGCGAGCACTTTCTTCACTCGCGGCGTATAGGGAACGTTGCCGACCATTTTGGTTTCCGGGCCGGAGCCGACCTGTTTTTCCACTTCCATGCGGACAGTCTCAAGATCGAGACCCATTTTTTGCAAAACGTTTACTGCTACCCCCTGCCCCAGTTTGATGAGCCCCAACAAAAGATGTTCGGTTCCGACGTAATTGTGATTAAACCGGTCTGCTTCCTTACGGGCAAGCGCCAGAACCTGTTGCGCGCGCGGTGTGAAATTATTCATATTTAGCTGGCCTTGGCAGCCGAGCCATTTCCCGACTCCCTGGCCATTTTACTAATATCAGGTTTGGGGAGCAGTTTCAAACGGTCACGAATAATCTGGGCGCGCAGATAATCGCGCTCTTCCGCATTTAATTTCTGCTCCGAGCATTTCTGCAAATGCGCGGGCTGCGTGTCGATGAATAATTCATCGATCGACAAACGGTGATCTGGTGCAAATGCACCCAGGTCGATGCCGAGCTTGATGATCGACAATAAATTAAGCGCTTCCTTTGAAGCCATGGCATGCGCATAAGTCAAAACACCATAGGCGCGCCCGATCTGATCCCAAAGCGTGCTGGGTTTTTTCTGGAGCAGAATCTGTCGCGCGTCGTGTTCTTTCTCGATAATTGTCTCAATCACCTTGCTCAGACGATTGATGATGTCTTCCTCCTTCTCGCCGAGCGTGGTCTGATTCGAAATCTGGAAGAGGTTGCCCATTGCTTCGGTCCCTTCACCATAGAGGCCGCGCACAGCGAGGCCGATTTTGCTCACCGCCTGAATTACCTGATTGATTAGCTCGCTCAGGACAAGCCCCGGCAAGTGCAACATCGCAGAAGCACGCATGCCTGTGCCCACGTTGGTGGGACATGCGGTGAGATATCCGAGGCGCTGGTCGTAGGCGAACTCCAATTTTTCTTCGAGCGCGCTGTCGATTTTATCGACGAGTTTGAAAGCCTGTTTCAACTGCAAACCGGACCGGATCGATTGCATGCGCAGATGATCTTCCTCGTTGATCATAACGCTGAGAGTTTGCCGGCGATTCATCACCACTGCGCTGCCGGTGCCCTTGGCTGCATGCTCGCGACTAATGAGATGGCGTTCGACGAGGACTTGCCTCTCCAATGCCGAAAGATCCTGTAGGCTTTCGGCAAATGAATCCTGCATTTCAGCCAGCTGTTCGACACGCGGCCGGATCAGGTCGAGGATGGCAATGCGCTCCGCTTTCTTAGCCCAACCGGGAAATGCATGGTTGCGCAAATTGCGCGCCAGGCGAATACGGCTGCTAATGACGATTTGGTGGTGTGGTCCTTCGCCGCGCAGCCATTCGCCGGGAGTAGTCATTACGCTGGAAAATTTCATCATGTGTTCGAGAGCTGCTCGCTTTCGAGTTGCTTGATTTGATCGCGTAACGAAGCTGCCGTCTCGTAGTTTTCTTCAGCAACTGCCTTCTGCAGATTTTCATTCAGCGCACGCATACGATGGCTCAGCTGGATCGTCCGGTGCGCGCGTTGCGGCAATTTGCCGACATGTTCCGTGCCCTTGTGCATCGCTTTCAAAAGCGTGTGCAAACCTTCTGCAAACGTAGTGTAGCAGGCTGCGCATCCGAGACGGCCTGTCTTCTTGAAATCAGCCTGACTAAAACCGCACACTGGACATTTCTGTATGAGGGCGCTTTTTTCGATTTCTTCCGACGCGCCAATGCCGAGAAGCAAATCTGCCAGCGCAAAACTCTTGGGGTCTTCGACGCCTTTCTCCTTAGAACAGGCGTCGCATAGATTGACCTTCTGCATCTTGCCGTCCTGAATTTGCGTCAGGAAGACCGTCGCATCATTGCATTTGCAAACGTCGCACAACATCTCTGTTAATTAGACCGCAAAGTTTTAGAAAGATTCAACCAGAATAATTTCCTGCGGACGAGATATTGCGGAGGTGGTTGCGCTCAATCTTGCTCAAAGATGGGCGTGCCGGTTTGACGCGTCATTTCCCGGAATCGCGCAATTATGCGCATAGTAATCGGTCCGGGTTTTCCGTTTCCGATCGAGCGGCCATCGACCTTAACAACGGGAGCAATCTCTGCAGCCGTCCCAGTGAGGAAACATTCGTCGGCAGCGTAAACATCGTGGCGTGTAATGTCTGCCTTTAAGGTCTTGAAGCCAAATTCCGTGGCCATCTCAAACACGACCGAGCGCGTAATGCCGCGGAGGGCGCCCGCGGTAACAGGCGGCGTAACAATTTGACCCCGTTTGACAATGAAAATGTTGTCTGCTGTGCATTCGGCGACGTTGCCCGCATCATTCAACATGAGCGCTTCGTCCGCGTCGGCCAGATTCGCCTCTATCCGTGCCATCACATTGTTTAAATAATTGAGCGACTTGACCGCCGGATTCAGGGCACCCGGGTTGCAACGGCGCGTTGCGCACGTCACGATCGTCAATCCTTTTCGGTAAAGATTCTCATGATAGAGGGCAATCGCTGCCACAATGATAATCACGCTGGGGGATTTACATTGCATTGGATTTAAACCCAGATTGCCAATCCCGCGCGTCACCAGCAGCCGAATGTAACCGTCACGCAAATGATTTTGCCGGATCGTCTCGAGGATCGCTTCCGTCATGCCCTGCTTCGCCATGGGAACTTCGAGGCAAATCGAGCGAGCTGAATCCCATAGACGATCAAGATGCTCTCCAACCCGGAAAACTCGCCCGTTGTAAAAGCGGATTCCCTCAAAAATTCCATCGCCGTAAAGCAGACCATGATCGAAGACGGAAATTTTTGCATCCGCTTCGGAATAAAATTTTCCGTCGATGTAAATCTTCGCTTCCTTGATGCCCACCGCAGTGCGGCGCGGGCGACCTTCAATTGCCGGTTCAATTACTGCATCCGCAGTAGGTTCATGAATTTTGGGCTCGTCTAATACCGCTGGATCAGTGGTTTTCATAATCGTCAAAAAATGTTCGGCGTTTACTTGCGTAATTCAAGCAGCAAAATGAAGATCGACTGTGTCGGGCACTCACTGCAACACGCCGTCTTTGATATGCAGTTGACGGTCGCCGCGCGCAGCGAGCCGCGAATCGTGCGTCACTACTAGGAGTATTTTATTCCGCTACCGCGCAAGATGCAATAGAAGGTCGATAATCGCGCCTCCGGTTTTCGAATCAAGATTTCCAGTCGGCTCATCGGCGAAAATGATATCTGGATTGTTAGTCAACGCGCGCGCGATGGCGACGCGCTGCTGTTCCCCGCCCGAAAGTTCTGCCGGCAGGTGGTGCATACGATCGCCCAGACCGACAGCAGCCAAGCTTTCTTCAGCTTCGCTTCCCGTTGCACTGCGCCCAATCATCGCGGGCAGGATCACGTTTTCCAAGGCCGTGAGTTCAGGCAGCAAAAAGTAGCCTTGAAAAACAAATCCCATCTTTTGGTTTCGAAATCGCGCCTGCGCCTTCGATCTTCCGTAATAGAGCCGGCGTCCTTGAAATTCAACTGTCCCGGATTCAGGGCGTTCTAACCCGGCGAGAGTATAAAGTAAGGTTGTCTTGCCCGCACCCGACGCACCTGAGAGAAACACCGCTTCGTTCGCCGCAACCTCCATAGAGATACCGCGCAGCACTTCGATCCGGCGCGCACCCATTCGAAACGATTGATAAATATCGCGCGCGATTAACTGTGGTGGCCGCACGAGCAACTATCTCCCGCTAAAATCAACATCGTGCAAGATAGCCACAATGATGAGCCTGGGCGAAACTGAACCACACTGGAAATTGCAAGAAGATGTCAGCTTCCCCTTCAGGCTACAGACTGCGGGTTCCGGAATGTCGTTAGGACATTCCTAGAGATGTTAGGGTCGGCCGATCAATAGCAGCTGTTTCGTACAACCCATGGTCGCGCTGGTAAGCAACGAGTGCAGCGCGTGTAATTGGCCCGATTAGACCGTCCACTTCACCATGATAATAGCCTTGTTGCTGGAGTGCAGCCTGAACATTGGCGATCACCTGGTCAGGTGGCAAACCATTATAGGCGTAGATCGGCCCGTCATAAGCGTAATATCCATTGGGAGCGTAGCCCCAAGCCGGGTACCACCAGCCCGCATTCCAGTAATACCATCCACCGGAAGCGAAAACTACGCGGTTGTAATGGCTCCTCCACCAAATCCGGTCGTGCCACACCGGTCTGTAGCTTCTGAAAACCTGATAATTTGATCCTACCCAGCGTTCGCTGCCTTCAATATGTCTGCTCGCGTTGAATGTTACAGGCGCGATTACCGGCTTCGATTTGGTCGAAAGATTGAAGTGCTGGACCTTGTACGTCTTGGAGCTTGATTGAAACGCGGCGGCAGAAGTCGTGCCGCCTTTTAATTGTTTCCTCTTCTGAGAATATGTTGAAGAGGCTGTATATCTCCCGGCCGCAACCTGCTGCGACCTCTTTGTCTTCTGGAGCTTGCCGCCCGCTGGTTCACCGCTCTGTGTAGCGATCTGCTGTAATACCTTCGTCTTCTCCTTTGTCTTATTTGCTCCAATGGCCGTCGAACGTCCACCGGCGGTAGTCACGTGATGGGCGGCTTTCGGCTTCTGATAATGCGTCGCTTTAGCTGCCTGATAGTGCGTGGGCGTTGCCTTTTTTGCTCTGCTTGCAGCGGCTGCATGCTGCGATAATTGAGCCTTATTTTTCTTCGGGGCTGGCTTCCCAGCTTTGTTATTCTCCTGCGCACCGTCTACTGCGCAAGCGATGGCAAGACTACAAAATAAAATAAGAAATATTCTCATACGTTTTTTTCCGAGCGGTTAGATGTTTTGCGCTCCCCATTTATTCAACGTCGAAGCGAGGGCTTTAGTTGCGTAGCCCGACGCAGAACTTAAGCGACCAAGGGCAATCGCAAGCGGGTCGCTAGACAGAGTCATTCAATGTTCCCAGTGTTCCGGCCGGGACCTCCGACGCAGTCGGGAGAACATTGAACACGATCCGCGCGCCGACAATCTCTTCGGTACGCAAAAAGCCGCCGTCAAGATCATTCTCGCGGCGGCCTCCTGGTAATCTGAATCTCGTTACGTCATTCCCAATGATTGCAGTGTTGGCTGGTCAACCGAGGCTGTTTCTGCCAGCCCGTTGGCGCGTTGGTAATCTGCGATAGCGGCGCGCGTTTCGGGTCCGAGCAGACCGTCGATCTCGCCATGATAGTAACCCTGCTGTTGTAGTGCGGACTGCACGTTAGCGATCACCTGATCGGGCGGCAGATTATTGTACGCATAGATTGGCCCATCATACGCGTAATATGCGTTGGCGTTATATCCCCATGCCGGATACCAGTAACCTGCGTTCAAAAAGTACGGGGCGCCGAACATGAACACAATGTTGTTCCCATAATGGCTGTGCCACCAACCTTGGTCGTGCCACTCTGAATGGTAGTCGCGGAAAGCAGCATACTGTTGCCCCTGCCAATTTTGGCTTCCCTCAATGCGCTTGCCTGGCTGGAACTTCACGGGCGGGGCCTTTGCGGTGTTTGGCTGTTTTGGAACTTCGAAGTGCTGCGGCTTAATCGGCTTGCCTGCTGTCGCCGCCTTGCCTGCTCCCGCTGCTTTGCCGACTTCTCCTGGTTTGCCAACTTCGGTTGGCTTCGCTGTTGCCTTCGCCTTGCCTGCTCCCGCCGCTTTTCCGACTTCCCCTGGTTTGCCAGCTTCGGTTGGCTTCGCTGTTGTTGCCTTCGCTTTGCCTGCCCCCGCCGCTTTGCCGACTTCCCCTGGCTTGCCAGCTTCTGCGGGCTTGCCCGTTGCCTTCGCCTTGCCTGCTCCTATTGGTTTACCAATCTCGGTGGGCTTGCCCGTTGTCGTTGGTTTCCCTGTGGTCGTTGGCTTGCCTACTGCCTGTCCGCGCGGCTGCGAAACCTGTCCGGCGGGCGGCCCCTTTTTCTTAGCTTGTTCTTTCTTTGGTGGTGGAGTTTGCGCCGCGGCAACAAACGCGAGCGCAAAACTGCAAATTAAAGCGATAAATATTCTCATAAGTTTTTTCCTTCTAGCTCGTTGGACATTGCTTATGTCTCATTTATTCAACGTCTCAGCGTTTCTTTTTGGATGCCTAATTCAGCGAAACGAAGACAAACTGCACCCCTACACGGGCTCGCACCGTAAAAACTCACGTGAGGCCGTCTGCGAACAAGATTATCGATCTTACGTTAAACCGAGCGCTCGAATCGTCGGCCTGTCGACCGCCGAAGTAACTGCCAATCCATGGTCAGCTTGGAAAGCTGCAAGCGCTGCACGCGTTTGCGGTCCGAGGCTCCCATCGATTGATCCGGCGTAATAACCGTCCCGTTGCAATGCGACTTGCACGTTCACGATGATCCGATCTGGCGTCACGTCGCCATATCCGTAGATCGGTCCATCATACGGATAATAGGCGTACGGATCGTACCCCCAGGCTGGATACCAGTAACCCGCATCCCAGTACCACCATCCGCCCAGCGGATAGAAATAGGCAATGTTGGGGTAGTTACTTACCCACCAACCGCCGTCATGCCATACCCGGTCGTAATTGTAAAACGCGGCGTAGTTCGCACCACGGAAACGATCATTCCGCCAATAGTTAACGATCCGGGTGTTTCCTGCGCGGTTCGCCAACACGTTACGTGCAAAGGTAAGATTTCTCTGCCGATTTACTGCCAGGTTCCTGCCGGCAGCGGCCCTTACGTTAGCGGCTTGGCCGAGTCGCGCATCGCGTGCCCTTGTTGCCTCCATGCGGCCGGATCGCATCGCGTTGGCGCGAGCGATAGCTCTCTCGTGACTAAGCGCCCGTCCGTTGCGGGTGAATGCTCTCGTGGGTGAAGCGCGCTCCGGCACCCGCGCTGCCCGCATTCGCGGTGCCGCCATCCGGGTGCTCCGCGGGACGCTTGCACGAGCGAACGCATGCGCTCCAGCGCGTGATCCAATGCTCCGCGGTGCTCTCGCCGCTGCAACGTGGCCACCAGCTCTCGCTGAGACTGCGTGCCCACCATTGGTTCTCGCTGACCTTGTCGTTGGTTTGCCTTGGGCACCCCACGCCGTGAGCGCCAGCGCGAGACTTCCGATGCATATTAAAAACATAATACGTTTCATTACTTTCCCTCTCTAATCTTCCATCGGATTAAACCCCGATCACGGACCGGCTGTTGCGAGCGTTTTTGATCAAATCCGCTGCTGGCGCACCGACTCAAACAATACGATTGCAACCGCTGTCGCTAAATTCAGGCTGCGCGTGCCGTGCATGGGAATCGTGATGCAATGATCTGCATTCGCTGCGAGCAAATCGTGCGCAAGCCCTTTCGTTTCGCGGCCAAAGACGAGGAAATCACTCTTGCAAAATTTTATCTCGTAGTAAGGACGTTCGCTCTTCGTTGTCAGAAAAAAATAGCGCGCGCCCGTGGCTTGCTTCGACTGGAGTTGAGCGAACGAGTCCCACACGTGCACATCTACTTCATTCCAATAATCGAGCCCGGCACGTCTTAATTGCCGGTCATCCAATTTAAAACCGAGCGGCTTGACCAAATGCAGAGTTGATCTCGTTGCAAGACAGAGCCGGCCAATGTTGCCTGTGTTCGGCGGAATCTCCGGCTCGATCAGAACAACGTTACTCGCCCGTTTTCTCGTACGCCATCGCGTTATCGTTGAGCATCCAGCGGAACTTCTTCTCGTCTAGCTCCAACCTGTCGATTTTCGCCCCTTTCGCTTTTCCCGGATTGAGCTTACGCTCAATCGGTTCAAAGGATTCGGAGAGCTCCTTCATCAACTCGGGACTGATCGTTAGGCAATCGCATCCGGCCAGCTCGCGAATTTGGCTGGCGTTCCGAAAACTAGCGCCCATTACTTCCGTCGGAATGTCGAATTTCTTGTAGTACATATAGATCTCGGTCACCGATTGCACGCCCGGGTCTTCAGGTCCGGTGTAATCGCGTTTCATCTCTTTTTTGTACCAATCGTAAATCCGCCCGACAAACGGCGAAATCAATTGCACCTTTGCTTCTGCGCAGCGCACCGCCTGCGGCAATGAAAACATGAGCGTCAAATTGCAGCGAATTCCTTCCTTGGTCAGTTGCTCGGCTGCGTTAATTCCTTCCCAAGTCGATGCCACTTTGATCAGTACCCGCTCGCGTGGAATTTTGCGCTCTTCGTAAAGTTGCACCAGCCGCCGCGCTTTCCTGATCGACCCTTCCACGTCAAATGAGAGGCGCGCATCGGTTTCCGTGGATACGCGGCCGGGTAGGATTTCCAGAATGTCGCAGCCAAAGTGCACCAGCAAATGATCACAGATGTCCTCGATCTGCGACGCACCGCTCAGGCCGGATTTCTTGCGATCGTTCAGGACTTCCTCGAGCAAATGTGCGTACTCAGGTTTTTGCGTCGCAGCGTAAACCAAACTCGGGTTCGTCGTCGCGTCCTGCGGCTTAAATTGTCTCATCGATTCAAAGTCGGCGGTGTCAGCGACGATTTTGGTAAATTTCTTCAGTTGTTCGAGTTGATTCAGTTTTGTTTCAGTCCTCTTCTCTTCAGCAACTACAGTGCTCATAATATTCTCCCTTCTTTTGTACAACGTACGCCCCAGAGACAGATCGACAATGATAAAGTAGGATACGCGCGGCGCTTGCTCTGTAGTCTAGGCGGAAACAGCGGAGCGCGACCCAACAGCTCTCTTTGAACCGAGCGCTGCACGGACGAAATTGTTTCCAAGTTCCCAAATCGGCCCAGGGAATTTACGGCACTCAGTGAGAACGTCGTCGAGCGCGCTGACAAACATGTCGATTTCCTTTTCGCCAATGATCAGTGGCGGCAAAATTTTCATCACGTCCATGGCGTGACCGGCTACCTGGGTGAGAATGCGATGCTGGCTCAGCATCTGGGTCACGATCATCTGCGCGAAGAGCACCTTGTCGATCTTATGCAGAAGTTTCCACGCCATCTTGAGCTTGAACTCGCTCGGCTCATGAAACTCGATGCCGATCATGAGCCCTTTGCCGCGCACCTCCTTGATGAACGAATGCTTGGCCCGAAGATTGTCGATCTTCTCTATCAGCAACGCGCCCATTTTCGCCGCGCGCTCGATGAGATTTTCCTGATCGATCACTTCCAGCGCAGCGAGTCCGCACGCCATGGCGAGATTGTTTCGGCCGAACGTTGTCGAATGAACAACGCAGCGGTCCATGCGTGAAAACGTTTTCTGGTAAATGTCGCGTCGGGTTATGATCGCGCCGCATGGCACGTAGCCGCCACTCAACGTTTTCGCCAGGGTCATGATATCTGGCTCGAGTTTCCAATGCTCGAACCCAAACATTTTGCCCGTGCGACCGAGTCCAGTTTGGACTTCATCGGAAACCAAGAGCGTTCCATATTTTCGACAAAGCTCCTGCGCGCGAATGAAGAAATCAGTCTTCGAAGTTTGACAGCCTTTCCCCTGAACGGTCTCGATCACGAACGCCGCCACATCGCGCGAACGAAGTTGGCGGTCCAATTCATCGATGTTGTCGAGCGGCACGCGCGCGTCGAAGCCTTGCATCAACGGTCCGAAGCCTTCGGTAAAGCTTTCGCAACCCATCAACGACAACGAACCAATCGTCAGGCCGTGAAACGCGCTGGCCAGCGATACAATGCGTTTTCGTTCGGTTGCGGCGCGGGCGAATTTGAGCGCGCCTTCCATCGCTTCGGTGCCGGAATTGCAGAAGAACACCGCGTCCAGATGCGGCGGTGTCCGTTTCACCAGGGCTTCAGCTAGCAATCCGCTGAGAAGCGAGCAATCCATCTGCACCATGTTTGGCAGATCCAGATCAAGCACATCGCGAATCGCCTGCTTCACTGCTGGATGATTTCGTCCGATATTGAAAACGCTGTAACCGCTCAGAAAATCCAGATACGGCTGGTTATCCATGTCATACAGGTACGCGCCCTCAGCGCGGGCATAGATCTTGTCGAACCCGATTATGCGCTGTGCAGCCACGAGCGTGCGGTTCACATGTCGCTCATGAAGCTGATAATTTTCGCCCAATCGCGCAGCGATAATTTCCTTTAGATCCAAAGACATTGGGCAATTTTCCGCGATTTGCGCTTGGAACGCAAATGTTAGAACACCAGTGCGCTGTCCGTTATCGCGACAGAGTCTCCCTCTTCCATCGCAGGAGGTGCCCTGCGGCCTTCAAAGCTAAGCGAAGTCAGTCTCCGCTTATTCTCTCTCAACCACAATGATCCGTGCGACCCTACCTCTGCGATCAAAACCCAGACTCACGCGAGTACCCGGTCGGATCAGATGCGGGTCAATGGCCCTGCCGTCTTTGTCGCCATAGCGAACCTTTTTAGCGAGCATGTACGATACTGGCTTGGCGTCGGGCGAAGACTGCACAACGATCGGCGAGGGGGGCTCGATGGGTCTTGTGCCGGCGTTAAACGCGGTCACCGTGCCGATCATCACCGCTCCGGTGGTCATCTGCGTAGGCGCTCGCTGCGTCTGGCCCGTGTGCTGAACACCAGAAGTCTTTGCTACGGTCTGTGCGAATGCCGAAGGAGCAATCAGCGCGCAAGCAAGAGCAATAGTTATTCGTCTCATGGGTTCCCTTTCATTGATTTGACTATCCGTAGCTGTTTCGCGGGGCGTGGTTGTTTCGGATGCCTCCCTGCGGGCGCGCAATTGCGCTCATTTGAACCACCATTGGCGGGGATAGCGCAGTTTGCCTCGCCCAGACAACTGCACTACGAAGCCTCTACCCCCAACAAGGCAGAAAGCTCCCCACATCTGCGACTACGCAGTTATTAACTTTTTTGCTTAATCCTCGACAACCACTCGCTCGACCGCACGTTTCTCGCCAGTGCCTGTGTAATAAACGCGGACACGTTGGCCCGGATTGAGCGCCGATGTGACTACATTACCGGCTGAATTCACGATTCGCGCAGATGTGCCCAGCGCGAAGCTAACCGGTCCTTGGGTGCTATTGACCACAATCGTCTTGCCAGGTTGATATGTTGTCACAACGCCGGCAGTATAAGTCGTTGCAGTTTCTGCGGCCGCCGGCTGTGTCGCGGTCGTTTGCTCAGTCTTCTTAGTCTTTGTTTGCGCGAATGCGAACGGCGCGATCATTGCGCAAACAAGAACAATAGTTATTCGTCTCATGGGGTTCCTTTCATTGAGTTGACTTTCCCTAG
>QHNV01000204.1 GCA_003218535.1 Verrucomicrobiota bacterium
TCTTACCTATCAGGCTTTTCAATCTCGAAAATGGAGGCTTTGATCAATGGCTGAAGCGACAGAGCAGCCTGCGCGGCCCAAAAAGATTCGCCGGCTTCAGATCGGCTTTAATGTTCTGGCACAGATCGTTCTGATTTTGTTTCTGGCGCTAGCAGTCAATTCCATCGCCTTCAAACATTACAAGCGCTGGGATTTTTCCCGCGATCAAAAATATGCGCTTTCGGACAAAACGAAGCGTTTCCTCAAGACTATTAAAGGCAAGATGCGCATCACAGTTTTCTTTTCGCCTAATACGCCGATTACCGGGGACGTGCAGAATTTGCTGACAGAATATCAATACGCGGGAAAAGGAAAGATCGACATCGAACACGTCGATCCCGAGCGCAATCTTTCGAGGGCGAAAGAGGTCTTCGACAAGTACAAGGTGGTCACCGACGAAAGTCTTTTAGTGCTCGATTACCAGGGACGCAACAAGACGGTCAAGGCGTCCGAGATGGCTGATATCGACCAAAGCGGCATGGCGTTGGGCGAAGGGCCACGCGTCAGCGCGTTTAAAGGAGAGCAAGCCATCACCAGCGCGATGATGGATCTAGTGGAAGGGAAGAAAAATACGCTCGGTTACGTGGTCGGTCACAAGGAACCACCGCTCTCGGACAACAGCACCATCACGATCCTGAAGACATTCATCGAAAACGAAAACATCAAATTCCAGGAACTGAATCTCTTCAATCTCGATGCGATTCCCCCGGAACTGAAAACGATTCTGATGTTTGGGCCGCAATACGATCTCTCCGATCGCGAACTGAAATTGTTGCGAGATTTCTGGGACAAACAGGGACGGATACTGCTTCTTCTCGATCCTTCGGCCAAAACCCCAAAACTGGACGGATTTCTCAACGAGCTCGGCGTGAAAGTAAATGACGACCGGCTAATGGTGTTTTTGCGGACCGGCATTGAAGAGGTCGCGCTTACACGAGATGTGCAGGCGCATTTTTTGGGCGGCAGTCCGGTCACAAAACGCCTGGCTGATGTCCGAGCACTGTTCTTTGGCGGCACATCCTCCCTTACGCTTGAGCCGGACCGCGTGCGTGCTGCGAATATCCGGATCGACCCGTTGATCCAGGCCGAGAAAGGATACTTTGCCGAAACCGATTATAATACCGACGACCAGGCAAAGCTTCAGGCGGACGCGAAGAGAAACAGCGATACCCCGCTAACCATCGGAGCCGCAGTCGAGAAAGGCGCCAGCGCGGACGAGCGCGTGCAGGTGAACTCAGCGCGGCTGGTAGCGGTAAGCAACGCAGCGTTCGTCCAGGATAATGCAGTCACTCAGGATCAGCAGGCGCTCGATTTTATCTCTGGAAGCGTGAATTGGTTGCTAAGCCGGGAGCAATTGATCGGTATCGCGCCAAAGATTCCAAAGCCCCTGGTCTTCACCCTCAACGAAGACTCATTGCGCAATTTTCGCTGGATCATTTTGATCTTCATGCCGCTCATTCCAGCAGTAATCGGCGCCGTAGTTTGGTGGCAGCGCCGGGTTTGATCCGTTCGAATCGGTTATGAACTGGAGAACCACTCTTGTTTTAGCCGTTATTGCGCTCGGCGCTTTCGCCTACTTGAGGTTCATTGAAATGAAACAGCCGAGCACCGAGGAAGCCAAACGGCAGGCTCAAAATGTCATCAACTTCGACCGGACCAAGATCAACGGCATTGTCATTCAAAACGGCGACGAGAAGATCGCAATGCGACGGCGCGACAACAAATGGCGCCTTGAGACACCGATCAAAGATCAGGCCGATGGGTCGTTGATCGAAAATTTCTTGTCGGATTTGGAGAACTGGCGAAAAGACGCGACGATTTCGGCGAAAGAAGTCGAGGCCGACAAAAATAGACTGAGTGAGTACGGTCTGGCCAAGCCGAAGCTAAAGCTGAAATTGACCGGTCAGGAAGGGCTGCCGGAAATCTTATTTGGAAAAGACGCTGCGCTCGAAGCTAAGATGTATGTGCGCTTTGAGAATTCGAAGGAAACCTTTCTTGCCGGACAATCGGTTAGAAACGACATCGATAAAAAACCGGAGGATTTTCGCGACCGGAAACTGACAGACCTTATCACCGCCCAGGTGTCGCGTCTGCTTTTAAAGACCCCTGCTGGCGAAATCGATCTTCAAAAGACAGGCGATCACTGGCAGATTGTGAAACCGCTGCAAGCCCGTGGCGATGACCAAAAGATTGCCGACCTGATCGCGCAAATCACGACCGCTCGCATTCAGCAATTCGTGGCGGACGACCGCGGCGATCTTCGTGGGTACGGGTTAACAGAGCCACGCGGGGCAATCACGCTGTTCACGTCAGAGGATAAACAAGGTCAGTTACTGCAAATCGGAGCCGTGCCAGAAAAGGAAAAGGATCAACTGTACGTCCGATCCGCAGCGCGCGGATTCGTTTACACCCTCCCAAAGAAGGTCGAAGAGATTCTCAATACGAAACCGGACGATCTGCGCGACCGTCATTTGGTCCGGATCGACACGAACATTCTCGATCGAATCACCATTGATGTTCCTGGAAGAAACAAGATCGTTTTGGCGCGCAAAGACAATAATTGGACCATCGCGAGTCGCAAGAACGCGCCCGCAAATTCGAGCGAGGTCCGGCGCGTAATCGACACGCTGCAAAATGAGCGAGTCACAAACTTTGTCGAGGACGTCGCCTCCAATTTGCCGAAGTACGGCCTCGATAAACCGCAACTGCAGTTGACACTCAGTTCGTTTGCTTCGGAAAACACGGCCGAAACGAAAGCCGGCGAGCAACCCTTTGCTACAATCGCCTTCGGAAAGACACAGGGCGAAAATGTTTATGCGCGGCTTACTGATGAGCCTTTTGTCGTCGCCGTCCGCCGCAGCCTGCTCGATCAAATTTTCACCGATCCCGTGCAATGGCAGGATTTGGCCATCTATAAATTTAAGCCGGAACAGATTCATCGACTGAGCGTGAGCGCGAAATCCGAATCGGTGCTTGCACGTGACGCAAAAGGCCAATGGACCTGGGTAAAAGGAACCGGCCAGATCAACCAGGCGAACTTGCAATCGTTGCTAACCAGTTTGTCGAACTTGCACGCGGTCCGATGGCTTCCCGGCGGCGCGGTTGCGCAGCACGGCCTCGAAAAACCACAGCTCGCGATCACGTTTACTACGTCGCCGGACGACAAGAATGCGCACAAGCTGCTAATTGGCGGCAAGGCTGATAATGCAACATGGTCTGCGCGGGCGGAGGAACGCGAGGGGGCTTTCGTCATCAGTGATGCCGATTTTAATACTTTCCTATTGCCGCTGGCGGCGGCACCCGGAAGCCCTTCTCCTAGCGCCAGTGCCAGCGTCTCTCCCAGCGCGACGGCGACGCCGTGATCGCCCAACTCCGGCGGTCAGCAGCCGCTGCTACGGCATTGACTGCTTCTCGGCGGTGTAGATCGTGACAATCCCACTGCTGAGTGGTCGGGCAGCAGCATTGCGAAAGCCGTTGGCTTCTAGCAATCGAACCATGGCCTCGCCCCTGGGGAATTCCTCAATCGATTCACCGAGATAAGCATATGCGTCTTTGTGGCGGGTTAGCAAAGAACCAAGAATCGGCAAGAACCGATGCAGATAAAAACGATAAGCAGCTCGCAAGATTGAAAATCGAGGCAGAGAAAATTCAAGAATAAGAAGATGCCCACCTTTGCGAAGAATACGCGCCATTTCTCGCAAGGCTGCGCCGCAATTCTCCATATTGCGCAGACCGAAGGCCACGGTGATGCAATCGAAAGAAGAATCAGCACATGGCAATTTCATCGCGTTAGCAACGATGGTTTGGCGCAGTCCTTTCCGGTTTGCGATCTCAAGCATTTCAGGCAGAAAATCGGCTCCAACGATTTGTGACTCCGGTAGTTTCCGCTGGATCGCCAGCGCTAGATCGCCTGTTCCGGTCGCCAGATCGATGATTTCTTTTGGATTCCAATTTGCGACGATTTGGGCTGCGCGGTTGCGCCAATAAAAATCCGCGCCGCAGCTGAGGATGTGATTCGCCAGGTCATAGCGCCTGGCGATGGACCCGAACATGTGTTGAACCCGCTCAGGCTGCGTGATGGTACTGGATTTTGTCACCTCAAGAAACGATCTAACATCAACTTGTAGCTTCGCGAACACTCGTTCTTTTCCGAGTTATTACGTCGATGTCGTTCATGGCAACCCTAGCCATCAGAACTTCAGCGTCCAAGTTGTAATAAAAGTTAGTTGCCATCCTGGCTAACTCCGGCTATGTGACGACCTATGGATATATCTGTTAAGGCTTTAGAAGAAGCCGTCTCAATTCGTCGTCAAATCGATAGTCTGGAAACACGTCTTTCTGCCATATTGTCAGGGACGCGTGCACGCCCTGCAGCGCAAGCAGGAAAACGTCCAGTATCGGCCGCTACTCGGGCGAA
>QHNV01000164.1 GCA_003218535.1 Verrucomicrobiota bacterium
CCTCGGGCGCGGTGAAGTCTGCAAATCATCGCCCTCTGCCGCAATAGATCGACAATACCGAAACGGTAAAACCGATGAGTTCATGCCGCCGTTGATTTTTTCTTATGCCAACGAACAGCGCGTCCGCGATGCCGACGTTGTTTTGTTCTTCAATTTCCGCGCCGATCGGGCACGGCAGCTGTCGCAGGCGTTTTTGCTAAAAGACTTCGATGGCTTCGATCGCGAAGTTTGGCCGAAAGTTCACTTCGTCACGCTTACCGAATACGATGCGACTTATACAACACCGTTCATTTTTGGGCGGGAAAAGCTCGCGCACATTTTAGGCGAAGTGGTGAGCGCGGCCGGCAAGTCGCAATTGCGCATTGCCGAGACGGAAAAATACGCCCACGTCACCTATTTCTTTAATGGCGGAATCGAGAAACCGTTTCCCGGAGAAGATCGGAAACTCATCCCGTCGCCCAAGGTTGCGACCTACGATTTAAAACCGGAAATGAGCGCATTCGAAGTCACCGATGAACTTCTGGCGCGCGTGGCCAATTACGATTTGATCATTCTCAACTTTGCCAATCCCGACATGGTTGGGCATACTGGAATCGTCAGGGCCGGAATCAAGGCGGTCGAAACCGTGGATGAATGTGTTGGTCGCATCATGAGGGAGCTTCTCGAGCTCGACGGCAAATGCCTCGTCACAGCGGACCACGGGAATTGCGAGCAGATGTGCAACCCTGACGGATCACCCAATACCGCGCACACCAGCAACCTTGTGCACTTCATTTATGTCGCCAGAGACTCGGCACAACTCCGCTGCAAAGACGGGATCCTTGCCGACGTTGCGCCCACGCTTCTCTTTTTACTCGGCCTGCCGCAGCCAAAGGAAATGACCGGGCACAATTTGCTCGTGCAGATATAAGTCATAGCTGCGGCTGTCGGCCGCACTGATGCGCTTGCCATAACCCCAATAATTTCGCTGTGAGCGTAAGTCACTCCCGTGTCCAGTTCGCGAGTTCGCGCGCCCAGTAAGTGACGATGATGTCTGCGCCTGCGCGTTTAAGGGCAATCATGATTTCGAGAACAGCCGCGCGCTCATCCAGAATGCCTTTTTTCGCCGCGGCCTTGACCATCGCGTACTCACCACTCACGTGATAAACGGCGGTAGGTTTGCCAAAACGCTTACGAACGCGCCACAAGATGTCGATGTACGGCAGAGCGGGTTTGATCATCACGATGTCTGCGCCTTCGTCAATATCGAGGGCCACTTCGCGTAGCGCTTCGTTTGCGTTTGCAAAGTCCATTTGGTAAGAACGGCGATCGCCAAATCGCGGCGGGCTTTCGGCGGCTTCGCGAAACGGTCCGTAAAATGACGATGCGAATTTGGCCGCGTAACTCAGGATTCCAACTTGATCGAAACTATTTGCGTCGAGCGCCTCGCGAATTGCGCCGATGCGCCCGTCCATCATGTCGCTCGGCGCCACCATGTCCGCGCCGGCCGCAGCATGAGAGAGCGCCGTTTCTACCAGAAGTTCCACAGTCTCGTCGTTGAGAACATGGAAGTGATCGCCGTCAATGCGCGTGACGCCGCAGTGGCCGTGGCTCATGTATTCGCACAAGCAGACATCGGTGATGGCGACCAACTCCGGACATTTTGATTTGATCGCGCGCAACGCTTCTTGAACCACGCCGTCCTCAGAGTAAGCGCCGCTCGCTTGCTCGTCCTTTTTGGCTGGGATTCCAAAAAGCAAAATGGCTTGCAGCCCGAGGTCCTGAACGCGCCGGGCTTCGTCGGCAATTTCCTTTACAGGCAGCTGAAAAACGCCAGGCATACTGGGGATTGCTCGTCGTTTGTCGATCTTTTCGCTGACAAACAGCGGGAGAATGAAATCGTGCGCGCTTAATTGTGTTTCGCGAACGAGATTGCGTAAAGCAGGGGAACGCCGCAAACGACGCGGGCGATGCACCAGTTTTCTCACCAGCAAACGCTAGCTGGTTGACAAAAGAGTCGCAAGCTTTGCTGCAGGATGGCTAGGACAGACTTGACGCGTGAAACGATCCCATGTCTGCATTGCTTACGTGGCTCGCGCATCAAGGTATCTGTTGATTGATATTAGCAATTCGTTTACGAAACTTGCATTTGCTACGCAGACGCGACTTGGCCATCCGACGCGGATCGCAACCGCCAAATTCAACGTGGCATTTCTTCATCGCTTCATAAAGCGGCACAATTCTGACAAGCGTCGCGAGCAGAAGATCGATATATTCATTGTTTCTTCCGTTGTGCCCCCAAAAGATCGGGTCGTCGAACAGGCAGCACTGAAAGCGAAATTGCTTTGGCTGACTCCGCGATTGAAACTTGGTGTGGGAGTCGATTATCCCAAATCCGAAACAATCGGAGCGGACCGGCTGGCCAATGCTGCGGCCGTTTGCGCGCTTTATGGATTTCCGGCTGTCGTTGTTGATTTCGGCACGGCAGTAACTTTTGACGTCATTTCCGACCGCGGCACTTATATTGGCGGTGTGATCGCACCGGGACTCGAAGCGATGACTAATTTTCTGTACCAACGGACTGCGCTCCTGCCGAGGCTCTCGTTAAGAGAGCCGCCCCGCGCTATCGGCAGATCGACAATTCAAGCGATGTTGTCCGGCGCAGTGTTTGGTTATCGTGGGCTAGTGCGCGAGATCCTTGCGCGCATCCGCGCAGAACAGTTTCCGCGCAAAAAAGTTCATATCGTCGCGACCGGCGGATATGCGCAGCTCATCGCTCGAGAATTGCCGGAGATTCACGCAGTGCATCCGCATCTAACCCTAGAGGGATTGCGAATCGTCGCGAATTTGAATTGTGGCGATTTTTCCGAAAGAGGCTGAAGATCATGCAACTTTCCACTTGTCAGAAGGGTCGAACGAAGCTTCAGTCCTAGCCTCATGAGAATTTGGAAGATCACTGCGGTTATAGCCTTGGCGTTTAGTTCATTTGCAGCGGACAATGTCGCGCCGACGAAAACGGAATTGGAAGAAATGTACAACAAAGCGTTCCGTGAGTTCGAAGCGAACAACTTTTCGCAAGCGCTAAAGGAACTTGACGCCATCGATGCTCGCCAGCCCGATCTCGCGGCCTCGCAAAATCTGCGCGGTGTGATCCTGATGCGACAGGGCATTTACGATAAAGCTGAAGCGGCGTTGCTGGAGGCAAACCGGATCGATCCCAAATTTTGGAACGCGCGGTTTAATCTGGCAGAAATTCCATTTCTCCAAAAAAATTGGGCGGAGGCGCGGAATCGTTTTCAAAAGTTGCTTTCGAGCAGTCAATCCGATCTAGCGAGCGAAGCGACCCAGCTTATTCAATACAAGATCCTGCTCACTTATCTGCTGGAAGGAAAAGAGAACATGGTCGATTCCATTCTGGCTAAGCTGGAGCTTTCGTCCGATACGCCGGCTGTTGATTACGTCAAAGCAGCTGTGGCGCTCCAGCACAAGAACGAGAAGGAAGGGAAAGACTGGATAGCGGTCGCCGAGAAGAATTTTTCGCCCCAACTGAACAAACTGTTTGTGGAATCATTCTACGAAACGGGCTGGGTAGAAAGACCGAGTGGCGAAGGAAGGGCCTCTATGCCGCTAATGACGGCAGGCGAGCGCAAAGAAAAAGCAAAGGCCATAGCTCGGGCGAAATTCGAGCAGGCGCAACAGGCGCTACGCCAGCGTGACCTTGCGGCGGCTCGAAAGGTAATTAATGAGGCGGATCAGGCGGAACCGAATCAACCCGCGACTCTGAATCTACGTGGGGAAATTTTGATGGCTCAGCAGGAATTCGACCAGGCGGAGACTGCCTTCAAAAAAGCGGCCAAACTGGATCCGAAATTCCGTGAGGCGCAGTACAATCTCGCGCAGGTTCCTTTTAAGAAAAAAGATTACGCGAAGGCGCGAGAGCGTTTCGAGGGCCTATTTGAGCGAACGCCCGGTGGTGACAAAAATCAGGCGGCGGAGCTGATCAAATTCAAGATTTACATGACGCTTCTGCTGGAGGGGAAAGAGAGTCGGGCCCAGTCAATGATGGAACAATTCCAGTTCACTGGAGATACGCCGGCTCTTTATTATGCGCAGGCGGCTTGGGAGTTTAAACATAACAACCAAGAGAAGGCGGCCGACTGGGTCGCATCAGCGAAGAAGATTTATTCGCAACCTCTGAATAATATTTTTGCCGACGCCCTTTATGACGTTGGTTGGATGCAAGCTCCAGAAGTTGCTTCCGCGGCTGCGTTTGACGCCGGTAGTCTCGTTGCTTCGCAGACAGACAGCGGTGGCGCTCCGGCAGTTGAGCCGAGTCCTATTCCTGCCAGCGTTGCTGCTGCAAATAAGCAAGGAGAGACGGCGAAGGCCGAAACCATTGCTTCCTCGGGCTCCGTGGCAGACCCCGTGGCTACACGATCGCAAGGGCTGGAAGCACAGGCTGCTGTTTCAACCTCACACGAACCGCTTACGGGAGAAACAAGCGATCAGCCAGCACAAACGTCTTCTCCAATACAATCGGCAGGCGCAGGTGCTTCGCCCGCCCAGACTGCCGCGGCTGCTTCATCTGTATCTACCGCAAAAGCTACGCAGGCGCCGGTTGCTGGGACAAAGCCGTCCCAGACCGCAGTCAGCCGAGCGCTGGCCAACACAATTGCAGCAGCCTCGAGAATTGGTGTCGCTGGGCTTAAAGTGGCCAGCCCCCGAACATGGCTCGTCGGCGGACTGTTGCTGGTCGGTATTTTTCTGTTGGCTTGGGTGCTCGTGCCGGGCCTCAGTCGCCGATACACATTTGATGTTTCCGATCGCTGGCAAGCGAAGTCTTTTCTCACGCCGCCCAGCCTTAAACCTGCTGCTGCGGCGCCAGAAACGGGTGCTGCGCCGGGCAACGGCTTTTTTGGCGGCCCGCGGCAGATTTCTGCGCGGTTAACTGCATCGAGCCCCTTTTCGGGGTCCGGGTCGCACGAACTAGCGGCAGCCGGCAGCGCTTTTCACAGGCGGGTCGGGCCGCTCGACGGAGATTCAGTGGGTCGTACATATCGCCTGAACACGCCAGATGCACTTCCGACGACGCCGGAGTTCGAGACGAGGCCCGCCGCGCCGATGGAAAAATCAACTCCGTTATCGTCAGTCGCTGATGTGGGCGCTACGGCAGCTATGGAGGCAGCAGCAGCAGCGGCAGCCGCTAGGAAGGAACCGCTTGCGCAGGAGCAAGCAATCGCGCAAGTGCCGCCACCAACGGAAGAGGCGAGTGCCTTACCACCGGCCGCTCAGGCAGCCGTCACTGAGCCTGCGGAGCAGCCTCAATTCGAAGCGATCGATCAAGGCCAACCGATTGCGCAAGTGCCCGAGCCAGCAGAAAAGCCGAGCGAACTCTCCGAGGTTGCGGAAGGGACTGTAGCGCCCGCGATTGAGTCCAACGTAGAGCCTCAGTTCGAACCGACCGATCAAGGCCGATTCGTTGCTGACCAAATGCCGATTTCCGCGATGCAACCTCCCGCAGTTGCTGGGGTCGCTGTGGTCGCATCTTATTCTCCAGATATTTCCAACGCACCTGTATCTTCGCAAGCACCCACATCTTTGACCATGCCTGAACAATCTGAACAATTCCAACGCGGCGAAGTGCCACTCGCGGGAGAGGCACCGCTTCCTGTTTCTGCCGCACACACGCCCGTACAGCTCACTTTCTCCTTTGAGATCGTCTCTGTACGACTAACACCAACTTTCAAGGTGCATACTTTACAAGTGCGACCTGCATCAAAGATCGTAACGATGCGCCTTGCCTCATCGCAGCGTTCCGAACCTCGGACTCATCCGCAGGTGGCATTCGAAATCGTTAAAATTCAACCTGCAGACTCTGGTCTGGGAACAGTCCAGCTTATCAAATCAAGCCGTCAGCCACAGGAACTAGCGCAGCAATCAGTCGACATTGCTTTGCCTTCATTTGAGGTTACAGGCTTGCAGCCGATTTCGGGGTCAGACAGTGTCGCCGGGCTCCAGCTTGCTCCGTCGGAGCAAGGAAAGGCCCGTGTGCAGGTTACGGCAGACTTCCAGATGGCAAAGGTGGAATTTTCAACGTCATTTGAAATAACCGGAGTCGTTCTCAATCCGGCTTCTAGGCAAGTTTCTGTGGAGTTGGCTGGTGCCGGTCCGGGCGTCGTCGAACAAGCACCTGTCTTTGATGTCGCAAATGTCCGACTTACCGCCAGCGGCGATAGCGAGCTGCTGGAGCTGCATGCCGTTTAGCGGCGGACCAATTTGCCATCAAAGTAAATTTCCCCGCGCGGGCGCCTGCCATGTAGGACCTAAGTCCAAGCTGACCCGTGCGTTGACAAACATATTGCACCCATGAGAAAACGTTTCACGTTCCTGACGTTTAAAGAGGCACGAAAAAAGTTGGAGCTTGTTTTGCCCGTCGATGGCCACGGCCCCGATAATTTTCGCGCAGCGAAGGCGTTGCTTCAGAAGAGGCGAGGTTACGGCAGAAAGTCAGGGGCAGTTATCCGTTAAGAATAGCCTTGTTGCGAGCGTGACCTTCAGGTTTATGCCGCGGCCAATTGTGGCGTGCATCAGTCGCGGTATTATCCGATTAGGAAGATTCTGCGCCTCAGCTAAGGCGAGGCGCCGGTCATTGTAAACTCGACAGGAATCCTAACCTTCGAGACGGTCCCAGGTCTAAATCGCCACTTTCGGAACGCATTGACCGCGGATTTATCCAAGGTCGAGTCTCCAGTGCTTCGCTCCATTGAAGCTCCAGTTACATTGCCGCTCGCTGGATCAACCGACACAATGCAAACTCCAATTCCCGTAACGCCGGGCGAACGTACCCTGGATGGATACTTCGGAAGAGGTGTGAAGGTCGCGAGGGCTTTCGCCGAAGAATACGAAGTGATTTGTGGGGTACTTGCGACCTCTGGTGTCTTGCTAGGCGCAATTTTCCGGCGCTTCGGTTGTGGCGGCGGAGGGGGCGTGGCTTCTTCGACAGACTCTTGTGCAATTTGTGCGGACGGTCGTGGAGTTGTCCGTTGCTGCTCAGGCTTTGATGCGGTTTCCGAATTTTGCGAAGGACTGACTGCTGGGCGTCCTTCTCCGATTCGCTTTTGCAGGGAAGCAATCTCGTTTCGACTAGCGTCCAATTTGCTTTCCAGGTCCGCCTTCTCGCTCTGCAGTTTCAAGAGTTCTGTTTGAGCTTTTGTCGCTTTGTTTTCTGCCTCCGCGATTTTTGCTTCTGCACCCGCCACGGCGGTTTCGCGGGTCTTGAGTTCCGTTTCCTGAGTCACCCGCCGAAGTTCAGCGGCATCGCGGGCGGCAATCGCATTCGCCAAATCTTTGCGCAGCACATCCACTTTGTAGCTGCCCACCACTCCGAAAACCGCTGCGCTTACCAGGAATAGACAGGAAAGCAGTAGCAAAATCTTTCTCGGTGTGACGGCAGAAATTGTGGATTTCGGGCGCAGCATACGCAAACTTCGGAAAATTAGGCGGGCATTAGCAATTAGCAACAGGCTCGTCGATGTTTGGCCAAGCGGACCGGCCGATCATGCCGGGCCCAGTTTCCGGCCAGTGCCTATCACAGATTCGAATTCGACAGAAACGGATAGGGTTCTTCACCACGGAAATAAAGCGCCCGATCTCCTCGCGATTGGCATCAGCAACGAAAATTTGTCCGCTCACACGAATCCACGGAAGCGTGACGGGTGTTGCTGCTAATTTGGCCTGCGCAGCTTTACCGATTCTCGACGAGCGTGCGGGTTTGCTCAGTTGAAGCTGCGCGCTTACTTTCTGGATTTCCAATGCCTTCAGATTTGCCTGGGGTCTGCAATTTCCTTGTCGTCGGCAAATACGCGGCTAGCATTACGATTACGTCAATTCCCGGTATTGGAATGAGCACGATTGTCTCATCAACGTTCGCTTTGCAAGCGGCACCGGAGAATCGAGCTGCTGCTCGCGAGGAGGCGCGGCAACAGGTGGAAAAAATGAGCGAGGCGATGATAGGGGAGAGGGGCCTGCTCAATCACGCCCAGGCGGCGCTACTTCTTGGTGTGAGCACGAAGCGGGTTGGGGAACTGGTTAGGCTGGGGAAGTTGACCGATTTTACTTTTCTCGGTCGCAAATATGTGTCGATGCGCGAAGTTTGCGATCGGAACAAGCAAGATCTGAAGGCCGGTCGTCCACCGCGCAAGATGGCGCAGCGTTTCCCTGGGCAATCGAAAGCAGCTGCGAAGACGGATGCGCGAGCGTCGCTTGGAGAGTATGCAGGATCGTATTTCAAGAAACAACGCGAAGCGGCGGAGGAGAGGCGGCGCGCAGAATTCAGGAAGAAATGGCGCGAAATCCTAGAGGCGAGAAGAAATGAACGACAGGTCTGAGGCGAGGCATTCATGTGTGGGTCATTTGCGTGGTACAAAAATTTTAATGTTTACACTCGCACAGTTGGGGCGGGAAATTGTTCGACAAATGGCCGTGATAAATAGCGCCTGAACGAAGAATTGCCCCTTTTTTCTTGAAGAGTCAGACGGCCCTGAGCCATCGCGCTTCACGAGTGGGCTATTTCTATCTGATCAAAATCCGAAATGTGATCCGCACTACCAGTCTTTGAATTGCCCGGTTTGCTCGGGCGTTTCGACCATGTTGGCCGCTTCATCGTAAACGCGATTCACAGCATGGTGCGATTCGGCGGAACTGACACGCCACGTATGACGATGCTGTTCCTTCCTTTCAATATGGCCATGCTTGCTGCACAACTCCGCGATACGGGCTACGTGCAGGTTAGTTACCGCAGAAATCGCTTCTGAGCTCCGGAACCTGTACTGTCCATCTTGAACGCTCCGGCAGAGAAATTGGTAAATCCGATTGCTATCACGCCGGTCTTTGGCGGTCTTGATTGAGCGCAAAATGAACATGGCGGAACAACCACCTATGATCGCGGATGCGAGAAGGTATTTAGTCATCAGATGAGCCGTCGCTATAACCTAAACAGGTCGGCTTACGACGAACCGACCAAAGACTGGATTAGAATCAGTGTATCCGCGTTGCACGGCAACGTTGAACGCCAGCATAATCAGCCGCCGGTAACGATTCCGTGTGACTATGGAGACGTTGAGCGAGCGCAGCCAATCGTCGATCTCCGTACTCGTAATCGTTGCGACCGGCTGGCTACCGAATCTTTTGCCAAAGATCGTCAAGTGAGACCGAAGATCGTCGATATCAAAGGGTGAAGCGGCCTCCTTTTGCTTAGCCGCGACAACTTCATCAACGAGCTTTGTCGCGGTGCATGACTTCTCATCAGCCGTTAGATGTTGAATGAAAAAGCCTGTCGCATCTTTTATCGTTTTGCCACGAGCGTTGAGCCTGTTCGTGCAATCCAGCGACATACGTGCAGATGCTTGAACCTCTGTGCCTTGGATATCACGTCGAAAATTCGGATTTTTAGTCCGTGCGAACTCGATCGCTTCTTCTTCCGTTTCAAAAGCCTTTTGTTTGCGTTTTGCAGCCTCGCGGTAGCTCACGACGAATTTCAGGTGGGGCTGGTTCGCGTCACTAGTCCGGATTTCGATTTTTCGTTTTCCGGGTGCAATCGCGGTTGCAGGGGGAACGATTGGATGCATGAGGAGTTTACTTTCTTTGCGGATTGACCGGAACCGACGCTCTGACAGCGAAGCCAAAAGGCGTCGGCGGGAAGTCTGATCCGGCACGGTTGAGGTTTGTTTTCGGCGTGATTACGAAAAATCTCGGCAGGTTGTCAAGCTTTTTGTCAAGAATTTATGTCAAGATGTTTTGTCGAGAGTTATTAGATCCCGTTAGAACCGTTCCGTACCTGTTAAGCTGTTTCATTGGCATGACTGTATAAAAACCCGACTGCGAGCCGTGCAGGCGAAGGCCCAACTTGAGAGGCAGCGTTCCGGCGGACCGAAGTACTCAGAAGAAGTGATCGGGATTCCGCGCGGAAACTCTGTTGGCGACTGGGGGGAACTGTCGTTCAGTCTTGCCTTTGCAACATTGGGTTCCGAACTCTCAAACTCATCTGCTCTTAGCCAAATTTTTCTTACCTATTTTGGTGCGTGAGTGGGCAGCACGCCATTGCCGCTGTTTCAGCGCGTAATACTTGCGCCAGTATGCGGCCGTACGTATTCGCGGCCGGCCACGCTTTACTTTTCTACCCAAAAAATCAATGGAGGGATCGCGCGCCTTCACATAGGCTTTTCCGTGTCAGTATTCATGCCAAATCTCGCCGAGCACCAATCGGATTAAAAATATTCTTGTGTTTCTCCTTAAACGATAGGCAGTTATGCAGGGCAGCACACTCCTAGTGTGTTGTTTTCATCATCATCTTCTACGGATTTTCCGAGCTGAAGTTTCGAAAAAAGTTAAAGAATCTGACCTCAATCACTTGCAAGCCTTGCCGGTCAATACCTCTCTATCCGGCGCCTCGGCTAGCAGCGGACTCGATTATCCTGAACTCAAACTCCAAACAGGTGATCGTACAGTTGCCGGGTGCTGTACCCGGTTCAGCCGAGGCTGCGCCCTTATTCGAGATTGCAAATCTGCAGCTCAGCGACAGCGGCGACAATATCGGCATGATGCAGCTGAATCTGATTGGTCCGGCGCGAACCAATCGTAAACTCGCTGGAGCGCTTTTCGCGCTGGGAAAGACGCTGCGCTGCGGCATCTGGGCCAGCGCTGAGTTTAGTTTCTGTTTAGCGAGCGCAACTGCTTCGGAAGAAATTCGCCGTCGCGCCGGATTAGTTTCCCGTCGAAATAAATTTCTCCACCGCCGTATTCCGGCCGCTGAATGTTCACCATGTCCCAGTGCACCTGACTACGGTTCCCGTTATCCGCCTCTTCGTACGCCTGCCCAGGAGTAAGATGAAACGAACCGGCGATTTTCTCGTCGAACAAGATGTCCCGCATCGGCTCCAAAATGCGCGGATTAAATCCGAGCGAAAATTCGCCGATATATCGGGCGCCCGAATCTGAATCGAGAATCTTGTTCAGTTTTTCTGTCTCGTTGCTCGTTGCTTCGACGATCTTTCCATTCTTAAACTGGAGACGGACCCCATCAAAGCCGGTTCCCTGATAAATGCTCGGGGCATTGAATGTCACATGTCCGTCCACGGAATGTTTCATGGGAGAGGTAAAAACTTCGCCGTCGGGAATGTTGCGATCGCCGCCGCAAATCACGGCAGGAATTCCCTTAATGCTGAAATTGAGATCGGTGCCGGGCCCTTTGATTTCGACGCGATCTGCTTTTTGCATCAGTCGCTTCAGCGCCTTCATGCCGGCCTGGAGTTTCCGATAGTCGAGCGTGCAGACCTCGAAATAGAAATCTTCAAACGCCTCTGTGCTCATTCCAGCAAGTTGCGCCATTGAGGGCGTCGGCCAGCGCAAGACGACCCATTTGGTTTTTTTCACCCGCTGGTCCTGAACCGGTTGCAGTTTTTTGGCGATCAATTTCATCTTGTCCACTGGCACATCGGATAATTCTGTGATGTTGTTGCTGCCGCGTACAGCAATGTAAGCGTCCATTTTCTTCATTCGTGCCAGTTCATGGCTCGCCATCAAATTTAATTGTCGATCCGAGGCTTCAAGCGCGAGCGCCCGAGTCACCCGGGCGTTATAAACCTGTGCGAGGGGCACGCCTCCAGCTTTTCGCGCTGCGCGAATCAGCGCGATAGTCATTTCATCGGGAATATCGAATGCTTCAATCAGGACCGCCTCATTGCGCTTGAGACGAATAGAATATTCCACCAGGATTTTCGCAAGTTTATCGAACCGGACATCGTGCATAGCCGGTTATCATTCCACCGGCCGCGCCGTATGCAACTCAGGTGCCGCTACCCGTTTCGGACGAGTCTCGCTGCGTAAGCACCATCAAAGCCGTCGCGAAACGGCAGCGAATACCTTTCTGCTTTCAAGCGCAAGGTTGGCATCTCGGGAAGGACGCGACCAACGACTTGCTCATTTTCTTCTGGCTCAAGGCTGCATGTGCTGTAAACGAGAACACCGCCCGGCTTCAACAAGCGGCTTGCAGCGAGCGTAATAATGAGCTGTTTGTTCGGCATTCGGGTGAAATCTTCGGGTCGCAGTCGCCACCGCAGATCGACCCTGCGTCGCATCACCCCGGTGTTAGTGCAGGGAACATCTACCAGGATCCGATCAAATGGCGCAACGGACGCAATTTCTTTTTGGAGACGATTGCGTGTCCAATCGTGACGAACGACATGAACAATTCTCGCGTCGAGCTGCGTAATATTGATCTTCAGGGTCTTAAGCCGCTCCGAATCGCGATCGCATGCCACAATCATTCCTTGGTTTTGCATGAGCTCCGCGATGTAGCCAGTCTTCCCGCCAGGCGCAGCACAGGCGTCAAGAATTCTTTGTCCAGGTTTTGGAGCCAGAAGCTGACATGCGATCGCAGTGCTCGGATCTTGAATGTAACAATGGCCCGAATCCAGAGCCTTGGCCGGTAGTTCGCGGAATTCCGTAAAGTCAGGATTGCCTGGTAGCACTCGGGAGTCGGGATAGAGCTCGCGAAATTTTTTCGGATTGATT
>QHNV01000042.1 GCA_003218535.1 Verrucomicrobiota bacterium
CCTCGGTTAGGACTTGATATAATGCGCACTCCGCGTGCCGCAACTAATTTGCCCGCGTGGCGCCGTTAAGTCGGTTTACTTGAAAAACTCGGCGATTGAACTTACCACATATCGTTGCGCTTCGCGCGAAATCTCCGGGTAAATCGGCAGCGCAAGCGTCTCGCGCGCAGCGCGCTCCGCCTCCGAGAAATTGCCTTTCCCGTATCCGAGATGCGCAAAGCATTTTTGCTGATGCAATCCGAGCGGATAGTAAATCGCTGTCTCGATCTCGCGCTCTGTAAGATGCTGCCGCAACGCATCGCGCCTTGGCGCGCGAATGACGTATTGATGATAAATGTGGTGATTCGTTAAGCGGCGATCGCGATAAGGCTCGGCTGGCAACGCGATTTTTTCCGTCAATCCAGATCTCACGAATTCCGCACCATAAAAATCCGCAGCGGCACGCCGCGCCGCTGACCAATGATCCAGATGCGGTAGTTTGACCAAGAGGATGGCAGCTTGCATTTCGTCGAGGCGGAAATTGCCTCCGATCACATGATGATAATAACGGGGTTCCATCCCGTGCTCGCGGAGGATGCGCAGCTTTCTAGCAAGCTCATCATCGCTGCAAATGATCATTCCTGCATCGCCGGCGGCTCCCAAATTTTTTGAAGGATAAAAACTGAGCACCCCGGCCTTACCCATCGTTCCCGCCTTCGCAATTTTTCCACCCAATTGATATTCTGCGCCAATCGCCTGTGCCGCGTCTTCGATCACATCGAGGTGATAGCGCTCTGAAATTTCTTGAATCGCATCCATTTCACAGCACAATCCAAACAAGTGCGCCGGAAGAATGGCGCGGATTTTCTCGCCGCCTGGTGTCATCAATTCACCCTTCGAATCAGTTCGACAATTTTTTTCCAGATGCTCCTGAAGAGCAGACGCACTGATGTTGTAAGTGCTCGGATTTATATCTACAAAAAGCGGTTTTGCTCCAACGCGTGTGATGCAGGCAGCTGTGGCAAAAAATGCAAAAGGTGTCGTAACGACCGCGTCACCGCGCCCGATTCCGAGTGCCATCAAAATCGCCAGCAGAGCATCCGTGCCGGATGAAACGCCGATTGCATGTGGCGCGTTGCAATAATCGCTGATCGCCTTCTCGAAGGCGTTCACTTTCGGGCCGAGAATGAAGCGCTGACTTGCTAGGACAGCGTCGATGGCCTCATGGATTGGCTCGGCCAAAGTGCGATATTGTTGGCTAAGATCGAGCAGTGGTACGCGCATGGCGCGAAAAGCATGGCAGTTTCGCCGCACCGTTCAAGCGCTGTAGAGTCCTGAGCGGATTATCCGAGCTCCTTTGCTTTACTCTGCTCTTTAGAATCGGTGTTGGATCAAAAGCCATGACTCGCCGTCACTGACTCGGCTGCCTTCGCGAGTTGATTGGACGGATCGCCGGCGATAATCTTCTGGCATGTTTCTTTTGCGCGGGCTTTTCTGGCTCGTTTTATTTGTCGTCTTGGCTTTTTGCTTCGTGGTGTTGTTTCAGTACGGCCCACATAATTTCACAAGTGGTTTTCAGAAGGAGTTCGCCCGCACAAAATCATTTTTAGTTAAGGAAGTGCACAAAGCGAAGGAGCCGAAAAAATAGCTCGCGGGATTTTCGTTCGGGAGCGCAAGTGCCTTGCGTGCTGGCGATGACGCTCTCGTCCTCGCGAAACTTGGTTCCGAAATGCGACTATTCGACGAACTCTGCGTCAATGAGAGTGTCGACATAGCCTTTGTCCCGCGCGTTCGCGAGGAATTTGCGAATCGCAGCGCGCCCAGTCTCGCCGTAATCGCGAGTGAATTCGTTCACATACATTCCGATAAATTTGCCGGCTAGATCAGCGTTCATGTCGCGCGCATAAGGAAGGGAATGCCGCAGCGCTTCGTCCCAATGTGCCAAACCATAATCAATGCTTTCACGAATAATCTCGAGTAATTCGTGCCGCACCGGTTTTGGGATATCCTTGCGTAGCACGTTCCCACCAAGCGGAAGCGGCAAACCGGTTTGGCTCTTCCACCATTCGCCAAGATCGACCATCTTCTCGAAACCCGATCGCGCGTATGTGAGCTGGCCTTCGTGAATGATTAGCCCGACGTCCGCGCGACCGCTTTTGACTGCGTCGAAAATTTCATCGAACGGCACGACAAGGTAATCGAATTTTCCGAGGAAAAGCTGGAGCGCCAGAAACGCGCTCGTCATTTCTCCCGGAACGGCGATCATGCAATCGCGTAACCACTCCCGAGAATCGATATCCTGATCTAAATTTCGAATTTTCCTCACAAGGATTGGTCCGTAACCATCGCCCATGCTCGCACCGCACGGCAGCAGCGCGTATTTGTCCGCGACGTACGCGTACGCGTGGATCGAGATTGCGGAAATATGCAAGTCGCCGCGCCGCGCGCGTTCATTCAGCGTCTGAATATCTTCCAGCCGATGTTCGAATCGATAACCGCGAAGATTGATTTTGTTTTCCGCCATCGCATAAAACATGAACGCATCGTCCGGATCAGGCGAGTGGCCCAAGGTGAACACGGGACAGGCGGGCAGCATCAGCGGATGGTATCTGTTGGGACAGGTCGTGCAACAAATCACCCACAGGAGTAGATTGTTGTAATTTGCGTTCGTGATGCTGTTCCGGTAGCCTCAGGCGCATGGCGAGATCGAGTCTCGGAAAAGGTCTTGGCGCACTGATTGGCACACCTTCGCCTGTTCCAAGAGAAGAGGTCGTCGAGTCGGGCGAGAGAGTTCGCCAGATCAATCTTGCAAGCATTACCCCGAGCCCTTTGCAGCCGCGCAAAGATTTTGGGCGGGAAGCGTTGCAGGAATTGATCGATTCCATTCGGCAACACGGTATTATTCAACCGCTCATCGTCCGCCAGGTTGGCACTCGATTTGAATTGATTGCGGGCGAGCGGCGCTGGCGCGCGGCGCAGGAGGCGAGTCTTACACAGGTGCCGGTGATCATCCGGAGCGCCAGCGACATGGAGGTGCTCGAGCTATCCTTGATCGAAAACCTCCAGCGCGCGGATCTGAACCCAATCGAGGAGGCGCAAGGTTACGCGCGGCTCGCCAACGAATTTGGGATGCGCCAGGAGGACATTGCGCTCAAGGTTGGGCGGAGTCGAGCGGCAGTGGCGAATGCGATGCGACTTTTGGATCTGCATCCGCAGGTGCAGATCTGGCTCGCTCAGAATTTAATCACGGTCGGGCATGCGAAAGTTGTGCTCGCGTTAAAAACGCCCGAGGAACAGCTCTTGGCGGCAGAGACCGTTCTGCGGCGCAACGCCACAGTGCGCTCCACCGAGAGGTTGGTCGCGCGCCTGCTTGGAATTGGCCGTTCCCGGCGGAAACATCGCGCTTCTGAGCAGGCGGTCACTTCTGCGGCAATCCATGATTTACAAAACCGTTTGCAAGAATATCTCGCGACCCACGTGGCTATTCACCACGGAGAAAAACGCGGACGAATCGAGATCGACTATTACGGAAACGATGATCTCCAGCGGATCGTCACCGCTCTCGGTCTGACGCCCAGCGAGACCTGATTTCGGCTGTGCGTCGTGGCCTTGCATCGTTAGGCATTGAATCGTTACAGCGTTAAAGCGTGAATCGACGACGCGTTCTGCTTATCTTTGTCCTCTTCGCCTCCATTTTCCGCGAAGATTCAGCTCGCGCTGCGCAGGCGAAGATTTGGGAAGAATTTTCCGGTGAGAAAGTTTTGGCTCACGTCCAGCGACTGGTTGATTTCGGTCCGCGTCCGCCCGGGTCCGAGGCGCTCGAAAAATCCAGAGATTACATTGAAGGTCAGCTTCACCTTTCAACATGGCAGGTGAGCCGGCAGTCGTTTACCGACGAAACACCGCGTGGTAAAGTTCGCTTCGTGAATCTTATAGCGCGATTTCCCGCGCATGGGAACGACGCAGCCTCTTTTCTGTTGTGCGCCCACTACGACACCAAGACGTTCGACACGATCCGCTTTGTCGGCGCGAACGACGGCGGCTCCGGCACCGGGTTATTGTTGGAATTGGGGCGAGTACTTGCGCAACGCCCTGATCTCGCTGCAAAGATTGAACTGGTGTTTTTTGACGGTGAAGAAGCATATGAGAATTTTTCGGGGAGGGACGGACTCTACGGCAGCCGTTATTTCGCCAGGCAGCTTGGAAACGGTGGGGCCAATCAATTTCGCGGCGGCATTTTGTTCGACATGGTGGGTCAGCGTTCATTGAAGATCACGTTGCCGACGAATTCGCCCGCCGAAATGGCGCGCGACATTTTTGCATCAGCCGAGGCGCTGAAACTTAGAAGTCATTTTACCTATCTTGATCGGGAAATGATTGATGATCATACACCGTTGAACGCTATCGGGATTCCGACAATCGATCTGATCGACTTTAGTTTCCCTTGGTGGCACACAGCTGAAGACACGATCGACAAGCTAAGCCCGCAAAGCCTCCAGATTGTGGGTTCAGTCGCCTTGTATTACTTGTCCGAATTTGCGCCAAAACGCTGAGCAACGAAATCGAGTAATCAGTTAATGACGATGCACGAGTGGGGGGAATAACGATGCAGTGTTCAAACCAATGAGCAGAGAGGAAGTGCTTTCGTCTTCGTAATTTCTTTGACATTTCTGCATTGCCTGCTCGTGGTTTTGCCGACAGTTTTGACAAGGAAATTTCAGCGTTCACACTCCGCCTGAATGCATATCTCTCAGCCAACGCACATGAAGATTGGAGTCATCGGCCTCGGCATTATCGGTCGCGGAGTGGCTGCGCACCTGCGCCGTAAAGGGTTTCAGGTTTTCGTTTGGAACCGAACACCGCGTCCCGTTCCGAATTTTGTCGGCTCGTTACAGGAGATCGCTGAGCTCTGTAAATATATTCAAATCTTTGTCTCGAACGATGAGGCGCTGCTGGAGACTGTGCACCGTTTGAGCGAAAAGCTCGCGCGTAAACACGTCCTGCTTGCCCATTCCACGGTGGCTCCGGATTCTATGCGCGCCGCTGCGGAAATAGTTGAACGTTCCGGCGCGCGATTCGTTGATGCACCATTTACCGGGAGTAAGCTTGCTGCGGAAAAGGGCGAGTTGGTTTACTACGTTGCGGGAAATCGAGCGGCACTGCGGGATGCTCGCCTCGTGCTCGAAGCGAGTGCCAAACAAATCGTTGAGATTGGCTCGATCGGCCAGGCGACCGCGCTCAAAATTGCAACCAACATGATCACCGCGGCGAGCGTCCAAGCTGCGGCGGAAGCCTTGGCATTGGCCCAGGCTTTAGGTTTGCCACTGGAAAAGTTCGTCGAAGCGATGGAAGCCAATGCGAGTTATTCCGCCACTTTGGCGATGAAAATGCCGAAAATGATACAGCGTGATTTTGAGCCGCACTTTTCCGTCAAACACATGCTCAAAGACATGCAAATCGCCAATCAACTCGATTCGTTGCACCACCTCGATCTTGGAATAACCGCCGCTGTCCGCGATCGCTTGCTGGAGCAAATGCAGTGGGGGCGTGGGGACGAAGATTACTCGGCTGTCGCACGAAAATATTTTCCAGAAATTGAACCGGTGAGTGAGCACGAAATGAAAAGTGAGGATGTGCAGCAGCCGATCGCCCATGCAAGTGCGCGGGCGTCCGAAGCGAAGAGCATTTCGGAAGAACCCAAGCTGCCCATGGAGAACCGCATCGCTGCTGTCGAACCGGCGGCGAGTTCCCCTAGCGAAACGGTGAAAGAAGAAGCGCGGCTGCGTTGGGGCTTTCTCGGGCAACTTATGCAGCGGGCCCGGCGCCTCCGAAAACGTTCCGAGCCTGTCTCCTCCAAAGAAGGATGATAACGCCCAAGACGCTCTTTCTTGATTTTTCGAGGCGGACAAAGCTTCGCATCAGGGGGAATGATCGCCTTCGTTTCCTGAATGGACAGGTCACTAATGATCTACGCAAGGCTAGCGAAAGCGCTGCGATGGAGGCGTGCGTGCTTAACGCAAAAGGCAAGATGAATGCCCACATTTTCGTTTCTACCGGGCCAGATTGCTTTTTTGTCGATACCGATCCCGAACTGCGCGAAAGACTATTGGCCAGGCTCGAGCGCTACGTGATTGCCGATGACGTTCAGATCGACGACCTCACCGACCAATTATCGATCTTTCATGTGTTATCGCCAGTCGCGCCGACTTTGAGCAATTGCCGGCTCGTTTCCGCACGCCGTTTCAGCGACGCGGGATGGGACATTTGGACGGACAGAGCGGCTCATGATGCTGTCTCGCAGCACTTATCATCGAGGTTCGAAGTTCTAGACTCCAGCGCGGCGGAGATCATGCGAATCGAACAAGGAATTCCTCGCTGGGGACGTGAACTCACCGAGGAGATTATTCCGATTGAAGCCAACTTAGAGGAGCGCGCGATCAGTTACGAGAAGGGCTGTTACATTGGCCAGGAAGTGATTTCGCGGCTGAAGATGTCCGGCCAGACGAATAAACGACTACGCGGCCTGATTTCGTTGCGCGAGGTTCCGCTCGGACCGGGGATGAAACTGGCTGCCACCAGCGGCAAAGAAGTCGGCTGGATCACCAGCGCGACGCGCAGCCAGCGGATTGGAAAGGAAATCGCCCTCGGCTACGTCAAACGCGGCTTCAACGATTCCGGCGCGAAGCTCGAGACACGCGCGCCTGAAGGGGGAGGTGAAGCGCGGCTCCCCGCCGAAGTTGTCCCACTTCCATTCGTATGAGATCATCATGGCCATAATGGCGTCGCCGATACCAGCTCGACAAAGAGATCCGAGTCAGTTTATAATTTCCGTCCGCCTCGTGGCTTGCGTAAATTTTCCTCTTGCGTTTTAAAGACCGCGACGTGTAAAGTCCCCAGCTTCAGGCTTCGTCACTTAATCATCGCTTATATGAATCAACGCTTAATCGCAGAAATTGGTCGGACCCAACGGCTCGCAATTATCAATTCGCTCAAGCGCACCAAGGGCATGTCCGTCAACGAGTTGGTTGACAAAATGGGCATGAGCTACATGGGCATCAAACAGCATTGTCTCACCCTTCAACGAGATGGCTACTTGGATACATGGCGTAGGCCGCAAAGAATGGGGCGCCCGGAAATGGTTTACCGGCTCACCCGCCGTAGCCACGATCTTTTCCAGTCCGATAGCAACCAGCTCACGCTCGATCTGTTAAAGTCCGCCGGCGAAATCTACGGGGCCAACGCGCCAGAGAAACTTCTCTACAATGCGTTTGAGAAAAAGACCGCCGCTCTGAAAGCTAAGATGAAAGGGGCTACTGTAGCGGAGCGCGCTAAATGGCTCATCCGCATCCGGGATGCTGAGGGGTACATGGCGCAGTTCAAGCCTGACGGCGAGGGCGGTCCGCACATTTTAGAATGTCACTCCCCGATCATGAACATGATCGAGCGTTACCCGATCATCGCTCGCCTCGAGCAAGAGATGTTCGAAACGGTGCTTCGCACTCCGGTGCGCCGCCAAATGATTCGCAACTCGGGACTGTACGAGTGCGCGTTTTATTTCGCGGGCTAGGTCCCCCGCTGTACCTTCTTTAGACCATCTGCGCTTTTTGCTTTCGCAGCCAGTGAATTTCGGTTGATTCATGGCCCATGTCTCGGGCCTTTCCTTCCGCGGTCATCGAGAACCTGCAACCGTTGATTGATGGCGGACGCTATCCGGTAAAGCGTATCGCAGGCGAAGATCTCGTGGTCGAGGCGGACATCTTTAAGGACGGGCACGACGTGGTTGCAGCTGTTCTGAAATGGCGCGCCGTTGGAAAGCGCAGCTGGCGGGAAACGGCGATGGTATTCGTCGATAACGATCGCTGGCGCGGCGTCTGCGCTCTGTACGATCAAGGCACTCACGAATATACGGTGGAGGCGTGGACGGATATGTTTCGTAGCTGGCAACGCGAGTTCACGGCGAAATTTGAAGGCGGCATTACTTCGCTGCGGAGCGAAGCGTTGGAAGGAGCGGCGTTGGTCAAAGCTGCAGCTGGGCGCGCGCGTGATCGCTCGGACGCGACGCGATTACTGGAATTTTCCGAACAAATCGCCACCCGCGCGAATTCGCAGATTAACGCTATCGCGAAATCTGGCGAGCTCGAGGTATTGATGGCGACTTATCCGGATCGATCGAACGGCACGGAATTCATTCCGGTCGCGCTTGTGATGGTGGATCGTCGCGCGGCCTTGTTCGGCGCGTGGTATGAATTTTTCCCGCGTTCGGCGGAGGGTCGTGGCGATCGCAGCTCGACGTTTCGCAATTGTTTGCCGCGGATCGATGATGCGAAGACGATGGGTTTCGACGTCATCTATTTTCCGCCGATTCATCCGATCGGTCACACGAATCGCAAGGGCCGCAATAACTCAACCGTGTGCGAGCCGAGGGATCCGGGAGTGCCGTGGGCGATTGGCAGTGAAGCCGGCGGCCACAAGGCCGTCGAACCTTCGCTCGGAACACTAGCCGATTTCGATTGGCTCCAGAAACAAGTACGAAGACGCGGAATGGAAATCGCGCTCGACTTCGCGTTGAATTGTTCGCCCGATCATCCATACGTCAAGGAGCATCCCGAATGGTTTTACAAGCGACCGGATGGCACAATCAAATACGCCGAGAATCCGCCGAAAAAATACGAAGACATTTATCCGCTCAACTTTCGATGCGCAAACTGGCGCGCCTTGTGGGCCGAGATAAAGAGCATCGTGCTTTTTTGGGCAAAACGCGGCGTACGCATCTTTCGCGTGGACAATCCGCACACCAAACCGGTCGCGTTCTGGGAATATTTGATCGAGGGCGTCCGCGACAAATATCCCGATGTGATTTTTCTCTCGGAAGCCTTTACCAGGCCGAAGATGATGAAAGCGCTGGCCAAAGCCGGTTTTAACCAGAGCTACACATATTTCACCTGGCGAAACTCGAAGCGAGAGCTTATCGAATATTTCACGGAACTGACGCAGACCGAGATGCGCGAATATTTTCGGCCGAATCTTTGGCCGAATACGCCAGATATCTTGCCGTTCGTGCTACAGGAGGGCGGCCGGCCGGCGTTCATGATTCGAGTGCTCCTGGCTGCGACACTCTCAACGCTCTATGGCATCTATAGCGGATACGAACTTTGCGAAAACGAGGCTCTACCAGGTCGCGAAGAGTATCTCGATTCCGAAAAATACCAGTTCAAGAAGCGTGACTGGAATGCGCCGGGCAACATCAAGGATTGGATCGCGCGCTTAAATAAGATCCGAAGGGAAAATCGCGCGCTTCAGTCTTACACGAATCTGCGATTCTACTGGGCGGAGAATGACGCGATTTTGTTTTACGTGAAGATGACGCCAGCTCGGGATAACATCATTCTAGTAGTAGTGAATCTGGATCCGCATCGCAAACAGCATTCATTTGTTGATGTACCAATCGATCAGTTCGGGCAAATGGAGAGAGATGTGTATCAAGTGCAGGATTTGTTGAGCGGCCTGACCTACACGTGGCGCGGCCGCAGAAATTACGTCGAACTCGATCCACAAATTCAGCCGGCGCACATTTTCCGCGTGCGCCGCTGAGATCGTGGGAGCCAGTTTGTTTTAGCAACCGAGCGGGCTGGTGCGTTTCATCTTGCGGTTGTGCATTTGCATCGATTGACCGCTCCGCATATCGTTACCCGGTTTTTCGCATGAAGAGTTGGTTCCTGTTGTTCATTACGCTGGCGTGCGCTCCTTCTCTGCTGGCACAGTCCGCCACGCCCCCTTTGGTGCCGGAGGTTGTCCGCTCCCAGACGATTATGGACACGCTCATCAAAGCTGGGCCGGTCATGATCCCGCTTTTTCTCTTGTCGGTTTTTTTCGTCATGCTCGTGATCGTTTATCTGATGACTATCCGGCGAGGCGCCGTCGTCTCCAGCGGTTACATGGCAACGGCGGACGCGCTTTTACGCAAACGCGATTATCTGGGTTTGCTGGCTGTTTCTAATCGGCACGGCGAAGCCATCGCGCGAGTCGTGCAAAAAATGCTCGATTTTACGACGAAGAATCCGAACGCAGACTTTCAACAAGTCCGCGAGATCGCCGAGACGGAAGGAAGCCGGGTCGCGGCGAGTTTGAACAACCGCGTAATTTATCTGGCCGATATCGGGATGATAGCGCCGCTGCTCGGTCTGCTAGGCACCGTTTTTGGAATTATCCATTCTTTCGGTGCGCTCGGAGCCGATGTGGGATCGGCTCGTTATGTGGCTCTCTCACGCGGGATCAGCGAAGCGCTGGTAAACACTGCGGCAGGGCTGGCCATTGGCATTCCAGCGATGATCTTCTACGCTTTCTTCCGCGGCAAAGCGCAGAAGTTGATCTCAGAATTGGAAGCCGCTTGTACCCATGTTTTGGCTCTGCTCTCCTTGCATTACGGTAAACGGGTGGAGCGAACTCCGGTATTGATAGAGGACGAACTATAGCCTGGCCAGCTTGGCAATGGTTCGCAAAATCGACATCGTTTCTTTGCTCATATGAATCTCCGCGGTCGCGCGCCGCTGCATCATCCCGGCATTCAACTCGCTCCGCTCGTGGATGTGCTGTTGTTGTTGTTGATTTTTTTCCTCCTGACCTGGAATGCAGCGCGCACTGAGAATGAACTCGACGTGAAAGTGCCCAAGGCGTCGGCTGCCAGAGAAAAAACCGCGCCCATTGGAGATGTTGTGGTGAATGTGAAAGCTGACGGCAACGTTGTCGTGAACCGCCGGACTCTGAGTGGTGCCGAATTGAGCGAGTTGCTGAAGAGCCTGGTTCAACTCAATGCCGAGCAAGCCGTCGTGATCCGCGGCGACGAGGCTGGTGCCTATAAAAACATCATCGGCGTGCTGAATATTTGCAGCGAAGCGGGGATCACTAACGTAGCTTTCGCGACGGCGAAATGAAAACGACGCGAGGCGTGTCCCGGCTCTTGGGACTGGCGACGCTGGCTTGGACAACGGCTACTGTGTTCGCACAGTGGCCGCCGGAAGTACGCCGGGCGCGGCCCGCCGATGAGCCGCCAGTCGCGCGCGCACTCCCTTTGGATGAATTGGACACGCCAACGCCGCGCCATTCTGCGGAAGACATTCCGGAATCGCGCACACGCGAGAGCGAAGCATCCGATCGTCGCCAGCTCGACTACGCAAACGGGCTGTTCACCCGCAAACTTTACGACCTTGCAGCGCCGGAATATCAGAAATATCTGGACGATTATCCCGGCTCTTCTGGCCGGGCGAACGCTTATTTTTCACTGGGCGAATGCTACCGCAATCTGAATAAACCATCGAGCGCGCGCACAAATTTTCAGAAGGTCCTAAATGAATACGATAACAGCGAGTTTGCCGGTCCTGCCGCCTATGCGCTGGCGGAAATGGCTTTCACGCAAAAGGATTATGCCGCGGCGCTTCCGCTCTTTCACCGTTCTGCCGCAAAATCAAAGGAACCGGCCGTAGCACTTTCCGCGCACTATTTCGAAGCGCGCTGCCTAGAAGCGCTCGGTCGCAAAGAGGAAGCTTCCGATATTTATGTGGAAGTTGCCGAGGCCGGGAATCCAAATCCGTACCGGGAAGATGCGCGCTGGACGGCCGCATCTATTCTCGTCGGCCGAGGCAGAAAAATCGATGCGCTGAAACAATACGAAGCGCTCTCAAATGAAACGCAAAAGCCAGCGCTAAGAGCGGAATCAGCGGTGCGCGGCGGCATGATAGCCTTGGACCTTATCCAGGCAGAGAAGGGCAAGATCGACAAGACGCTAGTCGATCGGGCTACAGCGTTACTCCAGAAAGGGCGGACTTTGCCCGAAGCGGGAAAATTCCGCGCGATTGCGCAGGTCGGTTTGCGCCGGTTGCAATATCAAACTGGCCAATACGAGCTGCTGCTGGCCGATTACAAAAAAGACCAGGATAAACTTCCTGAGGCGGCGCAGGCCGAGGTATTGTTGCTGGCTGCAAACAGCGAGCGGCAACTAGGTCGCGCCGATAAAGCTGAAGAACTTTATCGCCAGATTGTGGTGAAATATCCAGACCGTGAGGAAGCGAAGGACGCGGCTTATCAACGACTGATCAATGTCTATAACTCGGAACCCTCGATGCTGCTTACGCAAGTGGACGAATTCTTGGCTACACATCCGACAGATGAACGCGCCGATCAGGCTAGGCTGTTAAAAGCGGAAGCACTCTACAAACAACAGAATTACCGTGAAGCTGCGGCGACCTATGGCGAGCTGCGCGCTTCTCAGCTTTCGCCGAAGTTGCGGGCCGAATCGGCCTACAAGCTCGGCCTATGTCAGGTTCAGTTGAAAAGCACGCCGGACGTGATCGAAGCCTTCACTTATTATGTGCAAACATTTTCTGATGGCCCGCAAGTGACAGCGGCCCTGTCGCAGCGCGCGCTGGCTTATGAACAGGACAAGAACTATAACGCCGCGCTTTCGGATTTAGACCTTATTCTCTCGAAATATCCGAACGCCCATGAGCGCGAGGCAGCGCTGCAAATGAAGGCTTTGATTCTCGGCCAACAGGAAAATAACAGAGGAATGGTGGAGACGTTTCGCCAACTACTGAAAGAATTCCCCAAGAGTTCTGTCGCAGCGCAGGCGCAATATTACATCGGCAAGGCTGCATTCGAGGCGAAAGATTACAAAACGGCGATGACCGCGCTCAACGCCGCCCGGCAGTTGAACAAAGATCAATACTACAACCTCGCCTCCCTTCGGCTCATTTTGTGTCAGTTTTATCTGAAAGACCAGCCTGCACTTACCAAAGAAGTGAACAATTTCATGGCAGCCAGCCCCAACGTGAATGTGCCACCGGAGGTTCTGGAGTGGCTCGGCATCGAGTATTATAACGAAAAAAATTACGACGCGGCGGAAAAGTATCTCAGCGCACTCGCAAAGATCGACAATCGAGGGAGCGTCAAGCCAGATTTCTTATTCTATCTGGGAGACGCGGCGACGAAGCGGAAAAATCTTCCCGGAGCCGAAGACGCGTTTGGCAAGTACTTGCAGATCGCGAAGGATCCTGCGGGTAAAGCCAAAGTGTTGCTGGCGCTCGGTGTGATCAAGATCAGTCTGCACAAACCGGATGACGCACAGAAGATTGCGGAGGAAATCATGGCGCTGCAACCTGAGGGCCGTGTGAATGCAGAAGCGCGTCTTCTAATGGGCGATGTCCAACTGGAGCGCGGAAATTTCGATGACGCGGGCAAGGCATTCCAAGGAGTCGCCTTGCTGTATGATGATCCTGCCGTCACGCCGAGAGCTTTGGACAAGGCCGCATCCGCTTATCAGCGCGCTGGTAAAACCGCTGAGGCCGATCAGCTCAGTCGGGAATTGCATCAGCGTTATCCGAATTACGTCGCTGTAGCCGCACCCATGCCTGCCGCGCCGTAGTCCGGCAAAGCCGGACGAAGGCCGATTAAACGCCCGGCGGCGGATGAAACACATGCGTTGTTTGCAATCCATGTTGGCGGGCAATGACAAACGTGATTGTCAATGGCGGCACAATCTGATTGCATCCCAGGCATGACAAAGTTTCGCCCGTTGCTTGCAGAATTTATTGGAACGTTCGCACTGATCTTTGTCGGCATAGGCGTGATCAAAACCGCCGGGCACGACGTTCTGGCCGTCGCGCTCGCTCACGGTCTTACCATTGGAGCTTTCGTTTCTGCGACCCTGCATATTTCTGGCGGGCAATTAAATCCGGCGGTGACTTTCGGGTTGGTTTGCGGCGGTCATATGAAATGGACGAACGCTCTTCGTTATTGGATCGCACAATGTCTCGGTGGAATCTCGGCTGCGTTAATCTGCCTCGGTTTGTTCGGACGGGATGTGGTCGTAACTGGCACTCCGCAACTGGCAATTAATCTCACGGCAGCGCAGGGGATCCTCGTTGAAGGTATCCTCACTTTTTTTCTGGTCTTTGTGGTTCATGGGACTGCTGTCGATGAACGCGGGCCGCGGTACGTCGCTGGTCTTGTGATTGGATCAACAATTACGCTCGACATCTTGTTTGGGGGACCGCTTACAGGCGCAGCGATGAACCCCGCGCGCGTGTTCGGACCGGCGGTCGCGGCAAATTTCTGGCACGACCATTATGTTTATTGGATCGGACCGCTGATCGGCGGAGCACTGGGCGGTCTTGTTTATCGCCTCTTGATCGAACGCAGACCGGGGGTCTGAGGAAAGGTGGGTCGGCAACCAGTACGCCCTGCGCGCGAATACACCACGGGCGATTGAGGTTCAATCGCTCCTAGCTGCGAGCGCTAATGTTTCAATTGGTAATGGCGCAAGAAATTCCTTCGCATTCTCAATTTGCAACACGGGGCTCGCTAAATGCGCGACAAGAAAACTTGCATCTGGCGATGAAGCAATGCCGGCCTTAGCGGTGATGTCACATTTGCTTAGCTGTTGGATGACGCGCAAGACATTGTCATGGCATTGACTTGCAGCCAATCGATTATCGGCAGGATGCCGATGCCACTTTGTAAATTGCACGGTGCAAATGCCGGGAGCGGTATTTTCCACAAACGGGCTAAGCGTAAACGCGTGATGAAGCAAAATTTCTTGGATCGATTTTTCCTGCGATCGTGCGCGCACTTTGATGACGACCTGCAAACAGCGCGCCAAGGCCTGGCTTGGTGTCATTCCTTTGCAAATTCCGGCTTTTTCCGCAGCCTCGTTCAGTTGAATGATGAGAGGTTTGCGTTCCTGTTCTTCGATCAACGCCACGGGCTTTGAACACAGTTGCGGCTGATGCCGCATTGCCGCCTGCAAATAAAAATTGGGCAGATAAATCGTTGCGAACATCAATAGCTGACCTCTGATCCGAGATGAGATCGTTGCACGCGAATCCGCGGCAATGACAGTGCATCCTGATCGTCAAAAATTTTGAGAGTCCACGAATTTTCGAGAATAATTTTGAGTTGTGCGCTGCTGACCATTCCATGCCGCGTGAGGATGAGACACCCCGTAGGTGCCGATTTGACCAGCCGTTGCAGGCGATACCAGCTCGTCTGAGGAATTTTATGCAATTCCTCCGCCGGATTGAGGATAAGATCGATAATCACAAGCGGGAAATTCCTGTCGCGTAACAGCAGATCAGCCGCTTTGATTGCTTCGAAAGCTTTCGTGCAACGCACCCAAAGCAAATGAGGCAACGAAGACTGATTCAGCGCGCATGGATCGAAGGAATCGCGACCATCAATCAACGCGACAAAATAATGATTTCGCAGCGCCGATAGCAGCAGCGCGTGAATGAGCGATGCGCTTCCCGCACTTGCTCGTGGGCTGATTAATTCCGTGATCCCACCTTTTGGCAATCCCCCGCCGGTCACTTGGTCAAGGAAAGGTAAACCGGTGATTAAACGCGTCGTCGCAACAGCAGGTACCTGTGGGAAACGCTCCGCTAACAGTTTCCGAAGATCGATAATCTTGCCGTTTGGAGCCATCCAAGAACAAGATGGCACGTGTCGGTTATATGTTCAAACGAACAGTGATTTTGCTCCTGGACATGACAGCGCGCGCGCCCTGCAAGTTACTGTCTTTTCCGCCGTTCTTGTTTGCGCACCAGCGAGACCATCACGCCTTGGATTTTCAGCTCGCGTGCTGGAATTAGGTTCGGATAACGCGGGTTTTCCGCCTTGAGATAGGGTCGGCCATATTCGACAACATACCGTTTCAACGTTGTTTCGCCGTCGATCAACGCGGCGACAATATCGCCATTGTGCAGCTCCTTGTGGTCTTCCAAAATCACGATGTCGCCATCGATAATGTGCGCGCCGACCATCGAGTCACCTCGCACCCGCAGCGCAAAGGTGCCGCGATTTTTTGAAACGTTGGCCGAGCGCGCATCGAGTGAAACATGGCCTTCGATTGTCTGTTCGGTCAACGCCGACATCCCTGCCGGGATCTGGCCATAAATCGGAACATCAGTAATCCTGATTTTCATCGCCGGAGTAATCAATGCGCGTGCCTTACGCGCGTGGCGATCCAGAAAACCTTTGCGTTCGAGCGCCGCAATGTATTGCATCACCGATGTCTGGCTTGCAAAACCGAAATGACGTTGGATTTCGCGCGTGCTAGGGGTGATACCTTTCTCGCGCTGCTCGCGTTGAATGAAATCGAGAATGTTTCTCTCGCGCTCGGTTAGCATTCCTTATTGTCGCTGGAAGCGAGGGCAGCGCAAGTTCAAATGAACAGATCAGCGCAGCTTCAGGCGGACATTTCTGTAGAAGACGCTGACCTCTGGGGCAGCACTAGCGCGTAAAGTGTTTGGCTCACAAGCGGTGTCGCATCGCAGCGGGACGCGATTACAGCGTTTCGTTTCGAATCAGACAGCGAAGCTTTCGCCGCAGGAACAGTGCGCGACCGCGTTTGGATTGGTGACTTTAAAACCGCCTTTTTGCAGGTCCTCGCTATAATCGAGCACCGAGCCGCTTACGAACAGCGCGCTTTTTGGATCAACAACCAAACGGACGTTTGACATTGGCACGAGAATGTCGCGCTCTTTAGGACCGTCCACCAAATCCATCATGTATTGCAATCCGGAACAGCCGCCACCTACGACGGCGAGGCGCAAGGCGCCATTGGGTTTGCCTTTTTCTTGGAGCAGCGAGGCTAGTTTATTCGCTGCCTTCTCGGTGACTTTGATCAGGCGTTCGTTGCCGATCTTGTAATTGAGCGGCGGAGATTCGGTGGTCATGGTGGTCATTTAAAGAATATTCTCAATGCCGCGCCACGGCGCCCAGCAGTTGTGCAACTTCGTTTTGCACGGTTTCCAATTCGTCCAGGCGCAATTGCGGGTCGGGCACGATGAAGACGTCCCCAGTGGCGCTGTGTTCGTAGATCAAAACACGCCTCCCATCACTGCGGGATTCAGTTGTTACCTGTTTCAAGATCCGTTTCCGTTCGAGCATCACAGCCAGAACATAACATGCATTTGCTGGCGGGTTGTTCGAGGCGATCAAATGGCGAAAGAGTTGTTCCGCATTTTCGCTGGCGAGAGGCTCCGGGGGTCGCAGAGGCTCATAGCGCGATTTCCAGAACGAGAATGGCTGAATATTTTCGTTCCGGTTCGACCAGGCTTCTTCGCTCAAATCTTCTCGGCGATACCCGTCGGCATCGTGAAAAAGCAGAGTATAGAAATATTCGCCCGGCACAAAACGCCGCTGTGTCACCGCACATGCATCGGCGCGATGCCTGATCGCCCATTCATTTGGGAGCGGGTTCATCGCGCAACTATACGTCGCGCAGTAAAAAGATGAAAGCCGGGCGCTTCGCGATTGGAAGCACGAAGATAAAAAAGATACAGCCCGATCGCGGCGAACAGCAGATTCGGCGCCCAAGCCGCAATCCATGGAGAAACGCGGTCGCCTTCGCCAAGAGCGAGAAAAAGATGCACGAGAAAGTTCATGGAAAAAACCAGAAGGACCGCAGCTGCGACACTGGATAGCACGCCTCGCCGCGAGTAGCCGATTCCAAGCGGCGCGGCGATACAGACGACCACCAGGCACGTCCACGGTAAAGCCAGTCGATACTGGAAATGCGTACGGAATGGTGCGAGCAGCGTGGCCGGAAAATCGGCATTGAAGCGCAGATATTCCTGCAGCTCCGGCAAACTCAGAAATTCCGCCCGCACATTTGCACTACCGAGCCGGAACGGTGTTTCGCTCCAATGCTGAATTGTCAGCGAAGGATAAATTTCCTCGGTGGTGATGTTTCCGGCCGGATCGTAGTGGACGACTTTTACGTTTTCCAAATCCCATGTTCTCGTTTCTGGCCGATAGAAAGCGCGTCCCGCCACATAGTTGGTGACGATATTGTCATTTGCGTCCTGCTGTAGCACCTGGACATTGTTAAATGTGTTGCTGCCAAGGCGAAAATTCTGAACGAACCAGGTACGGGCGTCTGTTCGATTGCGAAAGATTTGTCCTTCAATCCTGCGTTCAGGGCGGGCGTGCGCTTCAGAAAGAAAAGCTTTGCGCGCCAGCTCAGCGTGTGGAGCAAGTGAATAATTTAGCGCCATGCTTGCGGCTACCGTGATCAGTCCCATCCCAATCAACGGCAACAGAACGCGAGGCAGACTTACGCCAGCGGTTAGCATCGATACGATTTCGTTGGCACGCGACATTCGCCCCAGAGCAAAGAGAAGCGCCAACAAGAGGGAGACCGGCAGGAGAATAATGAAAACTTCTGGGACCTGCGTCCCATAATAGCGCACTGCGAGAAGCAGACCGACGCGTTCGTCGATAAATGTGGAAATGTTGTCGCTGATATCGAAGATGAGCCAGATCGAGATGAAGCCCGCGATGCAGTAAAAATACACCTGCAAAAAATTGCGGATAACGTAGCGATCAAGCAGTCTCACGGAATTTCGAATTTCGATTTGCGATTGGCCAATTACAATAGCATTTCCGCTATGATGACCCGGCGTCAAGACGCTGGGTATATTCAATCCAAATGATCGCGTTAAAAAACGCCTTGGGCGGCGAATTTGTCGAGCAAATCCGCGCGATTTTTTCTGACAAGGGCCTCTTGTCCAAGGCGAAGAATTTCGAGTTCCGTCCGCAGCAGCAGGAAATGGCGGCCGGCGTAGCGCACGCGCTCGAGGAAGAGCGCCACCTCGTGGTCGAGGCGGGCACGGGGGTGGGCAAATCGCTCGCTTATTTGGCGCCCGCAATTTTATTCGCACGCGCGCAGCACAAGAAAGCGATCGTCTCCACGCACACCATCAATCTTCAGGAGCAGCTTCTCTACAAAGACATCCCCATCTTGAAAAAGATTCTCCCGGTCGAGTTCGAAGCGGCGCTCATCAAAGGCCGGCAAAATTATCTTTGCCCGCGCCGGCTCGATCGGGCGCTGGAACAGGCAAACGAGCTTTTCACAGGACCTGAGCAAAATGAGTTGAACCGCCTTGCTAAATGGGCGCGTACGACGCGCGATGGTTCGCTCAGCGATCTCGCAATCGAGCCCGATCCAAAAGTATGGACGCAAGTCTGCAGCGAAGCGCACATCTGCACACAAAAAACGTGCGGGCAGGACCCGCGCTGTTTTTATCAGCAAGCGCGCAAACGTCTGCTAGCGGCCGATGTGCTGGTGATTAATCACACGCTGCTGTTCATGCTTTTGGGAAGCCCTGAGACGCAGGAAGAACGAGAAAGCGGTTTCCTTTTCCCGAACGATTTCCTCATTTTGGATGAAGCGCATACGGTGGAGCAGGTCGCCTCGCGGCAGATCGGCATCGGCATTTCCCAGTACGGTCTGCGATCGACAATTCAGCGGCTGTACAACGCGCGGACGCGCAAGGGGCTTTTCACAGTGATGCGAGATGCGGAGGGTGTGAGGTTCGCGGCTGGCCTTGTCGATGATGCCGAGAAGTTTTTCGCCGCAGTCGAATCAAAATGCGATTTTAAGAAAGGCCGCGAGTTTCGCGTGCGCGATGTCGACCTTGTTCCGGATACGATCACAGGCCAGCTCGCCGCGTTGCAGGCGCGGATCGCCGAGGTTGCCAAGCGGGCGGACGACGAATTTCTGAAAGCCGAATTACAGGAATATGCCCGACGGATTCGTGATGTCCGCACCGGTATCGCTGTTTTCCTGGACCAAAGCGCGCGTGAACATGTCTATTGGGTCGAGCGTACTGGGAAGACGGCGCAATTCCTAACGCTCAACGCCGCGCCGATCGATATCGCGCCCGTGGTGCGCCGAATGATTTTTCGCGACAATTGCTCCTGCATCATGACCAGCGCCACGCTGGCAGTGGGTCGCTCCGATCTCGCTTATTTCCGGCGGCGCATCGGCGCGGATGAGGCCGAGCCAATGTTGCTTGGCAGTCCATTCGATTTTCGCAAACAAATGAAGCTGTTCATCGTGCAGAAAATGCCCGATCCGCGCGACGCGGGTTATGAGGAAGCGCTCGAATACTGGATCGCGCATTTTGTCGAAAAAACCGACGGCCGCGCATTTGTCCTTTTCACAAGCTACCGCGGAATGCAGCAAGTGGCGGGACCGATGCGTGATTTTTTTTCCCGCAAGAAATTACGTCTTCTCGTGCAAGGCGAAGGCACACCGCGAGGACTTTTGCTGGAGCAATTCAAGACAACACCGCGCGCCGTCCTGTTCGGGACCGACAGTTTCTGGATGGGAGTCGACGTTCCAGGCGAAGCGCTCTCGAATGTAATCATTACGCGCCTGCCATTTGCGGTGCCGGATCACCCGCTCATCGAAGCGAAACTCGAGTTAATCGAGGGACGCGGCGGCGATCCGTTCACGGAATACTCTCTGCCGGAGGCGATCCTGAAACTTCGCCAAGGCGTCGGCCGGCTGATCCGAACAAAGGGTGACCGCGGCATCATCGTCATCCTCGACAACCGCGTCGTCACTAAACCCTACGGCCGCGCTTTCATGCAAGCGCTGCCGAAATGCCCAGTCGAGATCGTCTGATGTTAAGTGAAGTATCAGAAGCCTGATGAGCCGCTGGTTTACGAAGAGGTCTGACAATGCCTAAATGCCGGCTATGGCGGTGGCGACTCAATTACAAAGAAGAGCTGTCGCATTAACAATATAAGCTAGCAAAAATGTTCAGTTGAACATGTCCAACTATCTGCTGTAAATTGACCGCATGGAACGGCAGATGGAGGTCCAGGAGATCCTGGTGATCCTGCACAAATGGGGGATTCATAGGCTGGGGCAGATGGCGGCGCTTGATAAGGAGCAGCTTGGGGCGCGACTTGGCCCCGAAGCAATCCGAATGTGGGAGCGGGCAAATGGGCGATCCAGCAGAGTGCTCAAGCTGGTGCGGCCGCCGGAGTCATTTGAAGAGAGCTTCGAATTTGAAAATGAGATTGAAACAGCCGAGCCACTCCTTTTCATGTTGCGACGTTTTTTGGAGCAGCTTGCAGTGCGGTTGGGCGCAATCTATCTCGTTGCAAAAGAATTGACCCTGCGCATCACGTTCGCGAATCCGCCACAGGACGGATCCGCCGTGGCGGACAAACAGATTTACGAGCGGGTTTTCACAATTCCGCAGCCGACCAACGACGTCGATCTTCTGTTCCGAATGCTGCACACGCATTTGGAGAATTTTCGATCCGAACATCCGATCGTTGCTGTCGCGCTGAACGCGCAGCCGATCAAACCCGTCATGGAACAATTCGGATTGTTTGAAACCACCTTACGCCACCCGCATCAATTATCAGAAACGCTCGCGCGTTTGATCGCTCTTGTCGGCGCTGCTCGAGTTGGCACCCCGGTTTTGGAAGAGACCCATCGGCCCGACGCATTTCGGATGGAGCCATTTTCGTGGAATTTCGACCCTGATGAATTCCCTCACCGCCGCGCTGCCGCACGCGCGCCTCTCCCTGAGGGAGAGGATGGAGGTGAGGGTCATCGACGTTTAAAAACAGTTTCCAAACTCAGAGTTGCCCTGCGCCGATTTCGGCCGGCCACACCGGCATCAGTCTTGTTAGATGAAGACAAGCCCACATATGTTTGCAGCTCAGAAATTCGGGGGAAAGTCATCGAACAGCGAGGCCCTTATTTGATTTCCGGAAACTGGTGGGACGAAAAATCGTGGGTGTGCGCAGAGTGGGACTTGGAACTGGAGAATGGAGGACTGGTTCGCGTTCATGAAAGCCCGCCTTCGCCAAATTCTGGCGGGGTAGGCGAGGGAACATGGAAGGTGGATGGGATTTATGATTGACGATCGGAGTCATCCTGAGCGGAGCGCAGCGAAGTCGAAGGATCCCGCGGAATTACCTTTAAGCTCGACCACAGGATTCCTCGACTTTGCTCGGAATGACAATGAGCTACATCGAGTTACATACTTGCAGCGCGTTTAGCTTTTTGCGCGGCGGTTCGTTCCCCGAGCACTTAGCTGAAACAGCAGCGGAACTTGAAATGCCGGCGATGGCCTTGCTGGATCGCAATGGCGTTTACGGTGCACAACGATTTTCCATCGCTGCACGCGAACACAACGTGCGGCCGATCATCGGGTGCGAATTGTCAATGCAAGATGGCAGCATTTTGGCTGTGCTGGTTGAAGATCGCAGAGGTTACAAAAATTTGTGTGAGCTGCTGACCCAGGCGCATTTGCGCAGCGAGAAAAGCAAATGCGCAGTGCGATGGGACGAACTGCCGCAATTTGCGGAAGGCTTGGTTGCGCTCTTCGGATTGGGGAGCGCACGGGTCTCGCGTGCTGGCGAGGGCGTCCTCGCCATCGCGAACTTTTCCGGACGCGCGAAATCGATGATGACTCGCAAATCGTCAGAAAGATTGTTTCGGCGCGACGCGGAAACCAGCACGCGGGACGCGCGCCCTTCCCAGAATTTCGCAGACTGCGCCAAACTGCTGATTGGTACGTTCGGCCGCGAAAATGTTTTCGTAGAAATCCAGCGGCATTTCGTTCGTGGCGAGGAACGCATCAATCGCGAACTGATCGATCTGGCACGTGCGAATCAATTATCGCTCGTCGCCACCAATGGCGTACAATACGCAAAACCCTACGGGCGCGAGGTGCTGGATGTTTTCACCTGCATCCGCGAACACACTCATCTCGATGACGCGGGGAAATTGTTAACACAAAATGCTGAGCGCCATCTGAAGAGCGAGCGGCAAATGCGAGCAATTTTCGCGGATTTACCGGAAGCGATTGAAAACACTTCACGCCTAGCGGAGCGGCTCACATTTTCGCTTGAGAATCTCGGATATGAATTTCCCGAATATCCGGTGCCGGCCGGTCATACCATGGATTCATTTTTGCGCACTATCGTGTGGTTCGGCGCGCAACAGCGTTACGCCGCGGTCAGCCCAAAAGTGAAGCATCAGCTTGAAGAAGAACTTGCCCTTATCACGAAACTCGGGTTTGGCGGTTATTTTTTGATTGTCTGGGACATCATCAATTTCTGCCGCGAGCACAACATCATGGTCCAGGGCCGGGGCAGCGCTGCCAACAGTGCGGTTTGTTATTGCCTGGGGATCACGCCGGTTGATCCGGTGAGCACTCATCTGGTGTTCGAACGTTTTTTAAATGAGAGCCGCAAAGGCTGGCCGGATATCGATCTCGATCTTCCCAGCGGCAATCGTCGCGAAGCGGTGATCCAGGAAATTTATCGCCGTTACGGCAAACACGGCGCCGCAATGACTGCGAACGTGATCAGTTACCGCGGACGCAGCGCGGCGCGCGAGATTAGCAAGGCGCTGAATTTTTCGCCGAGCGTCATTGACCGGTTCTCGCACCTGTTCGCGAACGGCGATTTCCCGCACACGTTGGAATTGGAAGCGCAAATCGAAGCGGCCGGTCTGCCGAAAGATCATCCGCGGATGCCTGCATTCGTCAGGTTGTATCACGCGATCTACGGCTTGCCGCGACACCTCGGTCAGCATTCGGGTGGGATGATCATTTGCCAGAATAAACTTAGCTGGTTTGTGCCGCTGGAAAACGCGTCAATGCCCGGGCGGGTTGTGGCTCAATGGGACAAGGACGATTGCGAAGACCTCGGCATCGTGAAGGTGGACTTGTTAGGCCTCGGTATGATGTCGGTAATGCAGGATGCGTTTGAGTTGTGTCAGCAGCGCGAACGTCCCGACAGGTCGGGACTCGATCTGGCACATATTCCGAAAAACGACGAGAAGACGTTCGAGATCATGCAAAGCGCCGACACGATCGGCGTATTCCAAATCGAAAGTCGCGCCCAAATGGCCACCTTGCCGCGGATGAAACCAGAATGTTTTTACGATGTGGTGATCGAAGTGGCGATTATTCGGCCCGGCCCGATCCAAGGCGATATGGTGCATCCTTATCTGGCGCGTCGCGCTGGGAAGGAGCCGGTGACCTATTTCGATGATCGGTTGAAGCCAGTCCTCGAGCGCACCCTTGGCGTTCCGTTGTTTCAAGAGCAGATGCTCAAGATCGCAATGGTGATGGCGGATTTTTCCGGTGACGAAGCGGAAGAGTTACGCCGCGCACTGAGTTTCCACCGTTCAGAAGAACGGATGAATAAAGTCTGCGCGAAATTGCGCGCGGCGATGGAACGCAAAGGCGTTGCGCCGGACAAGATCGACAAAATCATTCAATCGATCTCGTCGTTCGCCCTTTACGGGTTTCCCGAATCGCACGCGATCAGTTTCGCCATTCTCGCTTACGGCAGCGCATATTTGAAAGTGCATCGCGCGCCGGAATTTTATGCCAGCTTGTTGAACAATCAGCCGATGGGTTTCTACACTCCGGCGACGATTGTAAAGGATGCGCAGCGACACGGACTAAAAATTAAGCCGGTTTGCGTCGCGCATTCCGGTTGGCGTTGCACCGTAGTGGATGACAACACAGTGCGACTCGGACTTTGCGTAGTAAACGGATTGCGACAGGAACACGCCGATGAACTCGTTAGGCAACGGCTGGATCGACAATTCGAGTCATTGGAGGATTTCAAGCGCCGCGTCCCGCTTGCAAAAGACGAATTGCGCACATTAGCGGAGTTGGGAGCGTTGAATTGTTTTGCCCCACATCGCCGCGCGGCGATGTGGGACGTGGAAGAAACAATACATGATGACCTTCTGGGGAGCGTACTCATCTCGCGTGCTGGCGAGCGCGTCCCGCGATCGCGAACTTTTCTTCTTCCGCACAGGCCCTCCGAATCTGATTGTGGGCAAAGCATGTTTCGGCGCGACGCCGAAACCAACACGCGGGACGCGTGTGCTACTCAGAAACCGGAATCTCCCCTTGCGCCGATGACCTTACCCGAGCGCGTGAAGGCAGACTACGAGACGATGAATCTGACGACCGGGCCGCATCCGATGAAGCTGTTGCGGAAAAGTTTGCCGAACATTTGGCGGGCGAGCGATCTCGTTCACGCCCGGCACGGTTCGATCATTCAAATCGCCGGCAACGTCATTTGCCGGCAGCGTCCCGGCACGGCGAAAGGATTTGTTTTTATCAGCCTCGAAGATGAGACCGGCGTTTCAAATGCAATTGTCGAGCCGGACTTGTTTGAACGCTTTCGACTCGTGATCACTGAAGAAGCGTTTCTGCTCATCGAAGGCGAAGTACAGAATTCAGAAAACGTCGTTTTGATTAAAGCGCGCGAGATCAGCCCGCTCGCGCACGAACAACTCATCGGGAGCGAATCGCACGATTTCCATTAAAGCTAGCGCAAGCCTCCGGCTAACGGTGCAATCGGAACGGTCGCGTTACTCTCCTGCGTGATGTGGCTCGGGTATTTTTGGCTCGGTAGGTCTTTCGGCTGGTTTCTTCTCCGGTTCGAGCCATTCGGTGTGAAAAACGCCTGGCCTATCAATGCGTTCGTAAGTATGCGCGCCGAAGAAATCGCGTTGCGCCTGCAGGAGATTCGCTGGCAAACGCCCCTGACGATAACTGTCGAAGTAAGCGAGCGATGCAGAAAATGCAGGAACAGCCACGCCGTGTTTGATGGCTGTTGATACCGCGACACGCCAATTGCGCTGCGCCTTTTTGACGATCCTCGTGAAATAACGATCGAGCAGGAGGTTGTGGAGCGCGGCGTCGCGTTTGTACGCCTGGACAATCCGGTTTAGAAATTTCGCGCGAATGATGCACCCGCCTCGCCAGATCGTGGCGATGTCGCTGAGGTTGAGATTCCACTTGTATGCAGTGCTTCCAGAGCGCAGAAGCTCCATTCCTTGCGTATAAGAGACGATTTTCGATGCATAAAGCGCGTCGCGTATTGAATCGACGAGGCGCGTTCGATTGCCTTTAAACCTTCGAGCCCTCGGTTGTGGCAGAATTTTGGACGCGGCCACGCGCTCTTCTTTCCGCGAAGAGACAACGCGCGCTTCAACGGCGGCGTTAATTGTGGAAATGACTACAGATTGCCTGATAGCAGACTGAAGCGTCCAGATGCCAGTGCCTTTTTGTCCGGCTTTGTCGAGGATCATATCAACCAGCGGCTTGCCGGTATCAGGATCGATTTTTCGAAAAATCTGGGACGTGATCTCAATAAGGTAGCTGTCGAGCTCGCCCTTGTTCCATTCTGCAAAGACCTCGGCGAGCTCCGGAGCTTGCATCTCCAAGACATCTTTCAGGATCGCATACGCCTCGCAAATCAATTGAATGTCGCCGTACTCGATCCCGTTATGCACCATTTTGACGTAATGACCGGCGCCATCCGGTCCCATGTAGCGACAACACGGTTCGCCATCCACTTGCGCGGCGATCTTGCGGAAAAGGGGCGCGATAATTTCCCATGACTCGCGCGAGCCTCCCGGCATGAGCGAAGGACCCTTGAGCGCGCCCTCTTCGCCTCCCGAGACACCCATGCCGACAAAGTGAATTCCTGTGCCTTCCAATTCTTCGCCCCGCCGTTGCGTGTCGGTGAATAGAGAATTTCCTCCGTCAATAATGACATCGCCTTTTTCGAGCAGCAGCGCGAGCTGCCCGATGACCGCGTCCACAGGCGCGCCGGCTTTGACCATCATCATCGCTACGCGCGGTTTTTTAAGCGCAGCGACAAATTCCTCCAGCGTGCGCGTCGGCTGAATATTTTTTCCCTGGGCGCGACCGGCGGCGAATTTCTCCGTGACTTCAGTTGTGCGATTGAAAACGGCGACAGAAAAGCCCTTCGATTCAAGGTTCAGGGCGAGATTTTCGCCCATCACAGCGAGGCCGATCAGGCCAATATCACATTGATTCGTGTTCATTTTGATATCTTCTTCTCTAACGGCTCCAAAACAGGGCTACTCACTCTAGCGAACAGTTGAAGCTTATGGCAAATCCGGTTTGCGAAGTTTTAGTGACCGAAGCACAGCTTAGAGCGCCACCGATTGACGTCGATCCAAGCGCAGGCGCAGCGGTTGAATTTTGGGGAATTGTTCGTGGCTCCGAGGATGGGCGCGAAATCGATGGAATCGAATACGAAGCGCATCGGGAAATGGCAGAACATCAATTGAAAGGAATTGCCGCGCAGGTTCTGGAAAAATTCGGGCTTACCCTCGTTATCATCCATCACCGAATTGGATTTATCCCTGTTGGGGAACCATCGTTATTCGTGCGGGTTTGTAGTTGCCATCGGAAAGAAGGATTTTTAGCCAGTCAATGGGTCGTAGAGGAGTTGAAGCAAAAAGTGCCGATTTGGAAACGGCCCGCCTTCGCCAAGGCTACGGCGGGGCAGGCCCCGGTAACGAGTGTAACGACGGAATGAACTGGGCGAACCGAATTACTTTAAGCCGGCTTGCGTTGACTCTGCTTTTTGTAGTGGCGCTGAATTCCTCCTGGCACTATGCGCGCACATCCGCGCTGGTGATTTTTTTGATCGCTGGACTGACGGATTTTATCGATGGTGAAATTGCCCGGCGCTACGGAGTTATCACCAACTTTGGCAAGTTGATGGATCCACTTGTGGACAAAATAATGATGGCGGCAGCATTTATTTCGCTGGTGCCGTTAAAGGCAATTCCGGCGTGGGCGGCAACGACGGTAGTAGCTCGGGATTTTTTAATCACCGGGTTGCGGCTAATGGCTAGCGCCAAGGGGCGCGTTCTCCCAGCAGAGCGACTCGGGAAACAAAAAACCTCCTGGCAGATTATTACCGTGATTTTTTTCCTGGTTCTCTTCTCAGCAACCGAACTGCGCCTTGCCGATGCAGGATCGGCATGGTGGGTGCGTGCTTGGAATCAAGCAGGCCCGATCTTAGTTTGGATCACTGTGGTATTAACGATTTACTCAGGTTTCGGCTACGCGTGGCGACATAGAGAATTGATTGCGCCTGATCAATAGCCGACAGCGGGAATCGAAGCCGCATTTCGCTGGGAGGCAGGCCGGGAATTTTCTCAGGTAAAACGGCCCAAAGATCGAGAACGTAAAGAACATCAGGTCAGAACAAGTCCGCCAATTTCTGCCGATTTTTACGTTCAAATGGGCGCAGGACTGACGATCCAGTTGTAGATGAACACACGAATGTCGGCGGCCTGCACGACGAGAGCATGTCGGTCGCGCGCAATAGCGAGATTGGCCATGCGGTAAACTTCAATGATCCATTGCCCAACGAGAGTATATACGCGAGACTCGACGTGCCGTTGCGCGGGGCAGCAGGCATACCATTGTGGGTGACGCTCGAAGCTGCCCTCGAGACACCGCGCCTGCAACCCGCAGCCTGATGACGCTACGCACTCTCCTTCCCTGCCTCGCGATTATCGCGATTACCGCGTGCGATGGCGGTGGCCAGACGCGCAAGCCGGGCGCGCCGGAAAAGGATCTGCCGCCAAATATCACGCAGTTGGTTGCGTTCGGCGAACGCCCAGCGTGGTCGCCGGACGGTAAGCGCATAGCGTTTATCGGAAAGAGCTTCGGCGACGCATATGAGATCGACCTCCGCACGCACCTCGTGCGCAAGCTCACCGGACACTTCACGCACGCCGGCTTTCTCCGCGTGCAGTTTCTTCCCAACGGCGATTATCTCCTCATCGGCGCGCGCACCTTTCGCGACATCCAACACACGCGGTACGAGGACGAGGAGATGTGGGTGATGAAAGCGGACGGCGCGAGCGCGCCGGCCTCGCTCGAGTCCAAGGTCGACGAAGGCGTGGCCATTTCACGGACGCGGATGCGCATCGCCTGGTCGAGCTCGCACCAGCAGTATCCCGATCGGTTCCAGCCTGGTGAATCGGCCCTCTACGTCGCGGACGTGGTGTACGACGGCGGTGTGCCGCGCCTCGCGAACACGAAGGAGATCCTTCGCGCGCACCAGCCGGACTGCACACTCGACGCGCAGGATTTTCGCTTCGACGACACGCAGCTCATTTACACATGCTACCGCGAGAACAAGGCAGACGTGATGGGCGTCGATCTCCGTACTGGCCAGATCTCGACGTACCGCAAGATTGCCGACGAATACAATGAAGCAGAGGGCGTCTCGTCCGACGGTAAATGGGTGCTCGTCGAGTCGAGTCGCGATCAAGGGCCGGCGGAGCGGCAGACGTTACACTACATTGACATCTGGAGGCTCCGCCTCGACCCGAATGGGACAAACTTCGTGCGCATGACGCGGTTCGGCGAGTTCGAGGGACACAAGGCGTCGAATCCTGTCGTGAGTCCGGATCAGCGATCGTTCGCGTTTCAGGCCGGTCGCAGCAGCGACCCGCCGGGTGTGGGATACGGCATTTTCGTCTTTCGGTTGTGCGACGATCTCTCAGTACTTCACGAAACCAAGTAATGACATGTCTCCCCATCACCGAATTTTCATGCGTGCGGAACTGGTGCCAGGTATCGTTTCTCGGTATTGGTCGATCAGTAGTCCACACGTCCCGGGACGTTGCCGCCGACAACGAGACCCTACTTCACGTCGGCCAACTCCGGAACGCTACACAGAAAATGAAGCATCTTATCTCGAACGCGTGTGCACGCCGTGGACCAAGCTTCTGATTCCAGTCGCAGGCGACGCACGCGTTCATCCGCGTGGCGTTGCAGATAATAAGGCGCATTTCTTCTTAACTCGAATATTGCCCGCTCCACTTGCGCAGTGGCGTTTGGCTCTGGCAGCCAAACTCGATCTTCACTGGTCGGCGAAGGCCAACCCAGAAAAAGATGGAAATGCCCATCTGTCGCACCGAAACAATCGAACTTGAGAATCTGGAACCCAAAAGCATAAAGCGAAATGGCTGGGCCTTTTCCAATCGGCAACACTTTCCAGTATACCTCCAAATCGACGTCAGGCTGGACATGTATCCACTCCACGTCACGCCGGATTCCCGCTGTCAAACCGTCCGGATTGAAGCTGACGCTTGCATCGTAACACAGGCGCCGGAGCAACTGTCGCTTGATTTGTGCGCGGAGGGCTGAAAGCATCGCTGGTAGTTTCATCAAAGGAAGCACGGCACGGACTAAATTTCATGGAAATAGGTTTGATTGGTTGTGGCGCATGGGGTCGTAAGATTCTCTGCCAGCTCAGGGAATTGGATTGTCGTGTCGTGGTCTTCGATCCTTCGGAGAGCGCGCGGCGCGCAGCAATTCAAGAGGGGGCTATTAATGCGCGGTCTCAAGTTGCTGGAAAAACAGATGGCTGGATCATTGCCAGTCCAGCTTCAACGCATGCGAGCATGCTGGCTCAATTGGCAGGCAGTGGATCCCCCACATTTGTAGAGAAACCGTTTACCACCGATCTCGCCAGCGCTCGCCGCTATGCCGATGATTCGCAGATCTTCGTCATGCACATCTGGCGCTATCATCCGGCGATTCAGTTCCTCGCCTCCCTCGTTCGAGACGGCCGTATTGGACAGATCAAACTGGTACGCTCGACGCGAACGAACTGGACCAGCCCCAGGACGGACGTTGACCCTGTTTGGACGCTTGCTCCCCACGACCTCTCGCTCGCGGTGGAAATCTTGGGCGAGATTCCCCCGCCGAAAGCAGCTTGGAGTGAACGGCACCAAGGCTGCCCCGTTGGATTGATCGGCATTTGCGGCGCGGATCCCGCGCTGGTTTTTGAAGTCTCCTCTCGCTTTGCCGATAAGCGACGTGAACTGCGCATTCACGGCACCGATGGAGTGCTTTCCTGGCGTGACGAACAGCCATGGGTGGAACTGCACAAAGGAAATCGTTCTTCACCGCAGCGCGCTACTCTAAAAATTCCCTTTTCCGGCGAGTCTGCACTTCGCACGGAATTGCGAACCTTTGTCGAGTATTTACGCGGCGGACCGCGACCGCCGACTACAGCGCGTGAAGGAGCTGCCGTAGTCGAGGCATTGCTGGAGCTTAGGCGGATGGCTGGAATTGCCGATCCATTGCCGGACTAGAAGCTTGGCTCATGGTCTTTTCAATTTTCGCCCGCGCTTCCGCCAAACTCCCGAAAGCACTCGCCTTCGGCGAAACAATCTTTGGCTTCTCCGGCCACCGTAGATTTAGCTCCGGATCGTTCCAATGTATCCCAAGATTGTCGTCCCCTTTATAGTCCGCGTAAGTTTCGGAAACCGCCTGCAAGTGGATCGCGTCGGTGATAAATAACCATCCATGAGCAATACCGCATGGAAAGCTTAACGCGACCGGTTCAACCCCGTTTACATGGATTAACATCGACTCGTACTTCGTCGGCGATGCCGGGCGTAGGTCATAGAGCCCGACGCAGGCACTTCCGCTGATACAAAGAAAGTACTCGGAATGTCTTATGTGCAGATGCATTCCCCGCAGGGTTGCGGCGACAGATCGCACGATACTCCATTGAGCTGGGACGATAGGCAGGGCCCAAGTGTCGCAATATACTTCGGTGAAACTTCCGCGTGTGTCGCGTTGCTCCTCTAGTAACCGGAGATTGACACCATCCAAAAAGGTTCCTTCAAATCTGGCCGGCGCTCGGTTGAATTTTTCGCTGCCCGAGACGGCTCTTTTCAGAGTCGGCGACATTAGCGCATACTGAGTCGATCATATCCCAAAAGCAAGCATAGATACGGCCACTGTAATCACTGCGTAGATATGAACGGCGAACTCGAAGCAAGTGTGCTTATTCCGACCACCGGTGATCGCGGCGATCTATTGCGATGCTCGATTGCTAGTGTCTTGCGCCAGACTGAGAATCGTTTGGAAGTCCTCGTAGTCGGCGACGGGATGTCGTCGAATTCACGAGGGGCAATTGAGGACATGGCCCATTCGGATCATCGCATCCGGCTCTTCGATTTTCCCAAACACGAAAACCGTGGAGAGCCAAACCGCCATTATATTTTACTTCATGAGGCGCGCGGGCGGAACATCTTCTATCTATGCGATCGCAATTTGCTGCTGCCCGATCATGTGGAACGGCTCGGCCGCTTGCTTAAGGATGCCGACGTGGCCCATGGCTTGATGGTAGCCATTCGACCCGATGGGCAGCCTGTCATTGCGGACTACAGCGGGATCTTCGGCTTCAGGGGCGTCCCCGACTTGGCGAAAGCATGGCAGCGAAGGTTGACCGTTAAACGCGGCAGCGTCGTTCCTCTCTCGTCGTGGGGCCATACGCTCAGGTTCTATCGAAAGCTTCCGCGAGGTTGGGAGCCGCCACCGGCCGGTTGGTTCTCAGACCAACATATGTTGGCGCAACTTCTTGCCCACCCGGGATGCAAGGTAGCAAGTACTATGGTGCCAACAGCCCTGAATTTTCAAAAATTGTGGCGCGGCCAGGACGCGGTGACCGTGTGGCGACAGGAACTGCCGCTTTGGTTCAAGAGGTTAAATGAGCCTCATTTTGCCGAGCAGTTCCGCGAGACTGTGATGGAAAAGGCGATTGTTGAGCAGCAGACCCAGATTGATGACCAGCAGACACAAATCGATCAACTCGCGACCACTATTCGTTTCTTCCACCGCCATCCGCTTCGCTACGTTTCAAGCAAGCTTAAAGCAAAGCTTAAGTCTCAAATTAAAGCACGACTGAAACCTCGAAACTAAGCCGTTTGGAGTGGGCCTTGCTCAGTTCAAAGCCGGCCACTCGCCTTCTGGATCTGTGCTGGCCGCTCGTTCACGATTGCGGCGAGACTCTCCATTTCAGACCTTGGCTCTGCGATTGCCTTTTAATCTCCCATTTGTGCTGTCATTTGAGCCGTTCCCCGATGAGGACGTCGCGAGCGCCCGGATTTCTGGTCCGAGTGGATCGACAAAACGCAAGCGCTTTGCGATGGAGTGATTCGGCAGGTATTCGATAAGTTGTCGAATCCGTTGATACACGACGGAGCCAGGTGCATCGGTTCGAATGGCAAACGCTAAATAGCGCGCCGGTTGATCGTCCGCGGCCTGCGCGACGAGATCCCAGTAGATTTTCGGGCTTGGCCACTCTTTCCACGGATTCAGGGGAAAGTGATGACGGAGTATTCCCAATAGCCTTTTGGCGAATCGGCGAGGCCACGACTGTAAGGCGGTCAGGTAGTCATAGGCTGTGAGAAGATAGATCTTTACGCGCGCTGCTGGAACGAGAGAGACATGCTGCCCTTCCTTTTTTGTACTAGATACACTCATTCAGCGGTACATCATCTACGGTGATGTGGTCGATATTTCGCGGTTGGATCTAAGACCCTGGGAAACCCGCGAGGGGCCACGCTGGTGGTGCTACTGCGATCGTGTCAGCGTGAAGTAATCTGGCAGGTGCGGCAAGTCTGCTGGAAGTCAAAATCGCGCCCGGTCTAGGGGTGAGTTTCGACCTGGCAGGTGAAAACTTTCAGACAAGACGCATTTACCCATGAAAACGCGGAGAGCGGGCAACGGGAATCGAACCCGCATGGCCAGCTTGGAAGGCTGGAACTTTACCATTAAGCTATGCCCGCGTGTGAGCTGATTACTGAAATTCTAAACTTAAGCGAATAAATAGTGACTGGCGCTGGTGAATAGTCAAAGGTGGGCTCGAATCGAGGGGCTACGAATGCGCCATTGGCGAGGCGCTAATCCGCAGCACGCGAGGGCGCATGTGCTCCCTATTTCTCGAATGCAGCGGCGACTAGAGTGGCGTTGTGACCCCCGAAGCCGAAGGAGTTGTTGAGGGCAATGCGCACTTTCTTTTCGCGCGCGACGTTTGGCGTGTAATCCAGATCACATCCTTCGCCGAGATTTTCTAAATTGATTGTAGGCGGGATTACGGAATCGCGGATAGCAAGTGCGCATGCCGCCATTTCTACTCCACCGGCGCCGCCTAACAAGTGGCCCGTCATCGATTTTGTAGAACTGACAGAGAGCTCGTAAGCATCTTCTCCGAAGACCTGCTTGATGGCGCGTGTCTCGCAAAGATCGCCAATATCGGTCGAAGTGGCATGCGCGTTGATGTAATCCACTTGGTCAGGCAATATGCGGGCATGCTCGAGCGCCAATTGCATGGCGCGCGCCGCGCCTTCGCCGTCCGACGGCGGAGCCGTCATATGGTAAGCGTCGGCAGAAAGGCCGTATCCTATAATTTCGCAATAAATTTTCGCGCCACGCGCTTTGGCATGCTCCAATTCTTCCACCACTACGATTCCTGCGCCCTCGCTCATTACAAAGCCGTCCCGATCGCGATCGAACGGACGTGAAGCGCGCTCGGGTTCATCGTTGCGTGTGCTCAGCGCCTTCATTGCTGAAAACCCGCCTAGACCGATCTCGACAATCGAAGCCTCCGAGCCTCCGGCAAGGAAAATATCGGCGTCGCCAAATTTGATGATTCGCCAGGATTCACCGATCGCATTGTTCGATGTCGCGCAGGCGGTAACGATACACATGTTCGGCCCGCGGAGATTGAACTCCATCGAGATGAGACCGCTGGCCATATTGCTGATCAACATTGGAATGGTGAACGGCGAATTTCGCCCGGGTCCTTTTGATAACAAAATCACCAACTGATCCTGCAACGTTTTCAGGCCGCCAATGCCGCTGCTAACGAGGACACCGAAACGATCTCTGCGCTCTAGCTTCTCTGCATCAATCCCGCTGTCTTCTAGAGCCATTTTTGCTGCTGCCATTGCAAGATGTCCAAATCGATCGGTGCGGCGGACATCCTTTGGATTTTTGAAGAATGGCTTCGGATCGAAGTCGCGGACTTGGCCGCCGATTTGGCAATCGTAACCGGTGGTATCGAATGCATCGATTTTGCGAATACCACTGACGCCGTTCTTTAGACTCGTCCAGAATGTCTCCACATCATTGCCGATCGGTGTGACGGCGCCCAAACCTGTAATGACGACTCTGCGATCATTCATAAATGATGAGTGACTAATGACGAGTGTTAAGTGAAGAAGCGGCGAGCGACAATTAACTTGTCACACGTCGCTTGTCACTGGTCACTTTTTAGCTGGTCCCCATTCCGACGCTTTGAACGGTTTGGAAGAGTTTCCCTTCAGTCTTGATTGAAGGCGCGATAATGATTTCGGTTTGCTGGAATTCGGCAATGTTGCGCGCGCCAACGTTCCCCATGCAGGTAGTAATCGCGCCGACTAAATTTTGACTACCGTCATCCACCTCTGCCGGACCGAACAGGATTTGTTTCAACGAGCCAGTAGCTCCGACTTTGATACGAGTCCCTCGCGGGAGATTTGCATGCGAAGTTGCCATTCCCCAGTGATAGCCGCGACCGGGTGCTTCTTCGGCTCTGGCAAACGCGCTCCCCACCATCACGGCGTCCGCGCCGCAGGCGAGCGCTTTGCAGACATCGCCGCCTCTGCTCATCCCCCCATCGGTGATGATTGGGACATATCGCGAAGTTTTTTTGAAGTAAGCGTCGCGCGCCGCAGCGCAATCGACTGTCGCAGTGACTTGCGGGACGCCGAGACCCAAAACGCCACGCGAAGTGCAAGCAGCCCCTGGTCCGACCCCTACCAATACCGCAGCCGGTCCGCATTCCATGATTTCGGACGTCACATCGTAACCGACGGTGTTGCCGACGATCACGGGAATGCGCATCTCACGACAAAATTTTTCCAGATCCAGCGATTTATATTCCGACGAAACATGCCGGACGGTGGAGACCGTGCTTTGCACAACGAAAACGTCCGCACCTGCTTCCTGTGCGATCTTCCCAAATTCCGCGGCACGCTGCGGAATGGAACTGACCGCTGCTACCGCTCCGCCGTCTTTAATTTGTCGCACGCGGGCCGCAATCAAATCTTCCTGGATTGGCTCCTGATAAATCCTTTGCAACAGCGCGGTGATGTCCGCTTTGTCGGCCTCGACAATTTTTTGCAGAACTTCCCTTGGGTTTTTGTAGCGCGTTTGGACGCCTTCCAGATTAAGAACAGCAAGCCCGCCGAGTTTGCTCATGGCGATGGCGAATGGGACATCGACCACACCATCCATAGCGCTCGCGAGGATGGGAATTTTCAGCACCAGCGGGTCCGCGTCTTTGCGTGGCAAACCGAAGGTAATATCTACTTCATTTGGGTTAACCGTTACCCGGCCCGGAACGAGCGCGATTTCGTCGAATCCATAGGTCACGCGTGCTTTGCGATTGCGACCAATCCACATTCCCATGCTTAAATTTGCTCCATTCTAAATCGTTCGTTCAAACTTCCACAGCGGGGACACCGTGGCAGCAATGCGTCGGTTCGATCCTCAAATTCGAACGCGCAAATTACGCAGCGCAGCCGATACTCCAAGGCTCGGCGCTCCCGGCGCCGGCGATTCCATTCTCCCACTATCCAAAGCAAGAAAACTACCGCAAGAAAAAGCAGCAAATAAATCGTGACCAGGATGGCAAGACTGACGCGGATCACGGAGTAGCAGTTTCTGTCGGTTGCGAATTGGCCCGAACAACATCAGTTCCCCGTTCGACTGTCGCAATTCCCCAAATGAGAGCGGAACCTTGCTGTAAAGGAAACCGGCACAGCGTCAGATAGTGGCGTGCTTGTTCATCGAGAAGGGGATCGCCTGACGAGTTCAGCGGAAAGCTATAGCGAATTTCGCCCGTGCTGCCAACGGCGACGCGAAACCGGATTGCTTCAGGGGTTTTGTTATTGGATGCAGTAAAACCGAACTCGGGCAAACTCGTATCGCCTAAAGGCAGGAGGTCTTCCGAAAATGAGACAAACGTTTTACTCGGACCAACAGCTGGCATCGTTTGATGATGAAGAAAGGGCACAGGCCCCGGCGGATGCGCGCTGGGGATACTTAGATCGACATCCAATCTGGGCACCTCTTTCAAGGCTGGCTCCACCCCAAAATAAGACGGGACGTATTCAACTTTAGGCAGCGCGTGCAGCCTCGCCTCAGGTGGCTGCTGGGTCGCAAAGGCGAGCGCTGGATCTTCCGCGTCGATCCAGCGTAGTAAGCTTCGGCCTTCTTCAGAGCTAGAACTAATTACACTGATACGCGCTGGCGGCGGCAACAATGAAACCGTCGGCGGATAGACGATTTGGAAAAGGTAGAAGCAGAAGGCGTGCGCCAGGAGGGACAATACTAAGAAACCCGCAATTGCCAGTCGTTCGCTCTGCGGTCGCTCCCAGCTAAAAAGTAGTGGCTCAGTAGTTAAGTCCGGAGCAGAGACGTTCATTGTGGAGGAGTCGCAGCCAGGGCTACTGAAGTGATCCCGTGTTCGAGCGCAGCATTCGTTACACGAATAACTGTTTCGTAAGGAGTCAAACGATCAGCTTTGATGATTATCGATTTGCCGTCGTGCTTCGCGGCATCCAGCAACGGCCCAAGTTGTTCGATGGTGACCCTTTGGTCCCGAAAGTAGACTGCCGGCGCTGCGCCGCCGGTGATGCTTATAATTTGCTGGTTGACCTGCGGTGCAAGGGTAAAACGCGAGAACGGCATGGAAACAGAGATTCCTGGCTGCAAAATAAAATTCGAACTAAGCAAAAGGAAAAAAAACAGAAGAAATACAACGTCGGCCAACGCCAGAAGCACCAGCCAGGCGAAATTATATTCCTTGGTCCGACTTAGCTTCATACGGCGGGGATGCCTGTCGATTTAGCAAATGATCAATCGATACGTGCATCGGATTGAACCGATTCTTCCGCGGGTTGGAAACTGATGATGCCGCTAAGCGGCCGGCTCTCAGTCAGCATGTGAACAATCTCAATCCCGGCGCGCTCCATATCGTGGAGCATGGTATTCACGCGGGCAGAGAGGTAACTGTAAGCGACAAACGTTGGCGTGGCGACGACCAACCCAGCGGCGGTTGTCAACAAACTCTTGTAAACGCCGCTGGAAAGCTCGGTCACACTGGCGTAACCGCCACTGGAGGCCACGGTGCCGAAGGCATCAATCATTCCGGCGACGGTTCCGAGTAGACCCAATAGCGGCGTAAGAAAGGCGATTGTTGCCAGCACTCCAAGGAACCGCTCGAGCTTGGGTACTTCGAGTTGAGCGGCCTCTTGGACAATATCGCGCAGTTCGCTACGCGGCGCATCATGTCGGATTATCGCCGCATGGATCACCCGCGCGACTGGCCCAGGGGTCCCGGCCGACTCATGCAGCGCCTCAGCGAAATTGCGCCGCCGGATGATATTCGAGAGACCCTTCAAAAATTCACCGACATGAATTGTTGCCCGGTGCAAGTAAAACAGGCGTTCAAGGAAAACCGCAATGGAGATGATGCTGCACGCCGCAATTGGCCACATCAACAGTCCGCCCTTTTGGATGTAGTCGATCACGAGAGTGTTTTCTTAGACCTCTTTGGCGAAAGTCGCAAGCCGACACCTATTGACAGGAAAGCCGAGCAACTAGACGACTAGAGTTCCCTCGCTCGTGGTGCGCTGGGCGTAAAGATCGCTTAAGCGTTTTGTGATTGGGCCAACCTTGCCGCTTTTGATCTGGCAATTGTCGATCTTAATTACGCCGGCGAGTTCGCCCATCGTGCCCGTGCAAAACACTTCATTCGCTCCGTACACATCGGCAAGCGATAAATCGGCTTCGACGCAATGAATCTTTTCGGCAGCACAAATCTCGATTATCGTCGCGCGCGTAATTCCTTCAGGGCATGCCACCACCCGGCTCGTCGCCAGAGCGCCATTGCGCACGATAAACACATGGGTCGCATTCGTTTCCGCAACGAAACCGCGCGTATCGAGCATGAGCGCGTCATCCGCGCCCGCGTTGTTCGCTTCAATCTTTGCCAGAATCGAATTCAGCAGATTCGCGTGATGAATTCGCGCATCGAGAATCTCCGGCGGCGGCCGCCGCACCTTGCTCGTGACCAACGTCAGTCCTGTCTTCGCGTAAACCGGCGCCTTGTGTTCGGCGAGCACGATTAACGTCGGCCCGCTTTGGTTCAGACGCGGGTCCATGCCCGACGTGATTTTGACGCCGCGTGTTAGCGTGAGGCGAATATGAACCCCGTCGCGCATTTTGTTTGCGGCAAGCGTGCGTCTGATTTCTTCGATAATTTTTTCCCGTGGCTGAATTTCGGCGAACGAGAGCGCCCGCGCCGAACGTTCCAGCCGATCGAGATGTTCGTGAAGTTTGAAAATGCGGCCGTTGTAGAGCCGCAATCCTTCCCACACCGCGTCCCCTCCTTGCACCGCCGAATCGAACGGGCTTATCCCAGCCTTATCGCGATGCAGAAGCTCCCCGTTGATGTTCACAATCAGGTCGCGGTTTCGTTTGTCGAATTTCTGGAGCATCACTTTGACCGCGGATTACGCGGATTTGGCTGATAAACAAACGAAGAAAATCTTTTAACCGGGTGATCCAGCATCCGCATTTCAACGCAGTCGATATTCGTACAATCTTTGGTAACACTCGCCGCAGCGTTCGTAAATTTCACCGAACTGCTCCGGTATCTCATCATCTCTGGGACGATACGGCCGAAACGATGTCGATCTTGCCACTTCGCCATACCAATGCTTTGCCCAAATACCATCGGTCTCGCGGAAGCCTGGCGGCCACGAAAGCATCGACTCGGTAAAGTCGACACCGACCGCCTTGCAAAGTAGCCGCAACATTCGTTTTGGATTTTCCAGCACATCTTTTGCATCGAGGATTGGCGGAATCGCATTCGTGCGAGCGCGGACGAAATCGAAGATCTCCATTTGTTGCACATAGCCGAGATCTTCCAGCGCTGGGTCCTCGCGCTTTTTGCGGTACGAGACAATGACTTCGCGCGGGTCGCGAATAAGAAAACAATTCGTAACCGAGCCGAGCCATTGCCGATCGATATCGGGGAGGAGATGATGCGTCATCTGCTTTTGAAAGAAAATCCGCTTACCGTTAGGAATTGGCCCGGTCAATTGCGCTACGACTTTCCGCCAGTCCGTCTCACCGGTGGCGATTACTTCATCTGCGCCCGGATGCTGCTTCCTGGTCGCCTTTAGGTAGTAGGCGTAAAACGGCTCATCGATGACAAAGGTATCGCGCCGATTATCCCAGGCGCGCATCATCGCGGTAGAGATGTTCCGCGGGCCCGACCACGTGGCAATGCGAATCGGAACTTCGATCTGGGACATCTCTTAAGATCAAATCACAACGAGTGTATTACAGGAAGCAATCGTCTGACGATCATGAGGGAATTCCACAGATTTCCCTAAGAAATTCGTGTCGGTTCTGGCGAGCACGCATCTTGGAACGGGACCGGTTCCACAGCGGGCATTGCGCCGTCGATCCAAGCAAAAATTCCCTATGTCAGCAAAGTTGTCTTTCCCGACGCGGCATGTGTAGCCGTCGACAGCGGGCCGAATATCGTCAGTCGCAAAGCTGTGCGCTCGTCTGGGCGGAACGCGGCTGAGCGTAATGCCATCGTCATCGATCGGTTTTTCAACACCAAACAAGAGGCGCTCACTTAGTCAAAAGCGCATCCGCATTTCATGACGGTGCGAATTCTGACGCCCGACGTCCGAATATTGCCAGCGGTGGTCGTTTCGATTTGAGAAGTGCGGAATGACTCCCAGCCGGTTTTGAATCCTCACTTACCGCAGACGCGTGGTGACGTCCTAAGTCTTCGCAAAAACCCCAATCAACGGACGGCGGGATGGCGTTTTTGAACGAAAATCGCTCACGAAACCGTCCTCGGTGCGAATCTCCACGTGACCGGCCGCGCTATTCGCGCCATAGACCAGCACCGCGCCCACTGGCGCTTGAAACGGATCCGAGACAGGAAGCTTCTTGAACCCATAACTGTTGACCAATTCCTTCCCCGCCTCCTTTGCCAATAGGGTTGTGGGTCGCGAGCGCACCACGCCAGCGGCCACGAGCGCTTCCTTCACATAGTGCCAGCATTTCGAAAGGGAGTGGGCATGGGCGCGTTCTTGGGCGATCGTAGCGGCCCGACGTAGTTTCGGATCGATCTTCGAATCCCGGGCAAACGGCTGCACAATTTTCTTCGGATAGTACTTGTCCACGATTTCTGCCGCTTGCTTTTTGCCGGACGCGTCCTCGTAGGTAAAAGTTGATTTTGCTGCCAGCGTGGTCAACGCCGCCGCCGAATGCGGACAAAATGCTGCGCAACAAAGGCCGATAACGAAAAGGGGGACGATTTTTGGCATAAAGAGCGCGTCCTATCGGTCATCTTCGAGCCTTCCGCAAGCGATTTTTTCAAAAATCGGAATTTTTTCTGTGGACCATGCCGGATGGGTGCGGGAAGCCTCCAGCCGTGGGTAGCGAGTGGCCTCCCGATGGCCCTGGAAGGCTACAGCGTTGAGACGAATGCGATCATTCGCTGACGCATTTTTGCATCGGGAAGACGGCCTATGCCCGCAGCCATGTTATCTTCCATGTGCTGCGGATTATTTGTAGCAGGTATCACGCAAGTGACCGCCGGATGAGCCACAATCCATTTCAGAAAGAACTGTGCCCATGATCGACAATCAATTTCGGCAGCCCAGGGCGGCAGCGACTTTCCAGCAATGCGTCCAAACAAACCGCCGCCACCGAACGGGCGATTAATGATCACCGCCATGCGAAGTTCTTGGGCCAGGGGTAGAAGTCGTTGTGCCGCTTGGGGTTCCATGATCGAATAATTGATCTGAACAAAATCGGGCTTCTGACTACGCATGTTTTTTTCTACGTCGTAAAAGCCACGCGCCTGTGAATGCGTGATGCCGGTGTAACGGATGCGTCCTTTGGTTTTCCACTCACGAAGTGATGACATTTGTGTTTCCACGTCGACCAGGTTGTGTACTTGCATCAGGTCAATCCGCTTAGTCCGAAAGCGATCCATCGAGCGCTCCATCATCGTGATCCCGGCCTCTTTACCCGCCGTCCAGACCTTGGTGGCGATAAAGAGCGAATCGCGCAAATGCAATTGAGCGGCGAGTTCACCGATCACGCCTTCGGCGCGGCCGTACATGGGCGAGGAGTCGATGACCTTCCCGCCGTGCTTTACAAAAAGCGACAACACTTCTCCGAGTCGCGTTCTGTTCTCAGGGGTAAGATTAACATCGAACACGCTCCAAGTTCCAAGGCCAATCATGGGAAGTTTATCGCCCGAAGAAGGAATCGCTCTTGTCAGCATACCTGATGATTGAGCTGCCGCTTCCGTGCGCGATGTGGGAATCTGCAGTAGCAAGCCGGCCGTGCCGGCGCCAATCAGTCTGGATGCCTCGCGACGCGTAAGATTGCCGCCTGCCATGTTGACCGAAGTGGATATCATTATTGCCCAACGACAGCAAGAGATCCCTCGACTTCGCTCGGAATGACAAGATGCTAATCTTCATGTGAATATGACGCGCAAACGCTTCCTTTGTCCTCCGCCATTCGAACTTCGGCATTAAATGAAACGTCTCTTGGCAAAGATCGTCGATGTAAAACCGGAGGAAATTCGCGCTCTCTGGCTCGGATTTCTTTTTAACTTCCTGGTTCTCGGCGGCTACTATGTGATTCGGCCGATTCGCGATGAGATCGGCGCTTCCAGCGGTCTCGAAAACTTGCCGTGGATGTTTACTGCAACGCTGATCGCCATCCTGATCGCGAACGCGCTTTTCTCTGCGATCGTCGCGCGCATGTCGCGGCGGCGGTTCATTCCGATCGCTTACCGTTTCTTCGTGGCGAACCTCATTATTTTTTTCGTCTTGATGCGCACGATGTCGCCGGCGCAACAGCCGTGGATTGGCCGCACATTCTTCGTTTGGCTCAGCGTTTCGAATCTTTTCGTCGTCACAGTGTTTTGGGCGTTCATGACGGACCTATTCAGCAACGAGCAAGGCAGACGGCTGTTCGGATTTATCAGTATCGGCGGTGCAATCGGCGGGATCGTCGGCCCGATCATTACCGCGTCACTCGTTCGACGAATTGGCGCCCCCAACCTTCTACTTATTTCGGGTGCAATGTTCGAGCTCGCTGCGGAATGCGTCCGCTTTTTCCCGGCTGATTTCCGAACTGTAGGGGAAGGTACCAGCTTCCTTGGGACGACAACGTCGTCCCCTGCAGCGCCCCGCGGAAGGGAGGAAGCTCCGATTGGCGGCAGTTTGTGGTCGGGAATCACGCACATTTGTCGCTCACCGTATCTGTTTGGATTGTTCGCGTTCATCATGCTGTACTCGCTGACCTCAACCTGGGCGTATTTCCAGCAATCCGATCTCGCCGGCCACGGCATTCAAAACCGCGCAGCGCGCACGGCGTTTTTTGCGAAGCTCGATCTTTCGGTGAACACGTTGGAGTTATTGGGCCTGTTGTTTCTCACCGGCAGATTGCTGAAAACGATCGGTGTGACGCTCACGTTGCTGTTGATGCCGATGCTAAGCTTGCTTGGCTTCGTCTTCATCGGCGTTACTCCGCTACTTGGAGTGCTTGCAGTTTTCCAAGTGCTGCGACGCGCGACCACGTTCGCGTTCATGCGGCCAGCGCGCGAAGTGTTGTTCACCGTGCTGAAACGCGAAGACAAATACAAAGCGAAAAGCGTCATCGACACTTTCGCTTACCGCGTGGGCGATCAGATCGGTGCCTGGACTTATGGCGGGTTGCATGCGCTTGGCCTGACGATTCGCAGTACGAGCTTCATCGCCGTGCCGATCGTCGCCGGTTGGTGCGCGTTGACCGCATGGCTCGGGCGAAGGCAAGCCGTTTTGGCGCAAGCTCGCGACGCGCAGCGCTCTACTCCGCTCGGCGATATCACTGCCCCTGAACCTGCGTGAGTTTGTAGCGGCGCTTGTACCAGGCGCCTTCATTTGGTTTGCGAAAACCGGATTGCGCTCATCCGTGTTCGCGCGAATCGTATTCAAAAACCAACAAAAGGAGCAAAACCAATGGTAACACGAACTGGATCGGCGGTGTGGGAGGGAACACTGAAGCAGGGCAGAGGAACCATGAAACTCGGAAGCGGCGCGTTCGAAGGTCCTTACTCATTCTCATCGCGCTTCGAGGAAGGGAAGGGGACGAATCCGGAAGAGCTCATCGGCGCAGCGGAGGCCGGCTGCTTCTCCATGGCGCTTTCGTTTAATCTTGAGAAAGCAGGGCATCCCGCCAAACGCGTCAGCACCACCGCAAGGGTAAAGCTGGAGCCGGCCGACGGCGGATTTAAAATCACGTCTATCGATCTCAAAACGGAAGCCGACGTTCCCGGAATCGACGAACCAAAATTTCGTGAGCAAGCCGAGCTGGCCAAGAAGAATTGCCCAGTTTCAGTCGCGCTCGCTGCCACGCAGATCAATCTCGACGCAAAGTTGCTGTAGTCCCTACCTTGGCCAGGGCAACGCTAGCGGTCGTTACTCCTGCAGAAAATAAATGCCGTGCTCGACACCGATCTGGATGATCCTGGGCATGTCGGGACCGCCGGGCTTGGCAAATTCCTCTGCGCAACGCGCGAAGAATTTCTCGAAACCTGACGGCGTGGTGCTAATTAGCATGCGAGACGACTGGTCGCCAACATTCTTGAACGTGTGCACGACACCGCGCGGCATGTAAGCGGCGCCACCGGGACCGACTTCATGCCATTCGCCGTCTGAAAGGAATGCAACTCGTCCTTCGAGGACGTGAAATGCTTCATCCTCATTTACGTGATGATGTGGCGGCGGCCCACCGCCGGGCGGCGTGATCTCCGTCCACATCGTCAGTTTTCCGCCAGTGCGTTCGCCGTCCAGATGAATGGTGACTTCTTCCCCGAAAGCGCGAAGCACACGTCCTTCATGTTGCCCAACTATCGCCCCTGAATTCTTGGTCATGATTACTTTGCCAGTTCGTAGAGATATTCCACAAACGATATCACAGCACCATCGAACCCCTGTATTTTCGGGTTCGCAGATTCAATGATGTAATATTCGTCCGGCGCATGGGCACCGCTGCCGTGGCCGAGACCGAAATGTCCGGCGGCAAGCTTGACCGGTTCGCCGGTAAAGACGTAACCTGGATACGAGCCCGCATTACGCGGCCAGAGCAGCGGATCAATTCCGAATTTTTTGTAAGTCGCGACCTGGGCCTTTATGAGCGCGGAATCGGCGGATGTGCTTGTGGGATCGTACCCGCCGGTCATGTTCACTTCGATGTCGCCGAAGCCGTGCTTCGCCAGATGTGCCTTCAACGCCGCGAGCGCGTCCGTCGCCTTCATCTCGGGTACGAGACGCATGTCGATCTTTGCCACCGCGCGATGCGGCAAAATTGTTTTGCCGCCGGGCCCGGTGTAACCGCCGACCAAGCCTTCAATGTTCACCGTCGGCTGCGATTCAAGCCGTTCGTTCGCTTGTTCCCACGGCAGATCGTTGATCCAATGCTGGACGTTGAATAGTCTTTTTGTCTGCGCTTCATTTCGCACCGTCGAGACTTTTCCAATCATCGCTTTCTCTTCGGCGCTCAGTGGCTGCGGTTTTGGATAATTGTCGATCTTGATTTCGTTGCCGTCGTCTGAGACGAGCGTGTTGAGGGCTTTCACCAAATGCCATGCCGGACTGTCGACCATCGCCTTGAGCGATGAGTGAATGTCTTTCGCGGGACCGCGTCCCCATTTTTCGCCACTCGATACCAACTCGAGCTCGATCACACCTTTCGAGCCGAGGTTCACTGTGACGATTCCATCTAAGTCCTGCGTGGCCGAAGGCATGAACACGCCGATACATTTCTTGAGCGCATCCAACACTTCTGGCCGCCTAACGAGTTGCGGAATGTGTGGTGAACCAATCTCTTCTTCGCCTTCGGCCACCATCACCAGATTCACCGGCATTTTCTTGCCTGCACCGCGAATGGCATGCAGGGCCGCGAGGAACGCAGCTTCCGGTCCCTTCTGGTTTACCGCGCCACGCCCGATGATTACTTTGCCCAGTGGCGCTTTGTCCACATTTCGCGCTTCGGTCGGCGGCGACGTCCATTCCGCCGGATCGAACTGTTTTACGTCGTACATGAAATAAAGCCCAACCGTTTTTGGTGCGCCCACATCGAGAGTCGCGAACACTCCCGGTTTGCCGTCGGTGTTGATCACCGTTGCTTGCTGGAATCCCGCATCGCGCGCCAGCTTCGCCATGTACTCCGCACCCTCGGGATATCCGCGGTCCTCCGCTGCGATCGACACCTGCCCGATCCAGTCCTGCAACCGCTTCACTGCCTCATCATGCCGCTTAGTAATCTCGGTTTTGATTGCGGCGAAATCGTTTTCAGCTCCGCTGACACGGTGAACGCCTGCAAGGAGCGCGACAGTTAATAATGGTGATAGAAGTCGAATAATCACAACAGAATGCCTATAGAGCCAAGCTTTCCTGCTTCGCAGAGGAACTGGCAACAGCGGTAAGTCCACCGAATTTTTTCATGAGGTCATCGAGCTTGGCCACGTAGTAATCGACGTTTTCGTCACGGTTTTGCGGGTCGAAATCGCTGGCGAGCTTGGCGGCTTCATAGGCGGGAACTTTTTTGGGCGTCGCTTTGATATAGTAACTGATCTGGTCGCCGGGTTTGTAATTGCGGCCGCTGGCGAGAGCGAGCTCGTACGCGGCGGCGCGATTACGCGCGGAGCCTGCGATCTTGGCGCGATATTTATCAAGCGAATCCTGGAGCGTGTCGGTCTTCATCAACATGTCGATCTTCCATTCGCGGTTCCTGATTTTTCGCTCGAATTCGTCCCGTAGCTGCGGGATCGCTTCCGGTTTTCCCTTCATGATGAGCTTGATCATTTCCTCGACAAAAACGCGCTGGAATTTTTCGAGTCCACGCGATTTGAGCGCGCCACCTTTGATGATGACGTCGCCGGCTTTTGTCAGCAGCGCGTAATTCTTGGCTTTGTAACTGAACATGGCATCGAACTGCTCGTCGATCTCGACGTCGATTCCCGGCGGCAATTCCTTTGTCAGCGCACGTTGTAGTTCGTCGACCTGATTTTCTGTAGTGGCAGCCGTGCCGGCTGCATGTAATTGCAGTTTTGCAGGCGACACGCCTGCCTCTACAGAAGACGGCGGGACGAAGTAAATTCCGTCGGTATCGACTTCGATCACTTGCGCACCGTGTTTGCCTAACCAGTCGATCATTTTCTTGAGCAAATCGCGTCCGATCTGAGTCACATGCGCAGCAGCATCGAAATCGGCGAAATGTCCCTGGGCGAATCCAAGATAGCCGTAGAAACTGTTCAGCAGAATTTTGAACGTATTTTGCAGCGCCTGAAGATGATGCTGCTTGGCGGGATCTTGTTCCGCTCGCATTTCCGCCTTTGCTTCCAATCGGAAGGTGCGGAGATCAGTGAGCAAATGTCGGAAGATTTGCAGTTGATCGGTTGCGGGGAAGCAATCGAATTGCAACATGATAGATGGGTAGAGTGAAGCGATGTCGCAGTGCCAGACATTTCGCGCAACGCCAGTTAAGAAAATGTCGGTGTATCCGCCTTCGAATGCCTGCACCATCGGCAGTTCGGGAATGGAATGGCGCTGCCGAAAATACTCGCGCAGGAAAAGCGCGTTGATACGCGTGGCGTTGCCACGCACGATCACGTCCTGGTAATTGTAAGGAAAAATTTGCGCTTGGATGAAGTAACTTTGGCTCAGCAAATCCGATAACGCGCGCGTTTCCCGAACACCGCATAACGCGCGCCGGCGGAACGCTTCTGAATCGTCCTTGTACGCGCACTCCAATTCTTTGCCCGTGAGCGCTGAAATTTGTTCGCTGTCGCAGAGGTCGAAATGCCGCGCGACATCCGTCCGTTCGAAACCGGCAAGAGAACGCATGCCGACATCGTAAAATTGCGCGAGCAGAAACGTATCAACGAAATGACGGCCACCGACTGTAAACTTTGGATAGTCGATTGTTTTTTCCGCGATTTGGAGTCGTGATGGTCGCGAGCGTAGGAATCCATCGCTGCGTCCCCAATCGAGCTTGGTTTTCAGTTTTTTCGCGCGGGCGACAAGCGGCGGAAGTTGAACGCGGAACAAGTCGTGGCCTTCGATCACGTCGGGATCCCGCTCCTTGATGATCGTGGTCAGCCTCTTCAGTGCTGCGTGCTCCGATTCCTGCATATTTTTTGGATCGACAATAAGCAATTCTTTCCAACCGGTGTTATCCGAGAGCGCAATGCTCACGATGTGATCGTTGTCGCCGAGGTCACCGCCCCCGACTACAGAGAGAACTTCCAGCTGCATGCGTTTCAGTTCTTCAAACGGCAGGTCCTTAAACAATGTGCGGCCGGTAGCTGTGAGATAATGCTGCACCGGGTCGGTGAAGGCGAAGAAATCGCGCCCGGCGTTCCTGAGTCCGTTACGCAGCGCAAGCAGTTCCTTCCAGCTATCGACTGTGATCAGCCAGGCGTACTTGAGATCACCACGGAGTTTTTCGGTTTCGATGCCGAGATCGACAACGTCGCTATCGGCCCACACAAATGGATGGAACGGCTCGACATCGGCAACTGTCGATCCATCGTTTTCCCTCCGATAAACGCGGACCGTGCCGGTCTCGCCCAGCTCAATGGCAACAATGCGAGGCGTCGGATCAGCCCCGAAAAGCATCGTGTTCTTTTCGAATTCCATCGGTCAACAAACCTTTCTGTCATTCCGAGCGAAGTCGAGGAATCTCTTACCCTTTATTGCCGCGGAATTAAAATTGAGAGATGCTTCGACTTCGCTCAGCATGACAAGTATGAAAATTCGTTCCTTCTCAATCTTGTCGGTATTAACGCTGGTTTCGGCGCTCGCAACTGCGCAACAGACACCGCAATCACTCGCCGATGCGGAACTACCGTCACTGCTCGCGATTTACAAAGACGTCCATACCCATCCGGAATTATCAGGACATGAAGAACGCACGGCGGCGATCGTGGCGAAGGAATTGCGCGCTGCGGGTTGCGACGTGACCGAAAATTTCGGCAAATACGACAAGCCAAATCTGAAGTGTTACGGAGTGATCGGCGTGATGAAGAATGGCGAGGGGGCGACAGTGCTCGTCCGCACCGACATGGACGCGTTGCCGGTGAAGGAGGAGACCGGGCTGCCCTACGCGAGCAAAGTTAATACTAAAAATGACAGCGGTCAGGAAGTTTGCGTGATGCATGCCTGCGGTCACGACGCTCATATCGCTGCCTTCATCGGCACTGCGCGAGCATTACAGCATCTGAAAGATCAATGGACGGGGACGATTATTTTTGTGGGTCAACCGGCGGAAGAAGCAATTGGTGGCGCCCGCGCGTTGCTTAAAGGCGGGCTCTACGATCGATTCGGGAAACCGAATTTTGCGCTCGGTTTTCATGACAAGGCCGATCTTGAAACTGGCCGCATTGGTGTAACCGAAGGTTACACGTCCGCAAATGTCGATTCGGTCGACGTCACCGTCCGAGGCGTGGGCGGACACGGTGGGTATCCGCACAAAACGAAAGACCCGGTCGTGCTCGCCGCGGAAATGATTAACATGTGGCAAACAATTGCCAGCCGAGAAAATAATCCCATTGATCCGATCGTGGTGACAGTCGGTTCAATTCATGGCGGCACGAAGCACAACATTATCCCGGAT
>QHNV01000209.1 GCA_003218535.1 Verrucomicrobiota bacterium
TTCTTCCACGGCCGCGCGGATTGCGTACTCATGGATCCATCCTTCGACCACGAGAACATTTGTATCCGCGCGATGCGTCACGGCCAGAAATGGGTAAACGCGCCACAGGAAAAAAAAGGCCGCGAATAGGACCACCACGGCAACGAGCGACCAACCTCGCCATGAAAGGCCCCAACGTTCCCTTCGCGTTATAGTTCTCCAGAGCTTTTGGTCTGAGAAATCACGAGGCTGTCTTTCCCCAGCACCGAACGCCGGCCGACCAGGCGCAGGCGGGCCTCGCCTTGGATGCTTTTGTGCTTGCGTTAGATTCCCTTCACTCTCGGAAAGCGGCTCACGTTCGATTCTCCAGTTGAGACATCGCTTTGTCCCAAGACCTTAATAAATCTTCCTTTCGTCTTTGCGCGACGAGTTGGGCCTCTTTCGCCAATTTCCAACCGAAGATTTTCTGGATCCAAGCATATTTCCAAGACAAACGGGGAATGCGCAACTGGCCACCGAGATTCGAGGCAAGCTGTTCCAACTGCTCAACGATATCAGGCCGTTGTGGATAGAAACAGGGGAACCACGTTTGCAAGTAATTCAGGCATGCCACTCGAGCTCTCTCACTGTCCTCAAGCGACCTAAGATAGTGGACGTGCAACCGCATGGACAGGAATTGAGACTCCAACTTCCTGTTGGACCGGCCGATGTTGGTCACACTATTGCAATCTGACAGCCGATAAAATGTCTTGGCTTCCGGTATGAACCGGATGCCATCGCTGGCCAGAATGACGCGGCAAAAGTACTCGCCGTCATTGTCTTTCCACAGCCGGATGTCCCAAGGCCCGGCCGCTTGTGTCAATTCGCGACTGACGAGCCAGGTGGCGGTTTGCATATGGAGGTTTTGTCCCATCTTCCGTATGAGCCATTCAACCGGAGAGAGATTGCACCAGAGTGGCGTGGGGGTAAATTCAGCTCTGTTCAGCCGGTAGAAGAAGTATCCCCAGGATGAGGAAAAAAGCGTCCGCTTGCTTTGACATCGTTCTATCGCTTCCATCTGTCTTGCGATCTTGTCCGGAGCCAAGACGTCATCGGCATCCAGCCATTGGATGTAATCTCCCTGACACACACTCAAGGCTTTATTTCGAGCTGCGGAAGCGCCCTGGTTTTCCTGGCTGACGACAGACACTGTCTTCGACGCAAACTCTCGCGCAAGTGAAAGAGTTCGATCGCGAGAGCCGTCATCAACGATGATAATCTCTTTTCGCGACCAGGTTTGGGCGAGCGCTGACCTAATCGCATCAGCAATCCAGCGCTCGGCATTGTACGCGGGGATTAGAATAGAAACGAGAGATTTCATTCAGTACCCTTCTTTTATCTAATCTCTGCCGTCTGACCTCTGTGCCTCGCAAGAGTCTTGACTAAACGGCCGTCGGTGTTCCGCAGCTTCACTTGACTTGGAGTCGGACGAGACCGTCTTCACGAAACAAGGTGACAGCAGACTCGGCCAGACCCGGCAGCAGACGCGTGCACAGCTCAGAGCTCAGCTCCATATGTTCAAGTCGAAGTCCAAGCGCTTCATGGAAGGTCGCGACCTCATCCCTTGCCCGTGGCAGTCGGAACGGTTCCTGGATCCGTCCGACGCGCCCGAAATCATCGCGGACTCCGCGAATCTTAAAATCGTAGGCGACATGACTGCCGGGCGAGAGTCTGGTCGCGAGGAGCACCAGGAACCGGCCAAAATTACCACCGTTGATGTAGGGACTGACGCCTTCCATTAACACCAAGGTTTTCGTTCTTGCGCGGTCTCCCAGCCAATGCTCCAGCTCTGGCCACGTATCGTCATTCAGATCGATTGGCAAATACTCAACATAATCGAAGCACCGCCACCGTTTCGCCGCTTTTTGCTTGGCGTGGATAGCTTGTGGCTGATCGCATTCCAAGACCTTGACGCTCTTGCTGCGTAGGAAATGCTTAAACCGGTAGGCCCGGGTATCGCAGCCGCAACCAACATTTATGATTTGTTGCACACCATCAGAAACGGCCTCATTGACCACTTGATCGTAATACTTGGTCCGCGCGACAAGATAGTAGTAAAACGGATCCGCTTGCAGCTCGGAGAGTTCTTCTCGACCAAGCCACGCAGCGCGGAGCCGCGCCAAGATCGGGATAAAATGTCGAACCAGCGTGTCCGGATTGCGATGCTGTGGAGATTCGTGAATGGACTGGATGTAGCGCAAGCGAGCGATGTCCATCGACTTGCTCAGATTCGGTAGTCCCATATCGTTCCTTTTGTTCTGGCGCGGTTGTTGCGACGCCATCCGCAGGACAAGAGCACTTCGCGGCCAGAAAGACCTACGCGGTTTGGTCTGCGGTAAGGGGCTTCGGCGTGTCGATGGCCAAGCAACGCTATTTTGTGGTAGAGGAAAATCCTTTGGTTTTCAGGTCCCGGAGAATATCAACGAGCGAAAGCGCCACCCGGCGCATCGGAGCCACAATACAGATCAAGATCACTCCGGCGATGAGACCAACGGGAGCGCAGATGAGCAATTGCACCAACGGAAGGGAGTTTGCGAACAAGAGACGCATCAGCCAGGTCGCGCCGCAGACAACTATCCAGAGCGGAAGATAGCGGAAAAATTCGACCCATAAATCAGCCGAAGTAACAGGTCCCCGCCGTCCTGCAAGATAGTAATGAACTGGCAGCCCGACCACAAGTGTGGCCGCGGAATAGGCGATCGCGATGCCAGCCGGGCCGAAGGGCAGACCGGCAACGAAAGAGACAAGAATGATACATGATAATAAAAAGCTCGTAAACAACCAATCTTTGCCACGCCCTTGGCTGGCGAACAGCCAGGTTGAAGCCGTGGCCAGCGGCGCGCAGAGCGCCGCAACGGTAAAGCCGGCAAATATAATGGCCGCTTGCTCCCATTTTGGCCCTAGGACAACCAGCGTCAGTGGACGAGCGAGCGCGAATAACAAGCCGGTGAAGAGAAAGCTTAGTAGCGCCATGGCCTCGTACACCTGAAGAAACGTGCGGCGGTAACGCTCCGGTTGAGTCTGGACCCGGGAAAGCACCGGCACGAAAACGGAAGTGATGGGAACGAGAAACTGTTCCATGGGACGATTGAGCAGAGCACCGGCCCTTGTATAGAGGCCAACTGAATCCGCTCCATAAAATCGGCCGACCAACAACCCGTCCGCTCCCCTCGCGAAAGAACAAATGAAATCACCCGTGGCGAGATTGGCTCCGAAACTTACCAGCGGCCAAACTCCACTCCGGCGAGCAGGCGCTTGCGGCCACCACGGAACGGCCATCCACGTCAGCACAACCGTGGCGGCGACAGTGGCAAGATTCCCACCAACCAGGGCCCAGTAACTATAATTGAGCCAGGCCATGCTGATGCCCACTGCAATACCGATCAGCATCGAACCGACCTGGATAATCGCGATGGCTTGGAAGCGCATCTGCCGGTTCAAGAGAGCGGTATGCTGGACGGCCAAGCCGCTCAAAAGGAAAGTACTGGACAAGACCAGGGTAATTGGAACGTCGCCGTGGAAAGACGCGCGTCCTTAAAGACACGCAAAAAGCCCAGTACGGTCGTGACCATGGCGAAGAGGCCAAAATCCTTTGGTGTGAGCATTCGTGCCAGCACCATGATGGACGCGAGCTGTAACACAACCTGGGCACCTTGGGCCGCGATCGTAACAAACGCGCTGGAGATTGCGCGTCCTTTCAGGTCGGTCAAGAGATGATCGGTGGCAAGATGTTTCTCATTGGGATCAATTGCTATGGAAGGACCTTGCACTCTTGCTTCCGTTGCCACAGCATCAGTGGTCACACCCTCGCCTTTCGCAATGCTGGAGCTCTCAGTGATCATCTAGAACGTTGAACGGTCACTTACCTTCGCTTATCAAACCGACTCGCACTCCCTTAAGAATGGTCACGAATTCTCGCGGAGCTCGTTGCCTGTGTTGTAACCGTAAAATATTTGCGATTTTCCAAGCAAAAAAGGGCTTTGTCCCACCAGCTTGAAGCGGACCACTTCATCTGCGGAAGCAGAAATTGGGCGCGCTTGGCGAAATCGTAACCAAAGATTGATCGGATCCAAGCGTACTTCCATCGCAAGCGTGGTATGTCCAGTCTGCCTCCCAGGTCAGCCGCCAGCTGTTGCACCCATGCAACTATGTCAGGTTTGTTCGGGTAAAAATAAATCAGCCAGGACTGGAGATAGTTAACACACGAGGCTCGGACTCTTTCGCTATCCTCGAGTGAACGAAGATATTTCAAATGCAGCTGGATTGAGAGAAACTGCGACTCTAATTTGTTGTTCGAACGATCAACATTACTCAAGCGGCTGAAACCTGGACGTCGATAGAATACTATGCCATCTGGCACGAACCGTACGCCATTGCTGACCATGAGAACACGGCAGAAATATTCTCCATCATCATCCAAAGACAATCGCGTGTCCCATGACCCGGCGGCTTCCGTCAATTCCCGACTGACCAGCCACGTTGCGGTTTGCATATGGAGATTTTGTTCCATCTTCCGCAGAAGCCACTCGACGGGCGACAGGTCACACCAAAGCGAGGTTGGAATGAATTTCGCCTTCGAGGGGCGGTACATGAAATATCCCCAAGCCGCAGAAAGAAGCGTTCGTTTGCTTTGACCCGCCTCTGCTACCTCCATCTGTTTCACAATCTTGTCCCGTGCCAAGAGATCATCGGCATCGAGCCACTGAATGTAGTCCCCCCGACAAAGTTCGAAGGCTCTGTTTCTTGCCGCTGATGCGCCCTGATTCTTCTCAGTGACAACGGTCACTCCCTCGGAAGCAAAGTGTCGCGCAACCGAAAGCGTTTGATCGCGAGACCCATCGTCAACAACGATGATCTCTTTGTTCTTCCATGTTTGCGCAAGGGCGGATCGAATCGCGTCGGCGATCCAAGGTTCGGCATTGTAAGCCGGGATCAGAATTGAAACGAGGGGAGCCAGAGGGCGGACGATAGCTAAATCATTAAAAAGCTACAACGTTAAATGCGTTGAAGCGGTTGAACGCGCCGATTACAGATGGTAGGTGACCGAAGACTGCGTCGAAGCGTTAAATCGTTGAACCGTTAAATCGGCAACACCGACTCACGAATAGTATTTGGCGTTGCAAATTCATTTCTTAGGATTCGGAGTTCGTCCTTCCACAGCGAACGCTTCGAACTGATTGACCTCCTCACATTCCAGCAAGCAGCCATGCAATTCGATACCTCGTAGATTTTCATCGTCGCTCACGCCAGGCTGGTGATATTTTATATCCTCAAACCCAGCCCGGGCCATGGTTGCCCTGAGTGTTTCGCGGTCATACAAAAACTGATGCCCCCATGCGCGGAAAGCGTTATTAATAAGAAACACTTCTTCGCAGTAATCCACTTCTGGCATCAGGTTCTGGATCACCCAGTCGATATAGAATTTTTGGGATGCGGTCTTTTCCTTCGAGTGCAGGCCGGTGTAAACCTTCAAATCAGGAGTTGAAATACGAATCTTTCCGCCTGGCTTGAGCACTCGGAAGCACTCGCGCAGCATGAAAACCGCACGTTCATGTTCGATATGCTCTATCATGTGCTCAGAATATACGTAGTCGAAAACATCATTATTAAATGGGAACCTCCGGGTCGCATCGAGATATGCTACCTTTCGACTCGTGGGTAACACATCTGTGTTAAGCCAGCCAACCATCGGGCTGTTGCTGGTCCCTAACTGTAACTTCTTGAGTTGATTACTATGCAAATAGCTTCGTATCTTGCGACGGCGTGTCATGAACCCATAGATTTTTCTGACATCCAAAAGCCCTTCGCGACTAGCCCTAACGACTCCGACAAGAAACCCGGATCGCTTCAACAAGTTTTTGAGCTTTGGAATCACATCGGGACTGTGGGGCGGCAAAGCAGATAGCTGGGGCAGAGGTCAGGCGCGTGCGCTGCGGAGCAGATCTGAGTAAACGGCCGTGGTGATGGCGGCTACTTTATCCCAGAAGTAACCCTCGTT
>QHNV01000210.1 GCA_003218535.1 Verrucomicrobiota bacterium
ACGGGAATTAATATTTTGTTCTCTCGCCTCGCTGTCCGTGCATTTTTCAGCAGTGGCGAGGGCTGCCATGCCTGATATTTCATTCCGATTTTCGATAGGCACAAAAAGTGAAGCGGAGGAAGTAGTTCACTCGATATTTTTTGCGCCGCGGCGAACTTCGACCCTGGCAAGGGCATGCTTGAGGTATGGATCTTGCAATATGCCTATCGTCGGGCACTGCACAGAAAAAGGCGTCTTGTGGCGAATCACTTCTACCGCTGGGAGGAATTAGAGGCCGCACTCGATATGGGTGTAAAGCGCGCTCTACCAGGCGAGATGCCTGTAATTGCTCACCTTAGCTGAACAAATGTTGGCGAAACTCAAACCGCGTCAGCGAAAAATCGCGGCTTTGGGTTTGATTGTCTTAGACAAGAGTCTTCCGCAGGACCAGCGTCGCAAACTGGCAATTGAGATTACTCGGCAGCACAAGGAGGCAAGGCAATGACAACCGCTCAAACAGTTCGTTGACGAGGTCAAGGGAGAAGTGGGTGTCACCAGTGATGAAGATTTGGAGCCCGACTACGCGCGCTGGCACCGAAGCGAAACAAGCGATAATCCTGTACTTCTTCTGAGGCGGGCCGCGGGACTGGAAGACTCCAATACAGAGGGACAAAGGCGGGCCGCTCGCATGCTTGCGCTCTTTTATGGCTGGACCAACCTGGATGTTCCGGGCCTTGACCGTAGTCATTGGGAGCGGCAAGCTTTGTTTGATAAGGTCGGTGCTCTGAGCAAACGCTCGATTGAAGAAGTTGAGCGGAATTTACAGACGAATCTACAGACAGAAAAAGAGAACAAGCGATCCAAGGAGGACTGGCAGGGGTTAGTAAAAAATGACAACCAACGTGCGAAAGATTTGGTTGGGGCAGCGGCGTCCGGCGACACCGAGGCCCTATACGAACTTCAGCAATATCGGCAATGCAGCAATTGTACGCATGTCTCGCAACACGCACCGACAGACACGCCAACACTACCGATACGAGTTAAGGGGAATGCGGAGGAGGTTTCTCAAGCAGCATGTTTCAGATAGCTTTTGTTGATCGTCCATACTCTTTGCTTGCTGACTCCCACTTTCCTGGCGATCTTGGTCTGAGAGAGATGGCCCTCTCGTAACAAGCGCATGACGGCTTTGGTCCGCTTGCTGTACTTGCCTCTGAGATAGTCGCCAGAGGGCATTTTTTTATCTCGACTGTCACTCGCCGAACTGAAAAGCCTGGTCACTGTCCCGCGTGCGGATGCGTTTTATTGTACGCCCGCATCATTCTGCCTACTGACACCCGCGTACCGATTTGCGGGCTTTTTAGCTCTGCCGCACAATTCGCCACAATCATTGAATCCCAGAACATCCTGGCACTCCGGGACGTTAACCCGTATAGGTACTCTTGCAGGAAGTAGGCTGCTAGGTTACGATGCGCAGGCTTTGACCACCACGGCCGTCCGACATCTGCTCATCTTATTCGCCGACCTGCTTGCGGCAATTTCCATGGTAGGACTCTTTGTTGTATCCTGTGTCTCATGTTCCAAGATGCCCGTGCTATTGCGGCAGCAGAAACTGACCGTCGCCGACCCTAAACTGGCGCACTCTTTTTTTACGCAAGCATCGCCAGGGGCAACGTTCTAAGTTTGGGTGGCAACAATGGATGGCTTGAAGAATGCGACCGCTTCAGTTCTTGACCCTGAGTTTGATTCTGTTATTGCCGCTCTTGCGAAGTATCCAGGGCCCATGTCCGCAGGTTGTCTCGGGGTCGCAACATTGCCGCTCATCACGCGGTTTCGCTACCGCTGCGGGATCTTCCGGATCAGTCCGCGATCGAAGAGGCTCCGGTTCGAATACGACGGCTGCACCGGATAACTATCTCGCAACCTCCCAGCTCACCCCAGCCCGATCCGGCCTTACAGGGAGCCGACAGTGGAGGCATTGAGCAACAATCCACGGGTTCGCCGTCAACTGAAAACCCGGTCCGGCAAGCGCCGCATCTCAGCGGCAGGTCTGGCGAACATTCGAGCCGCTCAGAGGGCAAGCAGGGCGAGGCAATAAGTCTTGCACAAGACACATAAGGCGTAGAATGCGCCTCACCCCAACGCGAAGGAAAAGCCCCGCCCATTTCTCCAAGCTCAGTCTCTCCGACGACGGGGCTTTTCTCGTTCTGATCGAGGGCGGGAGGAGCAAGTCCGCCCTCTCTCCAAGTTAGTCCAAAACTTACGAAGAACCACGTGCACCATATCAAGACTGCTCCCTTGGTGACGTGGCAGACTTTTTTGTTCCGGCATCTAGAAATGTGCCAGCAATCGAGCAAGGAAAGGTTCTTTCTCCGTCTCTTCCTCGTCGTTCACGGCCGGTTCCATGTTCAGGACGCCCGAGAGCTGTTCCGAGCCTGGGACAGCGAGCACGTCAAAGATCAGACCAGCAGGCAGGTCGCCCAATGTAATTTGTTTGCCGTCTGCGAACTCAAATATGTCCCGCTTTGGGTGTTTTGACATTCTAAAAACCGCCTCGGCCTCGGAGCCGAAGTGAAGCGACGCTTGCTGACTTTCTGAGAACCGAAACAGAACCCTGGTCTGGTCGATCAGGCAAACCGGGCAAGGGCGTGGGGCTTCAAGATCGGTTTCCCCAACTACCCAGTTCGCGTCCCCGTGCATTTTCTTGATGCCAAGGCGCTGTCCCGCCTTGGCATCTTCTATATTGTTTGCATGCTCAGCCGAGAACCAACACATAAGTTTCATCCTCCAATTCTTGGAAATTGAGCCACCATCGAGTCTTTGGAAAGCGGTGATGGCCCCCAAGTTCTGTTTTGGGATTTCAGGCTTGTCCCCGCAGGCGGGAGCGGGGATGTCGTGGGGTTCGGCGGATCTGGTGCCTACTTCGCGGCCCTCGAGATCTGAGCAGGCGCTCGGGTCGGTCGTTCCATCGCCCTATCCTCCTCCCAGACTTGCCGTCACATTAACACCAGAGGTTTGCTGATTCAAGCGGAGGTGAGCAAGACGCATCTCGTTTCTTTTGGATTGCAACCAAGCCGCTGCACTGGCGTGTGTCGGACCCGGCTCTTATTTTTCCTTCTAGAGGGAACTCCTGCTAGGCGCTTTTTCGTTCTAGAACTTGCCCGTAATCCGAAGCTGGCTTCGGATGTTCTATTTGGTGGAAGGACAAGCAAGGCGGACAGAAGATCGCGTGGCATCCGCCACAGGTTTCTGCGTGAGATTCACACAACTCACTACCACAGTCAGAGCATTGCGTGCTGGCAGTTCTTGAGCAGGGAAAGCCGATTGTATGTGCCGAATTTCTTATTTCCACGACTTCGCAGCGGATCATTTCGCGCCT
>QHNV01000221.1 GCA_003218535.1 Verrucomicrobiota bacterium
ACTCAAGGTCGAGGCAATTCGAAAGGAGACTTACGAAACGAGTCCTGATATTCGTTGCCATGCTCGTCGCCGGTTCGTTCATGGTCTTTGTTCACGGCGCCGTTGCCCGCGATCGCTACGACGACGGCAAGAGCGTAGCCGTGCAGACGGATGGAAAGATCGTGGTCGCAGGATACGCCACGGTTGGCCCGGCCGCCCAGATCGCGCTGGTGCGTTACAATGTGGATGGGAGCTTGGACAAAAGCTTCAACGGCACGGGCAAAGTCATTACCGCCGTCGGTGACGGTGATTGCAAAGGCGAAGGATTGGCATTGCAGACCGATGGGAAAATTGTTGTGGCTGGTTATTCATTTAAGCCCGGCGGGAAAGACCGCGCCGAGTTCACTGTGCTTCGCTACAATCCCGATGGCACACTTGACTCAGGCTTTGGCGAATCTGGGAAAGTCACGAGCGAGATCGGACGCGACGCCGATGACGCAACTAGTGTAGCGCTGCAAAGCGGTGGAAAAATTGTAGCTGCAGGCCGGACCTTCCCCCCCACCAACAATGATTTCGCGGTCGCGCGTTATAACGCAAATGGAGGTCTCGATACGTCCTTCAACGGGACCGGTAAAGCAACCGCCGACTTTAGTAAGCTCGACTACGGCCGCGGTGTCGCTGTGCAGAGCGAAGGGAAAATTGTCGTCGCCGGTGACGCAGAGCACGGTGACGGCCGAACTTTTGCAGTCGCGCGCTTCAACGCGAATGGGACGCCGGACCTCAGCTTTAATAAAACCGGCAAAGTGATTACGGATTTCGGCGGCGGAAATGCCGAGGCTCGAGGAGTTGCGGTGCAAAGCGACGGGAAAATTGTTGTCGCCGGTTTCGCTTCAATAGATCGCACTGAAAAATTCGCGCTGGTACGGTACAATCTGGACGGGACACTGGACACGAGTTTTGGCGGTACTGGCAAGGTACTGACCCTCGTTGGCATGAGCGGCAGTAACGCCACTGCCATGGCACTGCAGGGCGATGGGAAAATTGTGGTCGCAGGTTATGCGATCAATAACAGCGGCAGCGACCGCGACTTCGCAATTGTCCGTTACAATGCCGACGGCAGTCTCGACACGCGTTTCAACGGCAGCGGCAAAGTGACTACGGCCGTCAGTGACCACGATGGCCACTGTGAGGCCATAGCGGTGGAGAAGGATGGCAAGATCGTAGCAGCGGGATGGGTCTCCAGTGGCGACAAGAGCGATTTCGCCGTCGTGCGCTTGGGCGCTGACGGCAAACTGGATATGAGCTTCAACGCCGCGGGCAGCGTCTTGACCGCTGTCGGAAGCAAGTCTCCTGAAGCAGAGGATACCACGCCGCGTGTATCCATGGCCGTAATTAACGATCCGGATGGGTATACCAACGTCAGAGATTACGATGGCAAAGTCATCGCAAAGGTGAAAGCGGGCGAACGCTTCATTGCCGCAAAGCCATGGAATCGGTCCGACGATTCTAAGTGGTCAGTTCGCCTGAAGTCAGGACTCACGGGCTTCATGGATAAAACCCGGATTCATCTGCTCCCGGACGAGCCGTTGATGAAGTTAAACTATGACGCCAGGAAAAAGGAGTGGCGAAAATTGCTGTCCAAGCGCGTCACAGAAAACGACGAAGCTGCATCACAAGCAAAAGGTCACGGCGTCGATTACAACAAAACTCTGGTGCGAGCGAGCGAAGGGAATCTCGAGGCGCTCGCGAAGTTTGTCTCTCTGGCTGAATTCATGGATGGAGCCGCAGCCGAGGCCTATTTCCCGGAAGCGTGGGAACTTTTTCACGTTGTGGGCGACAAGACTCTTGCGAAATTTGTGCGCGGGTTGCCATTGGCTGATCAAGTCGGTGTAAGAGGAACTCTGATCGGGGGAATGTCTGAAGAAGAATTCGCCAACGGGGCAGACGTGGATTATCTCCAGCGCTACTTTCCGGAGACGACGAAGATTCTCTTTCGCGGTGAGATCGTTGATTGGACTTCGCCGGACGGGCGCTACAGCATTCGTAAGACTTTTACGAATCCGTTTGACCTGACAGAATCAAAGGTCAGCCACTCAGAACTAATCGAGAAAGCGACCGGTCAGGTGCTCTGCGACCTGACTAACGCCGACATTGGCGTCGGCGGTGGTCGTGAAGGCAGTGTGCTTTGGTCCCCGGATTCGAAGCGTTTTGCCTATGTGGCGTCCGATCTAAGTCACCCCGGAGGCATTTTCCGCACTCCGCAGCCTCCTCCGCAGAAGACGCAAACGACAGTGTATCAGCTGTCGGGCAATTCGTTTGTGAAAGTGGACCTGCCGTTGAACCAGCCGCCCGGCAAAGACAGCGACCGCGAAGTCATCGGCGCTGCCATGATCCACGATTTCGTAACTCCCACGCGTTGGAAGAACCCCAAGAGTCTGATTCTAGAAAAGCACGACTATTACGAAAAGCTTACCTCGTCGTCTGGAGAGATTCACCAGGTCGGGCGCCTCTACGACATCACGGTCTCTTTCAAGGAGGACGGAACGGCATCTACCTCGTGGAAGATTCAAGCGGACCGCTGAGCTTTATCCCATCCGAAAGCAAACGAATTTGTGGAGTTGCTTCCGCGAACAGCGGATTGTCGCGGTAACAAACAACGATCGCGATGGTCCACGCGCCAAAGAAATGAAGAAATCTTGCCCAAGCTCCCATCAATGTTCAATCCTCTAAAGAACGACACGTGAAGAACGCCAGATTCATAATTGGGTTTGCATTGAAAGCTGCAGCCCGGCTTGGCGCTTTATTCATTTGCGCCTCAGCGACGGCGAGCGATCTGCACCCGATTGTTGAAGTCCAGAGCGGTTATCTCTTTGGCGCGGCAAGCGACGGCAAGTGGCTTAAAGCCGAGGAGTCAGCAAGATCGGTCAAAGCCGATACGACTTACCAAATTTACAGCCTTACTGTCAAGCTCGGCGAAGCGACAGGAAGCGCTCCAAAATCGGTCGACGAACCCTGTCCAGACACAATGGAGGTCACGCTGTCAGAAAAACCGGAGGATGGCGTGATTGCTCTGGCCGCGCCATGGAATGCGTTGCCGCGAAAGCCACACATGGCAGATACAACTCAGCAAGTTTACGTCGATGCGGTCCGGGATTTTTTAAAAACGAAAGGTATCGAGCAACCGAAGGTGAAGATCGACAACATTCTACGTATCGATCTGGACGGCGACGGCGAAGAAGAAGTTCTAATCACCGCCACAAATTATTTCAGGAAAGACGAAAGCGTGCCAATGCG
>QHNV01000222.1 GCA_003218535.1 Verrucomicrobiota bacterium
TCAAATACATGAAGCCAGCTGGCTGGCCTCAGCGCCCTCCATGTAGCGGCAGCGTTCGAAAACCCGAACAAAAGAAGCCCCGCAGCCTTCGGGAAAGGCGGCCGCTACGCTGTATCCAATAACTGAGCCAGCCTAACGAGGCATCGGCCAAGAGTTCCGTGCGAACAACTTCCGGGCAGAGATCCAGTAATTTACAGATATTCATGAATGAGTACGGCCAGGAAAAATCGTTTGCGGTGATCCAACTGTAAGCATCGAGATACATTGCCCTCTTGACGCCCGTGGTCGCCGCATGAAACCGACGCAAATCGCAGGCTGCCTGTTTCAGCACGCCGGCAGCGAGACGTTTCTCAGCTGGTGGCGCTGGCGGTTCGGGTGGAGGAGTAAAGAAATGTGCGCTGTGAGCCTTGTCACGTTCCGCATTTAAGAATGCCTCCAGTTGATCGCGCGTTAGCCGCGGCGGCAGTTTTTGTCCCGAGTTTTCCCCTCCGAAAGGGGTCGGAAAGAGCACAAATTGACTGGTGAAATCATGTGTCCCACTAATTCGATCGTCTGCTACCAGGTTCATAATTGTCGGTTGTTAATTTGATTGGCTTTTCCTTTTCTCAAGATTTTTAGGGTGGACATTTCAAAAAAATTGAAATTTTTTTGCCGAAGGTGTCGACACGAGGGACGGCACGCCGTCGTGCGATGGACGCCCGCGGGCTGACTTCGCACCTCTTGCAGTCCTAACGTAGGGGCCGCGCCGCTCCGTCAGGACCAAAATGGACTTGACACGATTCCGCGAAGCGCGTATAAAACTTTGATTACGGCGTCTGAAGTGAGGCTGCTGTGTGAAGCACCTCGCGGAGATGGTTCCTCGTTCCGCGCGAATTTTGGAGCAGGCAACCCCAAAGAAAGGTGTTTATGAAATTCGTCACTCTCAGAACGAAACGCGCTTGCCAGCGAGGCGAATTAGACAAATTGCCCCGCACCGCACGTGAATCGTTAACCAAACCCTCTGGCGTTCCCCACCAAGCCCACACGTACCGCGAACTCCGGCAACAGTTCCACGACGATCTCCGGATCCAACATCCCGAATGGATCCAGCCGAATGGCGAATGTCCAATGTGTGATGCCTACGAGGCGCGTCTTACGGAACTGCTCGGTCCTTCAACGCGAACGGCAGACAATGAGTCTGTCTCTGCTCCTGATCCGACCCTCGCACATGGACTGAATTGACTCGGCACCCCAGGAACTGTGACCCCGTAAATCGATTCTTGTAATCCGCCTAGAATTTAACAACAACTGCTGCGCGCGAATTGTGGGGTTAATCGTGTCCTCATTCTGCGGTTTCCTCGATTTTGTAAACGACCATCCCGCGCGCCTGATAATTCGCCAGCGCCTGCGGATGATCGCGATTGCACGTATGCACCCACACGCGCTTAGGCGCGATCCCGTCGCGGCGGGACCAGGCTTGTTCGATTGCGCTGGTGAGCAACGCCCCGCCTAAACCGCGCCCGATGAATTCCGGTAACAAACCGAAGTACGCGATCTCGACTCCGCCTTCCGTGTCCTGCCGCAGTTCGTAATAGCCGGCGAACGCGTCGCCGTCGTACGCGGCGAACGTCCGCAGCTCGGGAGCGGCCGCGTATTTTTTCCATTGCTCATCGGTCCACGGTCGTTTATCGATCCAGTTCCACTGTTCGCCGACGCGAAAGTAAAGATCCCGATTGAAACGCCAGTCGCGATCCGTCTTTTCGCGAACTTGGAACCGCGCGTCCGCGCGATTCGGTCGCAGCTGATCGGGTGACCGCATCTCCAAATAGGTTGTGATAAGCGACGGTGTTGTGATCATTAGCTCGTTGATTTTGTGCGCTTCGCATTTTTACCGCGGTAACTCTGTTTTGATCTCGGGAAATCCAACTTGTTTGAGTTGTTGATTCAGCGCAGGCAGATCGGCATCGAGTAATTTGCGCCACGCGCCTATTGCCGGCCCGATTTTTGTCTGAACATCCGCTACAGCAGCTTTGGCCGCTGCCGTCGGAGCGGCGTCCACACCCTGAATTTCATTGAACAATCTCTCGGTTGATTCGAGCACAAAGAGCGAGGGCGGCGCGCCGGGGCGTGGATGCGGCGGCCCCAACTGAGTGAGTCTTTGCGCAAAGGCATCTAGTTTTTCAGTTATGTCAGGACGTTCCGCGGCGCGCGCCTTGAGTTTCGTTAGCTGCTCCTTGATGTCGTCGAACTTCTTACCAATAGGGGCAAGCCTGAGCCGCATTCGATACAATTCCCATGAGAGATTGAACTGCTCCTGAAGATCGGCGGCCGACGTTTTTACGCGCGGATCTATTTGAACCGTCAGAGGCTGCGTGAAACTCTTGCCGTCCACCGTCAGTATAACCGTGTAATTGCCGGGTGCGACCCACGGTGAGGTGGACGTCGGTGCGGTGTTATGATACGTCGCCGCTATCGGATACTCCGGCTCCACATCCGGCACCGGAGTGCAATGCATGTCCCACAAGAAGCGGTGCATGCCCGCCTTCGCGAAAAGCAATTGCGGAGGGCGAATCCAATAAGCGGGAATTTTCAATCGTTTCGGGTCAGGCTTCACCGGCACATCCGTGCTCGAATACCTCCTGACTGGCGCGCCTTTGTTGTCTTTGATTTCAATCGTTACCGGGCCCGCGGCATCTTTCGCTAAGGAGTAATCAATCATTGCGCCGTCGGGCGGGTTCTCGCCGGTCGGCTCATCTGGCGGCAAAGGTGTATCAGTATTGAGGTTGCCGCGGACGCGCAAAGCTGTCTGTGGTTTGAAAAGCAGAGTCTCGTGTTCGTTTTGGTTGAACTGCCGCAGCGGAGTGATGTTATCGAGGATCCAGAATCCGCGTCCGTGAGTCGCTACGATGAGGTTGTCGTTCTTGATGATCAGGTCGCGCACCGATGTCGCCGGCAGATTCAGCCGCAACGACTCCCAGTTCGCGCCGTCATCGAACGAGACGTAAACACTCTTTTCCGTTCCGGCGAAAAGCAGACCTTTGCGCTCGGGATCTTCGCGGACCGCGTTGACGACTTGGCCAGCCGGGATTCCGTTCACGATTTCTGTCCACGTTCTCCCGCTATCGTGGGTCTGGAAAATGTGCGGTCGCAAATCGTCGATCCGCAATGTGTTTAACGCCGCGTATGCGGTGTTCGCATCGAAATGTCCCGCATCGATCAGCGAGATCTTTTGCCACGCTGAAATGCTGGGCGGTGTCACGTTGTTCCAAGTTTTGCCGCCGTCGGTGGTGAGATGAATTAAACCGTCATCGGTCCCGCACCAGATACGGTTTCGTTCGAGCAGTGACGGCGCGACGGTGTAAATGACGCCGCGCCGATGTGCCTGTTTTGTTGCGTCTTCTTTGTATTTTCCGATACTCGCCGGCAGCTCGTACTGCTGCCGCGATAAATCCGGGCTGATCTTTTCCCAGTGATCGCCCCGGTCATGCGTTTTCCACAGCGTGTTGCCGGCGAAGAACAGCAGATGCGGATCGAGTGGCGAAAAAACAATCGGCTCGGTGCGCAACATCCGGAAATCGTCCGTTTGCACTGGCACCGGCAAAATAGATTGCGCCTGACTGGTGCGCCGATCGAATCGCGTCAGTTTGCCACCGTAAATTGTGTCCGAATCGAGCGGATCGGCGACTACGTAGCCGTATTCCTCGGCCGCGACCGGTCGCCAGTCACGAAACGTGATCTCGCCTTCGTCGCCACGGCTGCTGATTCCAACAGAGCCGCTTTCCTGCTGCCCGCTGTAAAGACGATACGGAAATGCGTTGTCCGCGCTGACGTGATACAACTGCGCAGTCGATTGATTATACCACGAGCTCCACGTTGCTCCGCCGTTGACCGTGACAATCGCGCCTTGGTCCGAGCCGAGGAGGATGATGTCAGGATTATTTGGGTTGATCCAGATGTTCTGATAATCGTCGCCGCCAGGCGCACCGCGCCAGCCATCCCACGTCTTGCCACCGTCTGTCGATTTCCAACAGACGACGCTGGTCGAGTAA
>QHNV01000165.1 GCA_003218535.1 Verrucomicrobiota bacterium
AAACAAAGCGGGCGACTGAATATCTCGCTAATGAGCGGACGTTTCTGGCATGGATTAGGACTAGCGTCGCTGTCGTCAGCCTCGGCTTTGTGTTGGCCAAGTTCAATGTTTGGTTGCGAGAGTTGTCGATCCATCGGGAGCCACAGATACAGACCCATCGCATGGGAATTTCGCTGCCAACAGGCGTGGCCATGATGATTCTTGGAGGGTTGCTGGCCGTACTGGCGGCGTGGCGGTATCACGTGGTAAATCGCGACATCGAGCGCGGCAAAGTGAGCGCCGATCGTGGACTTATAATTTTGGTCACGGCGATGGTTGCACTACTTTCTGGAGCAATGATCGTTCTTGTCCTGCTGACTGCGGGCCAACCATAAGCAGAACGACGCCTCACGAGTGCGGTCGCCAATGCATCAACTACGCAAAGTTTGTCAACCACTCACATGATGCTCTGATTCGCGTTTACGACGAAGCGGGCAAAGTGATCGAAACGCCCGTGAGTACGCCGGCGATTTCGAAGAGGGGGAGCCGCGCTTTTTGCATCGTTGTCGAGTAATGCAACCGCGACGCGGTAGTGATCAGGTTCTTGAAACTTTCCAAAAGACAAAGGCGGCAATAACCATCACGCCGATTGAAAACCAGTCCGCCACGATCCATTGGCTGCGATCCAGACGGAGCACGAAGATTGGATTAAACACAATCGCCAGCACGGCGAAAATGCATAGCCAGAGCATCCGCTTCATTTGAAAAGATATGACCACGGAATAAGCAAACGCCGCGCAGCAAACCCAGCGCACCAATGTGTAGAAACTGTCAGACTGTTTTTCGACCACAGCGAAAACGAGCATCACCGCTGTGATTAACCAAAGGATGTAGAGTACGCGAATTGCGATTTTGGCGTTCATTCCCCGCGGAAGCGAAGATATCGATCGTCGCTCGTTAGTTGCAATCGGCAATTGAAAATCTACAATCTGGATTCTACGCGGGGTCTTAGCTCAGTTGGTAGAGCGCCTCAATGGCATTGAGGAGGTCACGGGTTCGAATCCCGTAGGCTCCATGCTACTGCGGCGTAGTGGTAGTTGAGAGTTAGTAGTTGCGTGTTGATAGTCGCCCTCTTAGGCAGTTATGCGATGACCTCGAACTGGCTCATCAGTTTGAATGTCTCGTAGCGCTTCGCTATATCATCCATCGTTAGATTACGCAGACGGACCAGGCTGAATGCTTCCACGCAAAAACTCGCCAGGACACTGCCGTAGATCATCGCTTTGCGCAGATCGTTGAAGTGCACCTTCTTCACCGTGCCGGCCAGATATCCCGCCATGCCGCCTGCAAAAGCGTCTCCTGCCCCGGTCGGATCGTGAATGTCTTCGAGCGGATACGCGCCGCAGCTGAAGAATTGATCGGCTTCGCCAAACAGCAGTGCGCCGTGCTCGCCTTTTTTGATGGCGACGTAGCGAGGACCGAACTTCCGGATGCGGCGCCCCGCTTTGATGAGGCTCGTTTCCTTGGTCATTTCACGAGCTTCGCTGTCGTTTAGGATCAGCAGATCGACTCGGCGAAGCAGGGCATCCAAATCCGTTCTTGTTGTCTCGATCCAGAGATCCATCGTGTCGGCGACGACAAAGCGCGGGCGTTCCATTTGATCAAGCACGTGCGCTTGCAATGAGGGCGCAATGTTGGCCAGCAATACGAAGTCGCTCTGGCGATACGCTTCCGGCAATACGGGCTTAAAATGCTCGAACACGTTGAGCGCAATCGAGCGCGTTTCGCGCGTATTCAGGTCCCACGAATATTCGCCGGACCAGCGGAAGGTTTTGCCGTTCACGCGCTGGACGCCTTCGATGTCGATCTTGCGCAACTTCCAAAGCTCGAATTCGCATTCAGGGAAATCGTTGCCCACTACGCCGACCAGACGCACTGGCGAAAAGAAACTTGCGCTCAGCGCCGCATACGAAGCCGAGCCACCGAGTAAATCACTGTGTTCTTCCACCGGCGTTTTGACCGTGTCGAGCGCGATAGAACCAACAACGAGAACGGACATCGGTTAGATTACGGATTGCGGATTGCGGATTTCAACGTCAGTAGCTTTTTGCAAGCGCGGGCATATTCGATGATGTCCGATGCTTTGAGCAAGCCGGAGACGATCGCTACGCGCTGTGCGCCCGCGGCAATAATTTCTTCTAAATTATCGAGCTTGATTCCACCGATACAAAAGATCGGCACGGTAACATCGCTGTGCACATTTTTGATTTCGGACAAACCGATCGGCGCATAATCGGGTTTAGTGGGTGTCGCGAAGATCGGACCGAAACCGATGTAATCCGCGCCTTCGGCTCTCGCGGCGCGGGCCTGCTCAAGGCTATGTGTAGATTTTCCCACTAACACTGTGCGGCCGGTCTTGCGTCGCGCGACTTGGATTGAGTCGTCATCCTGGCCCACGTGCACGCCTTCCACGGAAGCCTTTCTCGCAACTTCCGCGTGGTCGTTCACGATCAACGGCATCGAAGATCGAGAAGTGATCTCATGCAGCGCGGCGGCAATATCGGCGAGTTCGTCGATCGATTTGTTTTTTCCGCGCAACTGAATCAGATCGACACCGCCTTCGATCATTTGTTGCGCGATCCGATTGCAATCACGGATCGCCACATAACCAAGATCAATAATGCCGTAGAGATGGCAATCGTGTAGCGTTCGCAAATTCTTATTCGCGTAACCGGATGGTTGGCGAGGTCAGCTCGAGTTTGCCCGATGACATGACGCGCTCGATAAAACCAGTGTCATAGTTTCCATCGCGGAACTCACCGTTTCGCATGATCGCCGCGTGAAACGGCACCGTGGTTTTGATACCAGTGATGTAGTATTCATCAAGCGCGCGCCGCATCCGCTCAATCGCATTTGTTCGCGTCGCGCCGACAGTAATTATTTTTGCAATCAGAGAATCGTAATGCGAGGGCACGCTGTAACCCGTGTAAACGTGCGAGTCGATCCTAACGCCGCGGCCGCCCGGCGCGTAGTAAAAATCAATCCGGCCCGGCGTTGGCTGAAAATCTTTGGCCGGATCTTCAGCGTTAATCCGGCATTGAATAGCGTGCAGCCGCGGCTCGGCATGAGCGACATGTTCGGAAAGCGGTTCGCCCGCTGCAATCCGGATTTGCTCCTTGACCAGGTCGCACCCGTAAACCTCCTCGGTAATAGTATGCTCGACCTGAATCCGCGTGTTCATCTCGATAAAATAAAAATGTCGATCTTGATCGACGAGAAACTCAATCGTCCCCGCATTTTCGTAACCGACGGATTTGGCAAGTTTGATGGCGGCATTTCCCATTTTTCTGCGAAGTCCAGGCGTCATCAGGGGCGATGGACATTCCTCGATTATCTTCTGGTTGCGGCGTTGAATAGAACAATCGCGCTCGCCAAGGTGAACGATGCGGCCGCGACCGTCGGCAACGATTTGAAATTCGACGTGGTGCGGATTGAGGATGAACTTCTCGATGTAAACCCGCTCATCCCCGAATGCTTTCTCGGCCTCGTGGCGCGCGCTATGAAACGCTGATTTCAAGCTTGGGTCATTGTGCGCAGTGCGCATCCCGCGCCCGCCGCCGCCCGCCGCGGCTTTGATCATGACCGGGTAGCCGATTTTCTTTGCGATTTTGATCGCGTCGTCCTCGGTCTCAACAATTCCATCACTTCCCGGCGTCACCGGCACACCCACTTTGCGGGCCGATGCGCGTGCTGCGTTTTTGTCGCCCATCGCCTGCATTGCGCGGGAAGACGGCCCGATAAACTTGATATTGCAACTCTCGCACACCTCCGCGAAATGTGGATTCTCCGCGAGGAATCCGTAGCCGGGATGGATTGCATCGACGTCGCCAATCTCGGCAGCGCTCATGATGCGATCGATTTTCAAATAACTTTCCGAGCTTGGTGCTGCGCCGATGCAGATGGATTCATCCGCCAGTTGGACATGCAGTGAATCGACATCTGCCTCTGAATAAATCGCAAGCGTGCGAATTCCAAGCTCCTTGCAGGCGCGAATGATCCGCAACGCGATCTCACCGCGATTAGCGATCAGGACTTTTTCGAACATATGGGACGCGCGATCCGGCGCGCCCGGCGGCCGCGCCCTACCGCCGCTGGATCAGCGAACGCGAAACAGCACCTCGCCGAATTGCACGGGTTTGCCGCTTTCGGCCACCACTTCGGCTATGACACCGCTAGTTTCCGCTTTAATTTCGTTCATCACTTTCATCGCTTCAATAATGCATACTACTGTGTCCTCAGTCACCTCGCTGCCAACATCGATAAAAGGCGACGCGTCCGGCGCTCCGGAACGGTAGAATGTGCCTACCATCGGGGAAACGATCTCTTTCAGTGGCGCGCTTTCGATCGGCTTGGGTGCTGCGGCGAGTGTCTCCGGTGCGGCCGGGGTGGATTTGAGCGGCGCGTGAGGTTCAGCGGGGGCGGCCGACGTCGTCTCAGCAATTGTCGCTTTTTGCAGCTTCAGTCTAAAACCCTCCCTTTCGATCTCGAAGACCGAAAGATCGTTCTTCTTCATCAAATCGATGATAGTTTTAATTTCTTTGAGATCTTTGGGATCCAATGCGGGTGCTCCTCTGGTCAAGGCTTGAGCGTTTAGGTAAAGCAGTTTTGGGAGCGAGGTCAAGTCAACGTCTCGATGTGGCGCGAGCCCCTAGCTAGCGGTTAAATTCAATGCAACCCGAGACGATGCTTACCCTTACGCTCGATTTCACAATTATCGAAGAACGTGATGACTACGTGGTCGTCGAGAAACCGCCCTTTCTTCTTGTCCATCCGACCAGACCAGATGGCCCGCGAACATTGTGGAAAGAATTGCGTGAGCTGTTTGCATTCGAACTTGCGACTGGCGGTCAGGTCTCGATTGTAAACAGACTCGACCGCGAGACGAGCGGCTTGGTTTTAGTCGCAAAAACCGCCAAAGCCGCGCGTACGTTCGGACTACTGATGCAGCAACGCCGGCTGCGCAAAGAGTATCTCGCCATCGTTTGGGGCTGGCCAGAATGGGAAAGAAAAATCGTTGACGCGCCGTTAGATCGACAGGGTAAACATCAACGATCAGCGATCTGGCTAAAACAGATGATTCATCCCGCGGGTGCGCCGGCGCAGACCGAGTTCCGCGTTGAGCGCCGTTTTGTTAGACCGATATCATTGGGCGATAAGTTTAGCCTGATTCGCGCGATTCCGCACACAGGACGCACTCATCAGATTCGCGTGCACCTGAGCTCAATCGGTAACCCGATTGTGGGGGACAAAATTTATGGACCAGACGAGCAGTTTTACCTCCAGTTCATCGAGACTGGATGGACATCGGAACTGGAACAGCGATTACTTTTGCCGCGGCATGCGCTGCACTCCGCAAAACTGGCAATCGAAGGCGAGCGCGAATGGAACAGTTCCTTGCCTACGGATCTTGCGGAATTCTGTAGCGGCAATCTGCCAAGCAAGCCGTAACTTTAGCAAAGGCTGATGACCGCCGATGCGTCAATTGCAATCGCGCCACCTCAGCGCGGTGTTCACAGAGCGCCGCTGCACCGAATTGCAATCGGATCAACTCCCCCTATGGTAGGCGCGCTGAATGAAAATGCTTCGCGCTTCTGCTGTTTTCGCACTTCTTTTCGCGTGTTCGCAAGCGTTCGGCGGAACGGAACTACGAAGCGCGGAACTTCCTTCAACCGAACTTAGCCCACGGAGCTTCGAGCTTGCGGTGGAATCCGGATATTTATTCGGAGCCATCAATCCGCCACAGGATTATCAGATCGGCGCAGAGTTTCTGACAGCCCGCGTTCGTTGGGGCGTGGTACAGCGCAACGTGTGGTTCCGTGGTTACAATCAATTTTATGTCAGCGCGATTGCTGAACCGATTTTTCGGGGGATCGAGAATCATTATTTCGGCCTCAACCTCGGGATGCGTTACAACTTCGTTCGACCCGGGAGCCGGCTTGTTCCGTATGTTTCAGGCGGGCTGGGGCTGGGCTGGATCGATAGTCATCCGGAAATTCCCGGCGGACAGGGACAGGATTTCACCTTCAACATTTTATCGGCAGCCGGCATTTCCTACGAGCTGAACGATCACTGGAAATTGAACGCAGGCGTGCTTTACCAGCATCTCTCCAATGGCGGACAGACCGATCCAAATCCGAGTCTGAATTTGTTCGGACCACAGGTGGGCGTGACCTATTCGTTTTAGTGCCTTTGTCATGTTGAGCGAAGCGAAACATCCCTGGGTCCTCGCTTTGGCCTCAGTGAACCAATAATAGAGGTTCTTCTCCCGCGACTGCGGGGATCAGAATGACAGCTTAATGAATCCGCCCATTGAAAACGTTCTGGTGGTCCGGCGCACTTTGTTCGATCAGCTTGGCAGTTTCCAAGGCCTTAGCTTCGAGCCCCAGAGATATCTCGACGCATTCCTTTCGCGCGGAAACAATTTCTTTCTTCCGCGTCGTGAGGCTGAGATCAATCCTGCCTACAAGCAAATCATTCCCTATGTGTTGATCGCGTTTGAGAACAGCGTGGCTCATTACGTGCGCGGAAAAAAAGCAGGCGAGCAGCGCCTTATCGCAAAAGGTTCAATCGGTATTGGCGGTCACATGAACGAGACCGACGAATCGCTTTTTGCCTTGGATGAGCAAGCCTATCGCGCCGGGGTTGAACGCGAAGTGAACGAAGAAATCAAGATTGACACCACATTCGATGACCGAATTGTCGCTCTCCTAAACGATGACACCACGGAGGTAGGGAGCGTGCATCTCGGCATTGTTCATGTTTTTAAACTGGCAAGGCCAAAGGTGCAAAAACGCGAAGCCATGATCACGGGGCTAACGTTTCTTCCCAAAGAAGAGTTGCGCTCGCGTCGCGAAACGATGGAAACCTGGTCGCAGATTTGCCTGGACTCCCTCGAGCGTTTATTGGGATAGCGAGTGCGGGTTTCGATTACAAACCGAGAGAGCCAACGCGCGCTAGCGTTCCTTCTCCGGAATAAATGTAACTTCATCAAGCTGCCAGCGCCCAACCGGATGTGAAATAGCGATGTTAACATCGGCGAACTTTGCGGGATAATTTATGCGGGCATGAAAGTTCCCGTGCGGCTCGAAAAATTGTGATTGGAACTCCATGTCGCCCTGGACGTCAACCGGGCCGACCGGCGTTCCGAGCTTGGCAATATCCAAAAAAAACTCCTGCTGCGCCGATGGTGGGTAATTCATGCGCGCCTGCGGACTCAGATGCGATGCGAAAAAGTTTTGGTCGTGCTGGACAGCGATGCGCTGGATCGCTTCCCTGGCGAATTCTTTTCCTTCCTTGGTCATCTCCTGTTTGTTGGAGAGGAGCCACCAAAACCCAACGCCAATTAGGCCAAGCACGATGATAAGCAGGACAATTACTTGCCCGGATGATTTCGATCGAGAATTCAATTTCAATTTCTTCATTTTAGTTAGTAGCCGAACCCCAGGCCCTTGATTACTTCGCCGTTACAGATAAGCACCGCATGTTTTTGTTTGCCCGTGTAGCCGCCGAAGCGATTTCGAGCGTTCACCGTGAAATTGACCAGATAACCGTAGAGATGTTCGCCATTCCTCCCTAAATCGACTGGTTTCGGATCCCCATTCCATTCAATGCGCGCGCTTTCCGGCTCGATCAATTGTTTGTTGAGCCACTGCATCACGATCTCCTTGTAATTGGCGGGGTATGATCCGTAACTCGCCGTGTCCGCTTGTGTTTCTGCAATTGCTTGTAGCGCCAGCGCCGCACCAGCAGTAAGTGCGAAAATTAGCACCGCTGGCGTTTTCATGGAAGCAATTCTGTGCTGTCAGAGTTTTTTGTCCAGCGCAATGAGAGCCAGTCGATTCCCCCGCAAGTCGTTAGGAGGGCCATCGGATATCATGACGCTGCTTTTCTTCTGAGCGCGGCTTCACTATGGATGCGCACATGACCAATTCGTCAATTTTAATATTGCTCGCTGCTGGCTGCATAATAGCCCCCGCGCTGACTTATGCGCAGGCGAATGCGACACCAACTGTTTCGCGCGCTTTTCCAGACAGAGTTAGCTCATCGGATCGCGCTGCCGGGGCCAGCGACCCCGGCTACAGGGCAGCGGCAGCCTCAGAGAACGTGCAATCGCTTGATCCGGCTGCGGCAACCCAGGCGTGGTTAGCCACGATGCCGCGAGCCCAGCGCGAAAAATCCGATGCCTATTTCGAAGGCGGTTACTGGCTTATTCTCTGGAATTTCCTTCTGGCAGTTGCCATTTCGGTTTTTCTTCTCGCCTCCCGCATCTCGGTCCGCCTGCGCGATTTCGCGGAACGAATAACGGGATTCAAGACACTCCAGGTAATCGCCTACGCGCTGCCGTATCTGGTGATCGTTTACGTATTAAGCTTCCCTCTGAATCTGTATGAGCACTTTTTTCGCGAGCATCAATACGGTTTCGCGACCCAGAGTTTTCTTTCGTGGTTTCGAGAGCAGTTAATCGGCCTCGGCGTCGCGATAATTGGGGGCACGATATTGTTGATTGTCCTCTATGCTGTGTTCCGTCGAGCACCGCGAACGTGGTGGATCTGGGGAACGGTCGTGGCAGTTAGCTTCATGTTCGTCGTCGTGTTTATCGCGCCCGTGTTCATCGAGCCGCTTTTTAATACCTATAAACCGCTGACGAAGCCTGAGATTAGAGATCCGATTCTCGCCATGGCGCGAGCGAATCAAATTCCAGTGAAGCAGGTGTTTGAAGTCGATGCTTCGCGTCAGACCACGCGGGTGAGCGCGAATGTCTCAGGAGTTCTCGGCACGACGCGGATCGCGCTCAACGACAATCTGCTCAAGCAATGCACGCTGCCGGAAATACGCGAGGTCATGGCGCACGAGATGGGCCATTACGTCCTCAATCACGGCGCAAAATTGCTGACTTACTTTGGGATTTTTATTCTCGTGGGATTCGCGTTTACCCATGTTTTCTTCGACGCAGCCGTCGCGCGCTGGGGCAGCAAATGGAGCATGCGCGGAATCGCCGATCCGGCCGGGCTTCCATTGCTCGTGTTGATTTTGAGCGCGCTACTTTTCGTCGCGACGCCGTTTCTGAATACGGTCGTACGCGTCACAGAACGAGAAGCCGACGCCTTTGGAATCAATACTTCCCGGGAACCGGACGGCATGGCGAAAGTCGCGCTCAAACTTGGCGCTTATCGCAAACTCGATCCAGCGCCGCTGGAAGAATTCATTTTTTTCGATCATCCCAGTGGCCGCGCCCGCATTCGCATGGCCATGGATTGGAAAGCGGCAAATTTGCCAGTAGGTCAATCAACTCTGTTCGAAAGCTCTTCGACGTCTCCGTGAGCCAATGCAGTCCTTTGTCGATCTTCGTGCGGGACGTGGAAATTCTCGCGGGATTAAACGAAGTTTGGTAGGGCGCGATCGCCGGGCGCGCTAGCTGTCGCGTAGGCGCACCGCGCGCCTTCTGTGGCCGGCAATCGGAGCGATTAGTCTACAATTCACTCGCGACTGGTTTCGCGCAGACGTCTCAATAAAGACTGACCTGTAGATCGCCGTAGGATCGCAGCGCGTTTCTATTTGTATTCTGGGTCGTGAGTTTATTGGGCGCGCGAGAGGCGAAGGCTTTTGCCCAGGATTGAGCTTGTAAAGCTTCCCGCAAATTCCTTTAATGGCGCTTCTTAGGACCTTCGAGGAGGAAGTGGATGCGCCAAACAAGCTCGAATTCGGCCGCGCTTGCTCTCACGGGGACGGCAGGATTCTTCTTAATCTTTGCGATAAATGCCTTCGCTCAGCAACCACCACCGGCTTCCGAAGGCGGCGTAGCGGAAGTCGAGCGGGTGATCGTCACCGGCTCGGCCATTCCGACCGCGGAAGAAGTGGGCCCGAACCCGGTGTTCATTATCAACCGCGACCTGATTAACAAATCCGGCGGAGGCAGCACCACTGAACAGCTGCTCCAGAGGCAGCCGGTAATGAATGGCGCCACTATTCCAGTTCAGAACAACGCGACTAGCCAGGCCGGTCCGGCAGGGACTGCTGCGCTGGCGCTGCGCGGTTTGGATCCTGGCGCCTCATTGGTGCTAATTGATCATCGCCGCGTAGCGCCGTTTCCTGGATCTGCGAACTCCGGGTATGGTTTCGTCGACCTAACTACCATTCCCATCACGACGGTCCAGAGCATAGACATTTTGAAGGACGGCGCTTCGACCACCTATGGCTCAGACGCGGTTGCCGGCGTGGTGAACTTTAATCTGTACAAAGATTATCGCGGCGTGCAGGTGACCGTAGGATATGGAAACACGCTAGACAAAGACGCGGCCGAGTACAGGGGAGACATTCTCTTCGGAGTGGGTGACGACAAGACGAGCATTACCGGGGACATGTTCTATTACAAACATAACGACATGTTCAACCGTGACCGGGGGAACTCGATTAAGCCGCCGTTCTCGAGCTCGAACGCTGTGCCGTGGAATCTTCAACTGCAAACGGAGGCCGTTTTACATCCGTTTGATGTCAATGGTAACCCGGAGCCAGCACCAGTCTTGCCCCCTGATGTGATCGGGTTGGACAAGTTCTTTGGCACGCCGCCGAATAATGCCAACGGATTGGTTCCAGCGCCCGACTATATCTTCCACCAGAGTCGTCCGAGGGCCCCCTTCAGTATTTTGCCCGGATTTAACTTCAACCTCTATGCGGGCTCGTATCCGAAGCAGGAGCGCTGGGGCGGGTATACGGCTTTCGAGCACAAAATCTGCGATGATCAGTTGCGGATTTTTGGCGACTTCTACTACGTGGATGCAAAAACGCACGATGAACTTGCGCCGACGGCCACCGGCCCTTTTGAGGTGCTTGGTAGGCTGGCGCTTTTCGTCCCGCCCAATCATCCGTTCCCCGGTGGTGTTCCGCCTTTTGGCGGACCGACCCCTACAGAAGTTGGGATGAGTCCGAGCGCATTCAACCCGTTCAATCCATTTGAGCAGATCATCTCAGGCGGCACTCGTGCACGCATTTTCGATTTCGGCGACCGCTTGGTCGACAACGAGAACATGGCCCAGCGTTTCACGGTTGGTATAAAAGGCGACAAGCTGTTTAATGGAACCTGGGGCTACGATGGAGCGTTCATGTATAGCCAAATCGAGCAGATTTCGCGGTTCCAGGGCATCAATATTCCGCGGTTCGAGCGGATTCAAAACGCGGCCGACCCGCTGTTCGATCCCACGTCGAGTGAGTTTATCGGGCAGACGATTCCGTATAATCCAATGGCCGATACTCAGCATGTCACATTTCCTAGCAATCTGCCGCTGATTGACTTCGCAAGGCTGCATACCAAGGACATGTTTACGTCGAAGCTCGCCACATTGGACTTGAACATTTATACCACGGACCTGTTTGATTTGCCCGCGGGCGGCGTAGGGCTCGCCTTTGGCGGCGTGTTTAGCCGGGAAAGCTACAGGATCGATCCGGATGATCAGGACCGCCTCGGAGAAAATGCTGACGCCGGCGCTTTCGCCCCGGTGAAGGCGGGACGCAAATCGTGGGGAATTTATGCGGAAACGCTCATCCCGGTTTTCAGCCCCAAGTGGCACATGCCCGGCTTCCACTCATTGGAGTTTTCAGCCGGAGTACGGTACGATGAGTGGCTGAATAATGATACGAATGCTGCCGTCCCCAAAGTGGGCGTACGCTGGCAGCCCTTTGACGAAAGCCTGACCCTTCGCAGCACCTGGGGTGAAGGCTTTCTCGAGCCGTCCATGGTCCAGTTGTACGGCCCTACCAGGTTCGCTCTCGCCCCGGCGCACTTTGTCGGTTTTGCTCCTGTGGCTCAGTTTGGTCCGCAGGGGAGCCCCACAAATGAGCTCCAGGACTTTCCCGATCCAGAGACAACCGTCGAGCAACTGCCCAACAAAAACATTCGCCCGGAACATGACCGGAGCTGGACTGGTGGCATCGTTTATACGCCCAAGTGGATCCCGCCGAAGTACGGACAGCTGACGCTGACGGTCGATTTCTGGGATGTCGAGCGCACCGGGATCGCCAT
>QHNV01000211.1 GCA_003218535.1 Verrucomicrobiota bacterium
CGTGATCACTCTGATAGAGACTGAGTCCGGTGCTTGCTGAGCGAACGTCCCCATCAATGGGAACACGAACAGAACTGGCAGAATGCTGATAAATATCCGTTTTGGTTTCATGATGCATTTTTGCGTGATCTTCTTAAGCGCAGATATGACATTGGAGCTATTCGGCCAGCGACCAGCATGGTCGAGGTGCGGGCGCTGATTGATCCGAAGATGCTAGTGGAAATCGAAGCAGAAGCGATCGCGAGCAGATGAGCGATCGTCGGCGTAGAGAGAGTTCAGTGCGTTGAGTGTTCACTGCATTTTCACAACTCAAAAGTCCTGGTTTCGACGAAAATTTGCCTAAACTCTTTTTTTGAATTAGCGGCGGCTCGCCTCAATCGCGTCGAGCATTTGCCGGGCGATTGGCTCGTTAGGCACGATTTGCAACGTCGCCCGCAGATGTGTTATCGCTTCGTCGTATCGGCCAAGTCTGACCAAAAGCATTCCAAGATTGCGATGGATTGCAGGCTGCTTCGGATCGAGCTCCAGCGCAGACTCATACTGTCGGATGGCTTCCTCGTAACGACGCGTTGCTTCCTCGGGGACTGTCGGAGCTGACTGGCTCAACCGCTCCGCGGTGATCGTCAACGCGTTTGCGAGATTGGTCCGGATAGTTGCGACGCTAGCGCTCTTGGCTGTAGACGGCTTAGCCTCTTTCAACTGCAATGCCTTGCGATATTCGGCGATCCCTTCGTCAAATCGCTGCTGCCGGCAATAGGCCAGGCCAAGCTCGTTACGAATGTCGGCCAGCTCCGGCTTCAGTTCCGCCGCGCGACCGGCATGATAAGCGGCCTCGGCATACCTTTCCTGCTTGAAGCGTCGTTGCGCCATCTGGATGTGCGCCTGCCATGCATCGGGGTTCTTGGAGAGATTGTCCTGCCAAAGCGTCTCTTCGTTCTGATATACTTCCGTCCGACTGAAAGCGTAAGTGCCCATTACGCCAATTAGGAATGTAACAATGGCAGCAGTAGCGATCCTGATTGTGCATTCTGGCTGTCTCCACAGGTACGCGACGCCCGCGCTGAAGAGTGCGAGCAGCGAAACGTCGGCAAAATACTGGAAATGATCGGCGACGAGCGTGCCGCTGCGAACGTAAGCCATTTTAATCAACCCAAGCACTGGCAGGAGCGCGACCACGAAACAGGCGATCGCGAAAAAAGCGCCGCGTGTGCCGCGATTCCGCCAGCGCCAGAGGCCGGCCAGAATGCCAAGCAGTGCAATCAAAGGCAGCCATTCCAGAACGTTGGGAGAATCAAATCGCCAATTGGGGTAAATCGCCATCAATCGAATAGGGGCGAAGAGATGCCCGGCGTACCACCAGATCGCCATTCCGGCGTTCACAAAACGACGGGGGAGCGACCCGATAACAATCTCTTCTTCGCCGATCCCGCGGTTTTGAAACCATATCGTGACCACGCCCAAAACGATCGCGACCAGAAAAAATGGCCATGATCGAATGATGTCGCGGCGGAGGTTTGGGTTTGGGGTGGTCTGCCTTCCGGGCGATTTTTTGTCGCGCCACCATGCGCAAAGCAGAAGGACAACGGGCAAAAACACGACTTGCGTTTTTGAGAGAAGCGCTAACGCGAAGAACACCAAAGACGAAACATAAACAGCTGCCGAGTTACGCAGCTGCTTTTCACCGAGTTCAAGAAAGCAAAGGATCGACAACAGCGCAAAGAACATCGAGAGAAGATTTTTCAGCTCGGAAACCCACGCCACCGATGCCACATGAACCGGATGGATTCCGAAGATCAGGCCCGCCAGCCAAGCCCCGGGAATGTTCAGTCGGCTCAACAACAGCCAGACCAGTAATGCGTTTGCAATTTGAAGTAGAATATTAACGGCGTGATAGCCAGTTGCGTTCCCACCAAAAAGATGATGTTCGATCCAGAATACACTGTTGGTAGCGGGCAGATAAACCAAGACAACAGCGACGATGATCGCTACCACGAGTGCCGTCCGCTGCCAGAGCGTGAATTTCGCGCGCACGACTGGTGCACGCCGTTGCGCTCGTGGTTCCGTCATCGATAGAATCAACTGGCAGCGAGCCGGTGAGTAAACAAAGCAGTGCTTATTGCCGGGCACTCCGGACCGTTCCTAGTGGATCACATCGATCAAATCTGGGCCAAGATCGTGACCCAATAGCGAAGCTGAGTGATGTCTATGCTCGTTAAACTTGAACTGAGCAAAACTTCAACGCGCACTTCAACCCTCTCGGATTCATCATCCCAATCCGCCTCGATGGAGACGATCTGGACCGTGAAGCCTGCCGGGGCCCCTAGTATGTCCATGGTCTGGAAAGACACGGAAGCCGTACCGATCGCGCGATAAAATTGCGTCCGCGTAAGATTAGGACCCACAAAGAAAGTCCATGTCTCGGTTATCTGCTCTTGGTCACGCCCCAGAGACATTTGCACATTCGCAATTCCGGTACAGATAAACAGCCGATTCGCTCGATCGGGACCGCTTACAACTGCCTCCAGAACTTGTTCTCCAATGGTGTTCGTCGCCGGCACTGCTTCGTCTCCCGTAAAAATTGAATCGAAGTGTCAGCCTGTTGAGAAGGGCTGTCAATCATGCGCGCGACAATTGATTAGGAATCGAGCAATTGCGCCGCATTTATACATTGCCGATTTAGAAGCTATGCGACAAAACACTTGCCCGCCCTATGTCCAACCGCTACTTCGATGATTTGAAGGTGGGCGATCGCTTTAAGTCCGACCTATTTGAGGTGACGGAGAAGCAGATAATCGACTTCGCCCGTGATTTCGATCCGCAGATTTTTCATCTCGAACCGGCAGGGGGAGAGCAAGCGCTTTTTAAAGGCTTAATCGCAAGCGGCTGGCATACGGCAGCGATCACCATGCGGCTTTTTGTGCAAACATTGAGCTTCGCCGAAGGCGCGATTGGCCTTGGCGTCGATGAATTGCGCTGGCCGAATCCTGTGCGACCCGGCGATACGCTGACAGTCGAGACGGAGATTATCGATCTGCGACTCTCGCGCTCGAAACCCAATTACGGAATCATTCGTCTGCGCAACGTGACAACGAATCAGCGCGGCGAAATTGTGCAGACCATGACTGCAAACGCAATGGTCCCGCGGCGCGCGGCCTTCACCGATTGACCATCTCCATCGCCCAATCGGGATAGCGTGCGCCAGCGACAGCTTCCTGCGGCGTCACTTCGTCGATGCGCGCCAGGTCTTTGCTGGTAAGATCGACATTCAGTGCGCCGATATTTTCCTGCAAATATTTGCGATGCTTTGTGCCGGGGATTGGGACGACATCGTCCCCTTGCGCCAGGACCCAGGCCAGCGCCAGCTGCGCCGGAGTGCATTTTTTTTCGCGCGCAATCTCTTCGACGCGCTTCACGAGATCGAGATTGCGCTGGAAATTTTCACCTTGAAATCGTGGTGACGTGCGCCGGTAATCGTCCTCCGGCAAATCGTCAAAGCGCTTGATTTTTCCGGTGAGAAATCCGCGGCCAAGCGGGCTGTACGGCACAAAACCGATCCCAAGCTCACGGCACACGCCGAGCACCTCCTTTTCGGGATCGCGCGTCCAAAGTGAGTATTCCGATTGCAACGCCGTGATGGGATGAACGGCGTGCGCGCGCCGGATCGTGTCCGCTCCAGCTTCCGAAAGACCGAGGAAGCGCACTTTGCCTTTCTGAACGAGTTCCGCCATCTCGCCAACGGTCTCTTCAATTGGTGTGTCTGGATCGACGCGATGCTGGTAGTAGAGATCAATCACATCCACACCTAGCCGGCGCAGGCTGCCGTCGCATGCTTTGCGGACGTAATCGGGCTTGCCGCGGATGCCGCGGTAGTCCGGCCTGGCTGGGTCACGCAGAATTCCAAACTTTGTGGCAATGATCGCCTCCTCGCGATGCCCTCTCAGTGCACGCCCGAGCAGTTGTTCATTCGTGTGCGGGCCGTACACATCGGCTGTATCGAAAAAGGTGACGCCAAGCTCGAGCGCGCGATGGATCGTTGCGATCGATTCTTCGTCATCGCGTTTGCCGTAAAAGTCCGACATCCCCATGCAGCCGAGTCCGATTGCTGAGACAACCGGTCCGCCGCGCCCAAGTTTTCGTTGTTTCATCGCTTGCTAAGATTCGATTATCAGTCTCATCGCGGTCGCGAAATCGTCAGGCAATGGTGCTTCAAAATTTTTCCATTCGCCAGTGCGTGGATGACGGAAGCCCAGTTTCCAGGCGTGCAACATTTGGCGGGGAAAATCTTTTGCCGAGCGTGTCCCATAAACTTTATCGCCTAGCACCGGATGACCGAGATGATTTAGATGCACACGAACCTGGTGAGTGCGTCCACTGTGCAACCGGCATTCGATCAGACTTCCGTTGTCGCCAGTACGGAGGACGCGATATTCAGTTTTGGCCAATCGGCCACGTAGTGAAGCCACGCTCATGCGTTGTCGGTGCACGGGATGGCGCCCGATTTTTTCTTCAATGACGCCGCTCTGTTTGCGCAATTTTCCAGCGACAAGCGCGAGATAAATTTTCTCTACTAAGCGCTCGGCAAATTGTCTCGACAATTCCCGATGCGCTACGTCATTTTTGGCGACGACCAGACAACCGCTGGTGTCTTTATCGAGACGATGCACAATGCCGGGCCGTTCTTTTCCACCGATTCCGGACAGCGTCGGGCAGTGGCTAAGCAATGCGTTGACCAACGTGTGCTCGCGGTGCCCGGCCCCAGGATGAACGACGAGCCCGGCCGGTTTGTTGATGACGATGAGATCATCGTCTTCGAAGAGAATATCGAGCGGGATCGGCTCTGGTCGCGTCTCGATCTTTTCGACTGGCGGCTCGCTGACTTCAATCTCATCACCGGTTCGCACAAGTCGCCGGGGGCGCGTACTGGCGCCATTGAGGTGGACGAAGCCGGTATGGATTAATTGTTGGATTCGGGAGCGCGAATATTCTGGAAGTTCGCTCGCCAGAAACCGATCGAGACGCAGCCCTGCATCGCGTCTTGGCACTACGAATTTGAACGTTACAGATCTTTGGCTTGCCGTTTTCAACTCGCCACCCCCATCCTCTTTGCCCTGAAATTCGTCAATGTTACAGTCGATTTCCATGTCGATTGAGGAGAGCTCGCGATGACCCAGACCTGTCCGGCCTGCAGCGCTGCCATCGATACAAGCGAAGCTGAACCGCTGACACTAATTGGCTGCCCTAGCTGTGGTCAGGAAACGCGAGTGCAACGCACTTTCGATCACTTCGAGGTGGTCGAGACGCTGGGCGCTGGCGGCATGGGCACCGTTTACAAGGCGCGGGACACGCGTCTGGATCGGTTTGTGGCGCTGAAGCTGTTGCGCCGAGACCTCAGCAGCGAAAAAGACCACGCTTCGAGGTTCCAACGCGAGGCACGCATTGCCGGCTCGGTCGATCATCCAAACGTCATACGGATCTTCTCATCCGGAACTGATCACGGGCAGTTTTACGTAGTGATGGAACTGGTTGATCGAGGAAGCCTCGATGACCTCATCGAGGAGCGAAAGCAATTGCCTGAGGAGCAGGTGCTGGAGTCCGGGATTCAAGTCGCAAAAGGACTGCGCGCGGCGCATGAGCAAGGTCTCATCCATCGCGACGTTAAGCCGGCCAACATCTTGTTCGTCGACGAACATATAGCAAAAATCGGCGACTTCGGTCTGGCGGGTGTAGCAGGTGAAACATCTCAGCGGGAAACGGAGATTTAAAAAAACGCCCGCTCGACTTGCGCGCAGTGGCTCCCGGAGTATCCGAGGCGACGGTCAGCGTAATTCGATGCATGATCGAACCGAATCCCGCACAACGTTTTTCTTCTTATGACGAAGTGGTTTCGCGGCTCGAGGAAGCACAGCACGCATTGAAAAGCCTCGACAACGTCGATGTAGTTCGCTCCCGCTGGTGGCGATGGCTTAGTCGCCGTCGAAATCGCTAGGGAAAATTACTGCGCCTTCGGCGAAGACTTGCATCGAGTTCGCTGCTTCGTCTGCAGCAGCCGGACTACGGTGTGCCAAGGAAGAGATCTTGATTCACGGCATCATCGCCAAAGTGAACGAAATTCATTGACGAGAGTCATATTTACACGGGCCTTAGCCATAGTAGATTTTTTGGTGCGACTCCTTGCGTCGCCACCCCATGGAACAAAACCCACCACCATTTCCGTCGCCGGAAGAATTGAAGGCCAAGATCACGGAGTTCATGAAACAGAACTTCGGCGATCGGGTTGCGGTCACGACCTTCGCGGAACCGGAGCCTGCTCCCGCCGCTGACGAAGAAAAACCGAAGAAGACCGAGCATCGGGAGTTCGAGTTCAATCTTCTTCCGCGAGACATTAAAGCGCATTTGGACCGATTCGTGATCAAGCAGGAGGAAGCAAAGAAAGTCCTGTCGATCGCGGTTTGTGATCATTACAACCACGCCAAATATCTGCGCGCGCTGGAGAAGAAAGACCCGAGGCGCGCGGAGGAGACCGAATACATCAAGCAAAACGTGATTCTGGTCGGCCCGACCGGTGTCGGAAAAACCTATCTCATCAAGCACATCGCCGAGCTGATTAAAGTGCCGTTTGTGAAAGCGGACGCGACCAAGTTTAGCGAGACCGGTTACGTCGGCGGCGACGTGGAAGATTTGGTGCGCGAGCTGGTGCACAAAGCAGACGGCGATGTGAATCTTGCGCAGTTTGGCATCATTTACATCGACGAGATCGACAAGATCGCTTCGGCCGGAAATTTGATTGGGCGCGATGTGAGCGGACGCGGTGTGCAGACCACGTTGCTGAAGCTAATGGAAGAAACGGAAGTGCCGGTGCGGAGCATGAACGACCTGCAGGCACAACTACAGGCCGCGTTCGAATTTCAGCGCCGTGGGAAGGCGAAGCGGGAAACCATTAACACCCGGCACATTCTTTTTGTAGTGAGCGGCGCGTTCGAAAAGTTGAAGGAGCAAGTCGCGCGTAGGGTGCGGCAGGGGCAGATCGGATTCAAGGCTGAGCCAGTTCAGGTGATGGACAACGAGCTCTTCCAGCATGTCACCACGAAAGATTTTGTGGAATACGGTTTCGAGCCTGAGTTCATTGGCCGCCTGCCGGTGCGCGTTGTCTGTGAAGATCTCGATGCGGACGATCTCTTCAAGATCATGAAATATTCTGAGGGTAGTTTGCTCCGGCAATACGAGCGAGCATTTCGCGCCTACGGCATCGGGATTAGCTTTGAAGATGACGCGCTCCGCTTGCTTGCGGAAGCGGCCGCGCAGGAAAAAACTGGCGCGCGCGGACTGCTCACGGTATTTGAAAAATTATTCCGCGATTACAAATATTATCTGGCGGGCTCGGGCTTGAGTCAGTTACGTGTCACAGCCGAACTGGTGAGCGAGCCGAAGCGGGTGCTGGATCGGTTGATGGTGGAGGGGTTCAAGCTGGAAGCGCAAACCCTCGAAGCCGGAGTGCTTCAATTCGCCGAGAAATTCAAAGCCGACCATGGATTGGAAATTGTCTTCGATGAGACAGCTGTGCCGCGTCTGGTTGAGCGCGCACAGGCTGAGCGGATGAGGATGAGCGATCTTTGCGCGCACCTGTTTAAAGATTATCAATTCGGGTTGAGCCTGATCAAAAAGAACACTGGCCAAACCAAGTTTGTGATTAATGCCGAGGCAGTCGATGCTCCGGACAGATTTTTGAGTGAGATAGTTGTTCGATCGTATTATCCGGCGGCCGCGGCACAAAAGGCTTAATTGTTCATGAAGCGGTCGCTCATCACCACCATGATAATCGGAGTCGCCGTGACCCTCGTTGTCGGCGTCCTGCATGCGACTAAAGTAATACACGGCCTCGAGATTACTCTTGGGGGACTTGTGTCTCATTATACCACTTCCACGCGAGTCGTCGGCGAGAAATGGCAGTACGTTTTGGTTTCGCTGCTCGCGCTCGGTGTCGCGTGGCTCAGCTTGACTAGCGTGCGGCAAAATCGCGCAAGGTTGTTGATTGTTCTTTTACTGATCGAGTTGCTCGGTCTTTCCTGGGTCTGCTCGCTTTATCGGGTATATTTCCAACCGTTGCCTTCCATTTTTGCGGTTGTGCTCGGATTGATCGCCGCAGAGGGATGGATTGCTTTTGCAGGGCGAGGTCGACCGCTTTTGGCGCGAACTTACTTTGCCAACCGTTTGTCGCAGAAAGAACTTAGCCGTCTCCACGAGGGGGCGATTTCGTTCGATGCGCAGCCAAAAACATATGAAGTAAGCGTCGTGGCTTGCGACGTCGCCAATAAATACGCGCTCGCTGAAGGTTCCGAGCCGGCGGTTTTCGCCAAAACGGTTGAGGCATTTATTCGACACGCGACCGAGCATCTATTGGAAGCGGGCGCTTACCTCGAAACTGCTAATGGGGAGGGCGTGATCGCGATTTTTGGATTCCCCGCCAACAATGCCGGGCACGCGGAAAAAGCTGTGCGCGTCGGCCTCAGCTTACTCGAGGACTTTCGCAAACGTGGACAGAATGACGGAGACCTTCCTGAAAACTGCGATATCCAAGTCGGAATCAGTTCCGGCGCGATAGTCACCGCTCCGGTAAAGGACTCGGGGAAGTCGCGGTTGTTAACAAGCGGCGAACCAATCGAGCTAGCGCGCAGATTCTGTGCTGCAAACAATTTCTATGGATCGAACGTTCTGATCGGCACACGCACTTTTGATTTGGCGAGCCAGAGCATCGTCGCGCGGCCGATTGATTTTATGAAGGGAATCGATGGGCAGGACCGGCATGAAATTTACGAGCCACTGTGGCTGGCCAGTGAAGCCCGGCCGGAACATATCGCGCGCCGCGATTCTTTCTGGGCGGGAGTCGTTCTCTATCGGGAGAAACGTTGGGCGGAAGCCTACACGGAGTTTCAGAAAGCGCGCGGTTCGGATGAAGAGAACGATCTTCCTTTGCAATTTTACCTGCGCAGGCTGGAGCCGCTTGCTCTTCACCTGATGGAGGCGCCTCCGGATTAAATCCGCCAAGGACTCAACCCGAGCAGATCGCCCACGCCATCACTGAGAGTCGACAGTCCGTTCGTCCCTGCCTGCTGTGCGGATTCTTTGCCACGGCAGAAATTTGCGATATTTGTACGGATTCCTCGCGCTCATCCGATTTGCTCTGCGTGGTCGAACAGCCTACGGACATTCTTCCCCTGGAGAAAACCGGTGCCTTTCGAGGCAGGTATCATTCGCTAGGCGGTAAAATTTCTCCGCTCGATCATGTCGGGCCAGAAGATCTGCGGATGGAGGAATTGCTGGAGCGCGTAGATGGAGAAAAAATTTCTGAAATCATCTTCGCGCTGCCTGCGGATGTGGAAGGCGAAGCCACTACAAATTACATTGTCGATCTTTTGAGGAGCAAGCCGGTCACGCTCACGCGCATTGCGTGCGGCATCCCAGCTGGAGGCGGTCTCGAATCAGCTGATGAATTGACGCTCTCGGCCGCGCTCTCGGGCAGGACGAAACTGTAGCGCCCGTCTCTGACCGCGCAGCCATGAGATCGGCCCTCACGGCGAGCCCCACAGGGCGCTTTAATTTTGAAGCCCGTTGCAGTAGTTTTCTTAGAAATGTCGTGCATCAAAATTGATCCGGCGCTGCACCAGGCGCAAAAGCCGCCCTGGATCAAGGTGCGGCTGCCATCGAACCCGGTTTTCTTTTCAACGAAGGCGCTGATTTCCGATTTGCGGTTGCACACGGTTTGCGAAAGCGCGCAATGCCCGAACCGTTGGGAATGCTGGAGCCAGGGCACGGCCACCTTCATGATTGCAGGCGACCGTTGCACGCGCGCCTGCGGATTTTGCGCCGTAACAACGGCGAAGCCGTTCGCATTGGAAGAAGATGAGCCGCAGCGCATTGCCGAGGCGATACGGCGGATGAAACTAAAGCATGTCGTCATCACTGCCGTCGCGCGCGATGACCTCAAAGACGGCGGCGCCAATCATTTCGCCCGGACGATCATTGCCATTCGGGAAATGGATCCCTCGATCATTATCGAAGTGCTCGTTCCTGATTTTCACGCGCAAGACTGGTGCATTCAGATTGTGCTTGATGCCAGGCCGGACATTTATAATCACAACATGGAAACGGTGGAACGCCTCACGCCGCTGGTCCGCTCGCGCGCCAAATATCGAACTTCGCTGCAAGTTCTGCGTCGGGCGAAGGAACTCTCGTCCCGCAATGGCGGGATTGTGACTAAGAGCGGCGTGATGCTTGGTCTTGGCGAAAAAGAGACGGAGCTCTTCCAGACGATGGACGATTTGCGCGAGGTGGGCTGTGAAGTGTTGACTATGGGCCAATATTTGCGGCCCAGCCCAAAGCATTTGCCGGTTATTGAATATATCACGCCCGAACAATTCGTTTACTACGGCGAGATCGCGCGCAAAAAAGGTTTTCTTCATGTCGCTTCGGGGCCGCTTGTTCGCAGCTCCTATCATGCGGCGGATTTTCATCCGGTAATTCGCCGATGACGGAAGCGGCCCGAGAGCGGCTCGCGCAGATCCGTTTAAGAACTGCCGCGGTTATCCCGGTGTATTGCGAAGAGAAACATATTAGCGACGTCGTTCGCCGGACACGCCAGCAACTCGACCATGTGCTGGTGGTCGATGATGGCTCAGAAGATTCCACCGCACAGCGGGCGCGCGAGGCCGGTGCAGAGGTGATCGCACACAGCCAAAACCGCGGCAAAGGTGAAGCGATCAAGACAGGATTGCGTCACTGGTTGGATCGACAATTTAACCACGTGATCATTCTCGATGCCGATAGCCAGCATCGTCCCGAAGAGATCGAGAGGTTTATTGCAGCGGCCGCGTCCGAGAAAGCGCCAACGTTTTTTCTCGGCAATCGCATGAACGATCTCACCGGGATGCCGTTTCTGCGCCGCGTGGTGAATCATTACATGAGTGACCGGATCAGCCGTGTTTGCAGACAAAAAATCCCCGACACGCAATGCGGCTTTCGCATGTTGGATCGACAATTGATTCCCGAGTTGCTCGGGGGCAGCGGAGACCGTTTCGATTACGAAACCGAGATGCTCATCATCGCCAGCCGCAGGGGTTACCGGATAGAATCAGTCCCGATCACAACGGTTTATTCCGATGAAGTCAGCAAGATTCACCCGCTCCGGGACGCCATCCGCTTCTTCAAGTTGATGCGGCGATATTCAAAAAATGTGCCAGCTTCGGTTTAAAGTTTCAGACCTGCTCAGAAACCCACAACCGGCGCAGAGCAATCAGCAATCGCAATTCCACAAAAATTTTACTGGACTGATAGGTCTACTCTGCCATGTTGCTCGCTTTACGCGAGCCAAGAGCATTATGAATTCGCCAAATCTGTGCCGATTGATTGTAGTCAAGATTGCAGCGTCGACGGCAGTTATCATCGGGCTGTCAATATCCTCAGCCTCTGCAACGTCCACCGAGGCCAAGGCGATGGCGGTGAAAGGTGATGTGAAGAGTGGTCCACCTGCAGCCCCAGCGTTGCCGCAGGTTCAGCAAGGCAGCAATATCCGCGTGGGTCATGCGATTAAAACTGCGGAGGTAAGCGAGTTGCTGATGTCGCCATTCCAGGGTTCTGCAGTCCGAGTGCTTGAAAAAAGTTCGGTGATCCTCCAGGAAGCGGATTTGCAGAAGAGCGGTGAAAAAGTCATCGGCCGCAAAGCAGTTCTGGAGCTTAAAAAGGGGACCGGGCAGGTGATAGTAGATCCAAGAGGGCCGAAGGCCGATTTTAAAATTAGCACGCCACAATGTGTCGCCGCGGCGCGCGGAACAGTTTACCAGACTGCCGTGGTTGATAAGGAGACGACCGTTACCGTCGTTTTGCGCGGTGAAGTGGTTGTGACCTGCGAGGATGCAAAGGGTCGGCACGAGACGGTAGTGAAAGCCGGGATGAAATTGACGACCAGAAAGAAGCGGGGCGAGGGAGGGAAAGAGGTCCTAGGCCCCAACGAGCCGGGACCGGGGGATTGTGTCAGCATCTTGGAGCCGGCAACCAAAGCCGAGCTTGCCGGCCTCGCCGACCTGGAAA
>QHNV01000212.1 GCA_003218535.1 Verrucomicrobiota bacterium
ATCCGTGGAGCGCGCCAGAACAATCTCAAAGGTATCGACCTCGATCTTCCGCTGGGGAAATTAACCGTCGTCACCGGTCCCAGCGGGAGCGGCAAATCGAGTCTGGCCTTCGACACGATCTATGCCGAAGGCCAGCGCCGCTACGTCGAGACGTTCAGCCCGTACATGCGGCAATTCCTCGATCGCATGGACAAACCGCGCGTGGACGACATCCGCGGCATTCCGCCCGCTATCGCCATCGAGCAATCGAACCCCGTCAAGACATCGCGTTCGACCGTCGGAACGATGACCGAGATAAACGATTATTTGAAGTTGCTCTGGCCGCGCGTCGCTCGCGCCTTCTGTCCGAGTTGCGGCCGCGAAATTCGACCGGAAACCGCCCAGTCGATTGCCCAGCAGGTCTTCTTTCATTTCGGAGGTAGGGGCGGTTCACCGAACCGCCCGCGGGCGATTGGAGTCAATCGCCCCTACCTAGATCCGGTGGGCGAGAACATCGTGCTCATCACCTTTTGGGTCTCAGTTCCGCCGAAAACCCAGCCGCGTGCATTTTTCGATTTTCTCCAGCAGCAGGGCTACCTGCGCATGTGGATCGACAACAAAGTCGTGCGCGTGGACGGCCACTCAAAAATCAAACGGCTCGGCGCTCGTGTGCAGGTGATCCAGGATCGCATAACGATTAGCGAGGAGAATCGCGCGCGATTAGTCGAAGCGATCGAAACAGGGCTGCGTTTTGGAAAAGGCAAAGTGAATGTTGTACCCATTTCTGTGGAGGCAGGCGTGTTGCCTGCGGCCTCGAAGACCGCGGCCGACACGGCCGCCGCTACATTACCCGCAATTCCCTTTTCGACCGGCTGGCATTGCGCCTGGTGCGATGTGGACATTCGCCTGCCAACGCCTGGGCTTTTCAGTTTTAATAATCCCCTCGGAGCATGCCCGGAATGCCGCGGATTTGGCCGTACCATCGCAATCGATCTAAATAAGGCAATTCCGGACCGCAGCCTGAGCATCAAACAAGGCGTGGTACGCGTCTTTCGCGGCGCCGAGTTTGGCGAATCACAGAAAGACTTGCTTCGCGCATGCGCGCGCGAGGAAATCGACATCAACGTTCCCTTCGAGGAATTGCCCAAGGCCGACCAGGATTTCGTCATCGAAGGCGAAAAACGCTCGGGCGATTTCACCGAAGAAGACTACGACTACGATCGATGGTACGGCGTGCGCGGCTTCTTTCGCTGGCTCGAGAGCAAGACCTACAAGATGCACATGCGGGTCTTGCTCAGCCGCTACCGCGCCTATGTCACGTGTCCCAAATGCAAGGGCGGACGATATCAGCCGGAAACGCTCAACTATAAGATTTTGGAAACCGGAAAGCGGAAACCGGAACGGAAAGATTTGGCGACCGAAGCTCGCGACGAACTATCCGCTATCCGGTATCCGGAATCGGAGATTCTTCTCACCCTTCCGGAATTTCAGGCGCTTTCGATTTCAGATGCGCGTGATTTCATTAGCACCGTCGAAATTTCGTCAAACGACTCCACCGCACGAATGTTGCGCGACGAAGTGTGCGCGCGCCTCAATTATCTTTGCGAGGTCGGTGTCGGTTATCTCACACTCGATCGCTCGACGCGCACACTGAGCGGCGGCGAAGTCCAGCGCGTAAACCTGACCACCTGTCTAGGCGCATCGCTGGTGAACACGCTTTTTGTCATGGACGAGCCGAGTATCGGGTTGCATCCACGCGATGTTGGCCGGCTGGTGCGCGTGATGCACAATTTGCGCAATAAAGGCAATACGCTGCTCGTGGTCGAACATGAAGAGCAAATCATTCGCGCCGCCGATAATTTGATCGATCTCGGCCCGGGCCGGGGTGAACACGGTGGCGAATTGGTTTTTGCAGGCACGCTCGACGATATGCTCTGTAGCCGCTTCCCTGTGGGAAGCGCGAGCCAAGATGTTGCCACGCGCAACCCGCGTCGCCCACAGGGCGACGGCTACAGTTCGCTCACGCGCGATTACCTAACGAATCAAAAATCGATCACAATCCCGAAATCGCGGCGAAGATCGAGCTCTTCAATCAAGATCGTTGGCGCGTCGCAACACAATCTCAAGAACGTTAATGTGGATGTACCACTCGGCGTGTTCGCGTGCGTGACCGGCGTTTCCGGTTCCGGCAAATCTACGCTGATTCACGATGTGCTTTACCGGAATCTTTTGCGCGTAAAGGGCCAGTCTGTTGATCAGGAGCTGGGCGCGTGCAAATCGGTCACGGGCGCACACCGCATTGGCGAGGCGGTGATGGTAGACCAATCGCCACTGGCGCGTACCCCGCGTTCAACGCCAATTCTTTATCTCGGCTTGTTTGACCGCGTGCGTGAATTGTTCGCCGCGCAACCCGAGGCGATGGCCCAGGGACTGACCGCAAGCGCGTTTTCGTTCAACTCCGGCAGCGGCCGTTGCGAACGCTGTTCAGGAACTGGTTACGAAAAGATCGAGATGCAATTTTTGAGTGATCTTTTCGTGCGCTGCGCTGAGTGCGAAGGCAAGCGTTTTCAGCCCCACGTGCTAAAAGTACGCCTGCATGGCAAATCAATTCATGACGTTCTCGAGCTAACTGTCAGCGAAGCCATTCAGTTTTTTGCACAAATCAGCGAACAAGAAATCGACGGGCGACCCTCATCTCAATCCTCTCAACGCTCCTCCCAGGTCGCGATCCCGTGGGAGGCGGACGCGCAACGCCAGGTGAGGGTGAATCGCTGCAGTCAGATTTCGAACGGGCTCAAAGTGCTCCAGGAAGTCGGGCTCGGTTATCTGAGCCTTGGTCAGCCGTTGAACACACTTTCCGGCGGCGAATCGCAGCGACTGAAATTGATCAGGCACTTGGCGGAGGCGGAAAACGCCGAACACCGAACATCGAAAACCGAACTTCGGACACACGGCCAATCCGAAATCCGAAATCCGAAATCCGAAATCGGGAATTTGTTTATCTTCGACGAGCCGACTACCGGGCTGCATTTCGATGATGTCGCGATGCTGCTGCAATTATTTCAACGGCTGGTCGACCGTGGCCATTCGATCCTCGTGATCGAGCACAATCTCGAAGTCATCAAATCGGCCGATTGGATCATCGATCTGGGGCCGGAAGCGGGCGATGCCGGCGGTGAAGTCGTGGCAACCGGGACACCGGAAGAAATCGCGCGAGTTGAGCATTCACATACAGGGAAATTTCTCCGCGCGATTCTGGGGAGCGCACGCTTCCAGCGTGCACGGTTCGGCATCCTGCCGAACGGAAAACCGGTGGTCGAAGATGTGCGGCAAG
>QHNV01000213.1 GCA_003218535.1 Verrucomicrobiota bacterium
CATCTATTTCTCGTACTTGTTATCGAAGGCGGCGCCCTGATGGCGGTGGAATTGATGGGAGCCAAGCTGGTGGCGCCTTTCTATGGGGGATCGCTCTACGTGTGGGCCGCAGTCCTTGCCATTACTGTTCTGGGTCTGACACTCGGATACCATGCAGGAGGACGTCTCGCGAAAAAGAGACCTTCTGAAACCAAGCTCTTCGTCGCTCTCGGCATTTCAGCATTGCTGGTGCTGGCATTACCGCTCACGGCTTCGATTTCCATGGCCTTTACCAGGGGGATGGACCTGATCGTTGGCATCTGCGTCACCTGTGTTCTGCTGCTGCTTCCGCCCATGCTCTGCTTCGGAATCGTGGGTCCACTGGTCGTAGCGCTGATGAGCTCACAGCTCGAAACCGTGGGAAGGACAGCGGGCACAGTCTATTTCACGTCCACGCTCGGAGGGATAGCAGCCACTTTTTTTCTGGGACTTTATTTCATCCCGGTCGCCGGACTCAGACTTTGCGCCACCGTTACAGGCTTGTCGTTGGCTGCATTGCCTGTCCTTTACATCATGAAAATGCTATTTGGCGGTGGCAAACGGGGATCATCCGCCTTCGTCCCTCTACGGCGCGACAGGTCGATCCCGGCTACAGCTAAACGCTCGAAGGGTTCAAGTAAGAAATCAAAAAGCAGAAAACCTGTAAGGCGCTCCATTTACCTGTTTGCCGTACTCGAAGGCGCAACCGTGATGGCGGTGGAGCTACTCGCCGCGCGGATGATCGCGCCGTATTTCGGTTCGTCACTCTACGTGTGGGCAACGGTGATTGGCTTCACATTGCTGGCGCTTGCGATAGGTTACTTTGCCGGCGGCATCATGGCTGATAAATATGGCGGCCCTGACACGCTTCTGTGGGTGTTACTGACAGCATCAATATTCCTAATGCTGATGCCTGTTTCCTCGCAGTGGTTAACAATCGCCTTTGTAAATATCACTCCGGGTGCCGCTGTTATTCTCGTTAGCCTGATTTTAATCCTGCCTCCCCTGCTCTTCCTGGGCATGATACCGACATTCCTGATACGCAAACTATCGGCGAGAGCAGATAGTGCCGGAAGCAACGCAGGCGTCGTGTACACCATCTCCTCCGCCAGCAGCATAGTGGCGCTGCCAGTCTTCGGGTTTCTCGTCATCCCGCGATACGGATTAACGATGCCATCCATTATCACTGGTTTTGCGGTTGGACTGATTCCCTTCGTTAAACTCATCGCCCGGCAAAGGTATATTTCGCTTGGGTTCATACCTGTGGTGCTGTTTTCCTTTTGGGCGACGAAGACACACCAGCCAGGCAAAGCTGTCGATGTGCAATACTATTCCGAAGGATTACTGGGACAGCTCCTGGTAGCCGATGTGTCGAAGGACCGTTTTCTTTTTGTCAACCGCACCGGTCAGACATGGGTTGATAAGGAAACCTTCAAGCCGAAATGGGATTATGCCTCTTACGTCAGATCGATTTGCAGTAAGTCTCCAGAGAAATCGAGCGCGCTCATACTCGGGTTGGGCGGCGGCACCGTTGCTAACATTTTTCAAAACAGTTTAGGGTTTAGCGTCGATGCGGTCGAACTAGACCAACGCATCGCCGAGGTCGCGAAGCGATATTTCGCATTAAACAGCAAAGTGAATGTGGTAGTTGACGATGCGAGACACTATCTCGAAGAAAGCCAAAAGAAATACGACGTCATCTTATTTGATGTTTACCGCGGCGAGGCACCTCCGCCGCACGTTTTTACCCTTGAGTCGCTAACGAGGACGAAGTCACTTTTGAAGGAGGACGGACTTATCATCGTAAACTTTAACGGCTTTTGGAATGGGAAAATAGGAGAAGCGGCGAGATCGATTTACAAAACCTTGCTGGCCGCCGGCTTGGAGACAGGGATCCTTCCGACGCCCGGCGATGAAGCTGGTAGAAACATGCTGTTTGTGGCAAGCAGGAAAAAACAGGATTTCCACACGCTGCGATTACCGTTGTTGCAGCACGGAAAAGAGGTGGACATCGAGGCGCTCTTCGAGAACCCGCAGAAAGTGGATCTTACCGATGCGGTCGTCTTAACTGATAACAAACCGATCCTGGAGCTCTTGAATATCCGTGCCGGCAATGCATGGCGCAAAGGGTATGTCGAGATGACAAAGAGATTTTACAAAGAAGGCATTCCGTTATTCAGGTAGAGCGACTGCACCTAACCACTAATGAACACTAATTAACACCAATGACGCAGGGGCGACTCATCGTAATGGTCCTGGGCGACTTCAGGGAACCGCCCCTATCAAGCGCATGCGGATAAGATTGCTGATGGTTCGCTTGTAAGTATAGATTCCACTGTGAGCGTGACTGAAATCATCGAACAATTCAAAGCGCTTCCCGCCAATGAACGAGCGCAAGTGGCCAAGTTCGTCGTAGAACATGACGATTCCTGGATTCCAGAAGCTTTTAAAGACGATATGGCCGAGGCCGATGCCGAGGCAGGGAGGCTGGTGGATCTGAATACCGCATTAAACGAACGATATCCCGACGATGAATGAAGTACCGTTTCAAGGCGACGCGGGCTTTTTGGCGCAGCTTCTGGAAACTGTCATCGCAACAACAGCTGAAGGCCCACAAAGCTTTTCGTATCTTCAAGCGAAATCCTTTTGACGCGCGGTTGCGGTCGCACAAAATCCATAGGCTCTCCGCCCGTTACAGTCGAACCGTTTACGCAGCTGAAATCGAAAACCGACTTACGAGTGGCGTTTTACATCGAGGGTAATGTAGTCGTTACGGTGGACATCGGCTCGCACGACCTTTACCGCTAAGGGATAACAGCCTGTACCATCATTCGTGTTCGTTCGCCTGCTACGCCGTAGTCCCGCGCTTGCGGGACGAAGGCGGGTGTTTAAAAGGAGAAGAATGTTTCGGCGAGAGCGCCCCCTTCGACCGCGCTCAGGACAAGCTCCACCAACAGCGCGAGGCGCGCTCCCCAATCCAACATCCGTGTCATCCGCGTAATCGGCGGTTCATTCCACAAAAAACAAAGCGCCGAGAGGATTTTCAACCTCCCGGCGCCCTTTGCTAAACGGAATCTGTTCTACTTTGTTGAGTTATAGTTTTGACCGCTGTTCTTCGCGGGATCGGTTTCGGCACGGAGCAGCACGCTATCGTCGCCACTGGCGTTGACTTGCTTGACCGCATCAATCGCGGTATCACCGTCGCCGAGGCCGTTTGTCGGCTCGTCCTGAGTAACGGTAGTAATCGCGATCTTGTCATCGCTTGGCTTCACCACACCGACGATATGCACCTGAGCCATCTTGTGATCTGGCGGCCAGAGCACACCCACATCAGCATGCGCGCCAGTTATATCGGGCGGTGTGTGCCAGTTGATGATCGTAACCGTAATGTAGGCGCTGTTAGTTAAACCATACAGGTCGGTGACCGTTAGCTTGAACGTCACCGGTGTATTCGCTGATACCCACGGTGTCACGAACATCGGCATTTGGTGAGCTGTGTCGCCCGGACCGTAAACAAGCGTCACCCCGGGACCGGCAGTTTGCTGCCAAGTGAAGGTGATCGGATCGAGATCCGGATCGTAGCTCGTGCTGCCGTCCAAGGTGACGTTGTCACCACCTTCGTTCGCATTCGCAGGTCCTGTCACAATGGCAACCGGCGCATGTGGAATGTTTGCAACATGTACTGTTACAGGGTCTGTTGTTGTTAACCCACCGCAGCTGTCGCTAACAG
>QHNV01000214.1 GCA_003218535.1 Verrucomicrobiota bacterium
AGATTCGTCCCGCCGTTGAAACGCACTCCGGCGGATTAATCGTCGATCGTCCGGCAGCGGCCGGACCCGCGCCATCTCTGTCCAGCGAAGAGTTTGCTACCAAAGATTCCGAGCTGCTCGCGTGCGATGTCGAATGCCGGCTCGCCGGAATCGACGGCTTCTATCTTGAACTTGATATCCCTGGGTTGTACGACCTGATCGGGCACGAAGGTTAGCGCATGTCGAATAGGTGTTGGAGTCAGCGGGGTGTCCCGCTGTCTCGGCAATGATTGACTTTCACTCTTTCGAAAACATTCCGCGAAGAGGTGGCTTTACCATCGTTCAGATCGAACCTGCCGCCGGCCTGTTGCTCGATGCTCTGGGGCGTGAAGCAATCGCGCGGACGCGAATCGTGGAAAGAAACTTTGAGATCGCGATCCAATCGGATCTCACTGAGGAGGAGCAGTCCGTTACACTCTATCATGAAATTCTCGAAGCTGCGGCAGTCGCCTCTCCAAATCCGCCACCGACTGTGATTGACCTCAATGAGGGCGATTTTGAGCGCGCCGCATATTCAGCGCATGAACAATTTGGTGTTGCGTCCGTTGAGAACTTGAACCGCATGTTGAAATCCTACGGTTTCAAAGAACATTGAAGCAATGATCGACCGCGAAAAAATCCAAATGGAGCTGATCAAACTTAAAGATGGCGAGCGACTGCTTCGCCTGACGGAGCCACAATCTGGATTATCGCTGGAGAGAAAATTGAATCCCGAGCGGCCCGTTGCCGATCAAAAAAAACAGCTCCTCTCGGTTTTCGAAGCCGCGCTCGCGCGGGCGGAGTTGAGTCCGGTATAAATCTGCGTCCTCTGGGCGGCGTGCTATCGCAATCGAAGGACCCGCCGTGCTTGCAGGACAGCGCCGATTTCTTCAACATGAAACCGCGATGGCTATCTTAATCGACGAGAAAAAGCGCGTGCTGGTGCAAGGGATCACGGGGCGCGAAGGCCAGGCTCGGACGCGGCTGATGCGCGATTACGGGACGAATGTAGTCGCCGGAGTAACGCCGGGCAAAGGCGGGCAGGTCGTTCTCGGCGTGCCGGTGTTCAACACGCCGCAGGAAGCGGTGAATTCGTTAGGCCAAGTCGACATCTCGGTCGTTTTTGTGCCCGCAGCCGGCGTAAAAGACGCGGCGATTTCGGCGCTTGATGCAGGAATCAAACTCGCCGTGCTCGTGCCAGATCGCGTTCCAGTCTGGGACGCGATGGAGATCGCTGCGGCAGCGAAAGCAAATGGCGCAATGTTTTTGGGACCGAATACGCTTGGAGCATTAAGCCCCGGCAAAGGCGTAGTCGGCATGATTGGTGGGCGCGCGGAGAGCGCGCGGCAATGGTTTAAGCCGGGTGTGCCGAAAGGCGTTGGCGTGATTAGTCGGTCGGGCGGGATGGCTTCCAGCACCGGCTATTATCTCGGGCAAGCCGGCGTGCGCATTTCAACCATCGTGCACATCGGCGGCGATGCGGTAATTGGAATTCGTCTGCCCGATGCTGCGCTGATGTTTGAAGCTGATCCGTTCACGGAAGCGATCGTCATTTTTGGCGAAATTGGTTCGTCGCAGGAGGAGGAATTGGCGCAACTAATCGTCGACCGAAAAATCACCAAACCGGTTATCGCATACATCGGTGGAAAGGCTGCGCGCGAAGGCACGCGTTTCAGTCACGCTGGCGCGATCATCGAAGGCGGTCGCGGCACGCACGCCGGAAAGGTGAAAGCGTTGCGCGAAGCCGGTGCCATCGTGGTCGATGCATTTGGTGAACTGCCGAATGCGGTCGTCCAGATTCTTAAGAAAATGAAAGGACAAAGTGTCATGAGTGAAGCCGACAAAAATGCGGTGTGGAATACCGCGATCACACGCGTCGAGCCGAATCGTGTCGCGGTGCGCGGATACGACATCGCCGAGCTGATGGGACGCGTTTCTTTCGGCGCGGCGGTACATTTAATTCTGAGGGGGGAGCTGCCGTCGCCGCCGATCGCGCGTTTGATGGAAGCGATCTTGGTGTCGTCGATCGATCATGGCGCCACGCCTCCGAGCGCGTTAGCCGCGCGAACTGTCGCTTCTACCGGCGCGTCATTGAGCGCGTCCGTCGCAGCCGGCATAATGTCGATCAATCGTCATCACGGCGGCGCGATTGAAGATTGCGCCCGCCAACTCAAAGCGATTGCGGATCGCGCCGCGCGCGAGTCGATCTCGATGGACGAAGCTGCGACGCGCACGCTCACCGCTATGCGGGAAGCAGGCGAACGAATGGCGGGCTTTGGTCATCGCCTTCACACCAAGGACCCACGCACCGCACGGTTGTTTGAGCTCGCACGCGAAGCGGGCGTGGATGGCGTGCATATGCAAGCGACGCGCGCCGTTGAGAGAGCCTTTGCTGACGCGAAGAAATCGGTCCCGATCAATGTAGATGGCGCCATCGGCGCCATCCTCGCTGATCTGGGAATGAACCCCGCAGCCTTCAACGGCATTTTCATGATCGCGCGCACACCGGGGCTGATCGCGCATGTGATCGAAGAACAAACCCGCGAGAGACCGATGCGCCGAATCGATCCGGTCAATCACGGCTACGACGGCCCAGCGCCTCGATCTCTAACCACGAATGAACACAAATGAACACCAATTCATAAGACAATTCGCTCCCACTCTAATTTGGCGTGCTTAAAATTAAGAATAACTCCAACACGCAGGTTCGTGAGCCGCAAATAGTTCAACATCAATCCGCGCTCGTGATCAGTGATTCGATCAATCGCCTTTGTATCCACGACAACGGCATCAAATGCGATCAGGTCGGGAATGAAGAGACCAACCTTATGCGTTTTGTAGAGGACATCGAACAAAGGTTGCTGCCGAAAAGGAATGTTTTGCAGACCAAACTCGACCGCTAAGGCATTTTCGTACGGCTTCTCAACCAATCCATGACCAAGTGCG
>QHNV01000215.1 GCA_003218535.1 Verrucomicrobiota bacterium
ATGGTGCACGAGCGTGACGACGTCGTCGGAATGGATGGCTCGATCCTGATGAACCGCGCCGTCTGGAAAGCAAGTGGCCACGAAGACACATTCAGTGATCCGATGGTCGATTGTCGATCCTGCAAAGTGCGCTTACGTGCGGACCAGGTGATCGAGAAAAAAGGCGTACGGCAGTGTCCGAATTGTGGGGGCAAAGATTTAACCGAGTCGCGACCGTTCAACTTGATGTTCAAAACCTACGTCGGGGCGACTGAAGACGAATCGGCGATTACTTACCTGCGCCCCGAGACGGCGCAGTCGATCTTCGTTCAGTTCAAAAACATCCTCGAAGTCTCCCGCAAGAAATTGCCATTCGGTATCGCGCAGATCGGCAAGGCGTTTCGGAACGAGATTAATCCTCGTAATTTCACTTTTCGCTCGCGTGAGTTCGAGCAGATGGAGCTGGAGTATTTTTGCCGGGAAGAGGACGGGATGAAATGGCTCGATTACTGGCTCGAAGACCGGCTCACGTTTTACGAGAGCATCGGCATACCGCGCGACAAACTGCATGCGCGAGAAGTTCCCCAGGATGAACGCGCGTTCTATTCGAAAGCGAATTACGACATCGAATACGATTTTCCGTTTGGTCCGCAGGAGCTGGAGGGCGTCGCTTACCGCACCGATTACGACTTGTTACAGCATCAGAAAGGCAGCGGTAAATCGCTCGAATATTTCGATGAAGAGACCAAACAGAAATTTATCCCACACGTAGTCGAACCGAGCGCAGGCGTGGATCGGACCGTGCTTGCCTTGATTTGTGAAGCTTATGCAGAAGACCAGGCGCCCGACGAAAAAGGGAAAATGGAAACGCGCGTTGTCCTGCGTTTTCATCCACGCATGGCACCGATCAAATGCGCGGTCTTTCCGCTTCTGAAGAACAAGGAGCAGCTCGTGGCGAGAGCAAAAGAGATTGTCACTCTCTTGCGTCCGCACATGACTACCTTTTATGACGAGAGCGGCGCGATTGGGCGCCGCTATCGGCGCCAGGATGAAATCGGAACACCTTTCGGTATCACCGTCGATTTCGAAACATTGGGTGAGAAAAATGCGGCGCTGCGCGACACTGTCACCCTGCGCGACCGCGACTCGATGAAACAGGAGCGCGTCGCGATTAAAGATTTGCCCGACATCTTGCGATCGCGAATTGCCTAACTCTGTAGCGGTGTTCGGTGACGACGGATTGATCGGCTTCGACGCTCATAGAACGCCGCGGCGTAACCAATGGATCTCGGATCATTTCGCGAATATTGCCTGAGTAAGCCTGGGGCGACCGAGGATACGCCGTTCGGCGAGGATGTTCTTGTCTTTAAGGTAGGTGGTAAGATGTTTGCGCTTGCTCCACTCGACGAAGTCCCCGCAGCAGCAAATTTAAAGTGCGACCCGGACTTGGCCTTGGAACTTCGTGACAGATATGAGCAAGTTCGGCCCGGGTATCACATGAACAAGAAACACTGGAACACTGTAGAGATCGACAGCGGAATTCCAGACGCGGAGCTCCATAAGATGATCGACCACTCCTACGAGCTGGTGCTGCGAACCTTGCCCAAGGTGAAGCGAGAAAAGCTACTGAAGGGGCCCTGCGAGCGCCCGACTTGAATAAATTCGGCGGTCGCAGACCGCCGCTACAGGGCGCGCGCCGGATTCAAAACCTCGCGCAGTTGCACTTCGCCGATTTCCAACTGCAACGTTCGACGCGCGACGCCGAGGAAAGTGTCGGGGGCATCAGTGAGCGCGACTTGCAACCTGCCTTGGTGATCGCGGGGCGCCTGTAGTGATTGTCGATTCAAAAGTTGCTCGACTGCTTTCGCGCAATTGTGCGCCGAATCGACCAGTTTGACTTTCCCCGTGAGAAAGCGACAAATCGCATCGGCCACCAACGGATAATGCGTGCAGCCGAGCACCAGCGTGTCTATCCCATCATGTGTAAGTGGTCCAAGATAGCGCGCAATGGCACGGTCGGTCAGCTCGTCGTTGATCCAGCCTTCCTCAATCAGCGGAACGAGCAATGGGCATGCGCGTACTGAAATGCGAATACTCGGATTCAGCGCGCCCAATTCTCGTTCGTACGCGCCGCTTTTAATTGTCGCGCGCGTCCCAATTACGCCAACGTGCCGATTGCGCGTAGCAGCGACTGCAGCCTGCGCGCCAGGTTTGATCACGCCGACCACTGGAACAGGAAGCGTTTCTTCCAACTTCGGCAACGCCACGGCCGAGGCCGAGTTGCACGCGATCACGACAGCCTTCACGTCCTCTCCGAGAAGCATGTCGGTCATTTCGATGCTGTAGCGCTCGACCGTGCTCGCGCTCTTGCTGCCGTATGGAACACGTGCGGTATCGCCGAGATAGAAAATGTTCTCCGTCGGCAATAGATCGCACAAGGCCTTCACAACGGTCAGACCGCCAATGCCGGAATCGAAAACACCGATTGGTCGCGGGTCGCTCATGCAGCGGAGAACGTGCCGGTGCAAATAGAGTAGCGCAAGCCTTTGGCTTGCGTTTGTTAAGGTTCGCAAGCCGGAGGCATGCGCTACTTTTATCATAATGGCTGAACTCCCGAAGAGGTACGATCCGAAAGCGGTCGAAACAAAGTGGTATCGGCGATGGATCGATGATCACGATTTTCAAGCGAATCCACGCTCGTCGAAGCCGGCATTCTCCATTGTGATGCCACCGCCAAATATTACTGGTGTCCTCACGCTGGGCCATGTGTTAAACAACACCATCCAGGACATTCTCTCCCGGCGCGCGCGGATGCAGGGATTCGAAGTTCTTTGGTTACCGGGCACAGACCATGCCGGCATTGCTACGCAAACAGCAGTTGAAAAATGGCTGCGGAAAAACCAAGGAGTGACCCGTCGGGATCTGGGACGCGACGAATTTCTCCGCCGGGTGTGCGAATGGCAGGACAAGCACGGCGGAATTATCATCGAGCAACTCAAGCGGCTTGGCTGCTCATGCGACTGGTCGCGCCAACGGTATACACTCGATGACGCTTATGCTCGCGCTGTCCAAAACGTCTTTATCGATCTTTATCACAAAGGCCTGATCTATCGCGGACGCCGGATGATCAATTGGGACCCGGCGGCACAAACTGCGCTCTCGGACGAAGAAGTCGTTAACAAGCCGCAGAAAGGAAATCTTTATTTCGTTCGCTATGAAATCGTGGAAGAGCCCGGGCGTTTCCTCGAAGTCGCAACGACTCGGCCAGAAACAATCATGGCGGATACGGCGATGGCAT
>QHNV01000216.1 GCA_003218535.1 Verrucomicrobiota bacterium
TTCGTACCCTTCCAAAGCAGCCGACACACTGTGAAACCCCCGAAGTGCATGTTCAGGAGGAACCGAGCTGTCCGGCCACTGCTCAACTGACGCGAGCGAATTTGAAGCGATGAGTTCGAGCAAGAGTCCGTCAGGATCGACAAAGCGGATCACTTCTTCTCCGAAACGCGACGGTATTCTTTCCGCCGCAACGTGCTGCTGTTTCAAACGCTCCAGCCAGTATTCGACCGAGTTAGCTGAAATCGAGAATGCCGTTGCTTCGATTTGGCCAATGCCGCGAATTCCGCGCCGTGCGCCCGGCCATGGAAAGAATGTCAGGATCGTTCCAGGCGTTCCTCGCTGATCGCCAAAATAGAAATGGTAGGTACCCGGATCATCGAAGTTGATGGTCCGTTTTACGAAACGGAGACCAAGAAGTCCGACATAGAAGTCCAGGTTTCGCTGCGGATCGCTCGCGATCGCAGTGACATGATGAAGTCCGTGAATTTTTTTCGCCACAGCGATCACATCGTACGCAAATGGATTCAATCCGCGAAAGCTTTCGGACGACGCGAATACTCTTTTTGTCCAGCTGTTCCAATGAGAACCCACGCAACCATGGCACTCACGGCGGCCAGCATCGCTCCGATCGCCATGATTAGCCTGAAGGCATGCACGAAAGATCCGGCGATCGCTTGTCCAATCAATTGTTTGGTCATCTGATCCAGCTCGTCAGGGAGAGAAGCAGCCGCGAGTTTCGTGCGCTGAGATTGCAATGATTGCCACGCCCCAGGCGGCAGATTCTCGCCAGCCAATCGCCGATCCATCGCATGATTAAAGGACTGAAGCATAACGATTCCAAGAACGGCGATTGCAAGCAGTCCGGCTCCTCTGGCAACGGCATTGTTAATTCCCGATGCAACACCAACCCGATTTTGCACGACCGAATTCATCACAGTGGTGGTAAGAGGCGCGACGCTTATGGCCATTCCTATGCCGAGTACAACAACTGCCGGGAAAAAGGTTTGCCAGTAACCGGCGTTTACGCCGGGCAACATGAATAGCCCGAAGCCGACAGCTGCGATTAACGGGCCGATGACCAGCGGGATTTTCGATCCATACCTTTCGACGAGCCCGCCTGCCCAGCGAGAAAGGAGAAAGATGATCAAGATAAACGGGAGGAAAGCCGCGCCAGCTGCAGTGGCCGAGTAATGCTGGACTTGAATCAGATTAAGCGGAAGGAAGAACAGGCTGCCACCAAGCGCACCGTAAAGCAAAAACGTTAGTAGGTTCGCTCCGGTAAACGTTCGTGACCGGAACAGAACCAGTGGGAGCATTGGATTGGAAATTCGCGCCTCGATTATTAGGAACAGAGCGAGCAATGTGACTGCCGCAGCGAGCGCTGCGAGCACTGATCGATCGCTGAAGCCCAGTTGTGAAGATTCGATCAGACCATAAACTAACGCACCTAGGCCAAACGTTATCAAAATTGCGCCTAACCAATCGAGTCCCTTGCTCTCCTTGTCGGAACTCTCCGGAACCCGCCACAGCGAGATAAAGATTATCAAAAGCGCGATTGGAACGTTAATGAAGAATATTGCCCGCCAGGAGAAATGTTCGATTAGCCAGCCGCCGATCACTGGCCCGATAGCGGTAGTAATCGCACTGAAACCCGACCAGGTGCCGATCGCGCGTCCGCGTTCGTTTTCCGGAAACGAACTGCTGATGATCGCGAGACTGCCTGGAACGAGCAGGGCCGCACCGAGTCCCTGTGCTGCACGCGCGACAATCAGTTGATGTATGTCGGGAGCGAGGCCGCACCACGCAGACGCCACAGCGAACAGAGCGACACCAATCAAGAAAACTCGGCGCCGTCCGTAATGATCTCCGAGAGATCCGCCGACGAGCAGAAGCGCCGAAAGCAATAGCGAGTAAGCCTCGATGACCCATTGCACGTCGACGATGCTGGCGTTCAGGTTCGTTTGCAGCGCGGGCAACGCCACGTTCACAACCGTGCTGTCGATAAAGGCCATACTGGAAGCGAGGGTTGTGGCCACAAGCACCCAGCGTCCGGCAAGTTTCGAACAAGGCGCGCTGGCAAAACGCGAGCGAATTACGCTCTCGCTACAAGGTTCCTGGATAGATGTAAGCATGACGGCGATCTTTCATTTTTCGAGCGGTCGTAGCACAGAGCAGTGTGCGTTCCGGTATCTACGGCTTCAAGCGAACGTTTAATATTTCATTTGCGCTGCAATCAGATCGATCCTATTAGTTAACCAGATGGTTAAATATTCTAGCGCCTTGAATCGCACGTTCGCCGCCCTGGCCGATCCCACCCGGCGGCGTATCCTGGCTCATCTCGCGCGGGGTCATCAACGTGTGACGCATTTGGCCGAACGTCACGCCATGTCGCTCCCTGCAGTCTCGAAACACCTACGCGTACTGGAGAAGGCTGGACTGCTTCGGCGCCGGCGCTATGGACGCATTCACGAAATGCGACTCGATGCTAAACCGCTTCGGCAGGCCGCGCAGTGGGTGGAGGAGTATCGCAAGTTTTGGCAGGGATCGCTCGATCGCCTCGCCGAATACTTAGAAAAGGAAAACCGGCCATCGGAAAAAAGGAAAACGAAGTAAAGAGAAAACACGACATGTGTCCCGCATGCATCGCTAATATTGCTCTCATGGCTGTCGGCGGAACGTCCGGCGGAGGAGTGGCCGCGTTCGTGTTTAGGAGTTTTTACAGGAGCAGCAAACAAATAAAGACAGAGAACAACCAAAATGAAAACCAAAGAAGCCGACAAGAAAAAGAACCAGGTGAACCACCCCAGAACCGTTTCGCCGAAGGAGTGGGAGGCTGCGCGCCAGCAACTGCTCGTGAAGGAGAAAGAGTTGACCCGCGCTCGTGACGCGCTGGCCGCCGAGCGTCGGCGGATGCCATGGATGGCCGTGGAGAAAGAGTACCACTTCGAGGGCCCCAAGGGGAAAGCCAGTCTGCTCGACCTGTTCGACGGCCGGCGTCAGCTGATCGTATACCGAGCCTTCTTCGAGCCGGGCGTGGTCGGCTGGCCCGAACATGCATGCGTCGGCTGCTCCATGGTGGCCGACCAGGTCGCTCACCCCGCTCATCTGAACGCCCGCGATACTACACTGGTGTTCTGCTCGCGCGCGCCGCAGGCAGACATCAAGCGCGTGAAGGCTCG
>QHNV01000217.1 GCA_003218535.1 Verrucomicrobiota bacterium
TTGAACCTGCGCGTTGATATTGGCATTGATGAAGCCATCCAATGTCGCCACGCGTTCGAGCACACGCGGCACATCCCTCGGCGTCACTGTCGTGACGAGGACTTCCGGTGGAGGCGGAGCAGCTTGTTGCGATTTGCGGCCGCAGCCGACGAGCAACAGCGCGGCAAACATGATCGCGCCTATAAAAATCAAGCGCTTCATTGCTCCCTTATCGCTTTCAAAATCGAAATGTCGAGCGCGCATATTTGGTTCTTCAATTTACCTGCGGATGCGCGGCCACATTCGCGAAGGCCAAACGGATTTTGCGCTGCACATGACTGCCCGACTCTAACCCGTTCTGCCAATTCGCCGTCAGCCGTTTTGCATGCGTCGGTATCGAGCGCCGTTTCACCGGCTCCAATTTCTCGATGATTGCTTCAATTGTTCTGCTCAATTGTTTCTTTCTTCTGCTGGTAGAAATATCCGCCGTGAACCGGGCAGTTGAGAAAGACTATGTTTCTTGCCTCAGCATAGGCGCGAGGCATACTGCAATACGGTGGAATTGCGTCACCTGCGCTACTTCGTTGCCGTGGCCGAGATGGAAAACGTCTCGCGCGCCGCGATGCAACGATTGCACGTGTCGCAACCGTCCTTGAGCAGGCAGATACGTGATCTCGAGGATGAAATGGGCGTGCAGTTACTCGAACGCACAGCCAAGTCGGTTCGTCTAACCGAGGCCGGCCGGGCTTTCCTCGATGAAGCTCGCGCCATCTTAAAGCACACCGATGAGGCCGTGAGCAAGGTCCGCGCGATCGCCGGTAAGTCGCAGACAGAGCTGCACATCGGCGATTGGCCGCTTGCGACCGGCCGGGTGATGCCATCGCTGCTGCGCGCCTATCAACAAGCCATGCCGAACACGAAGGTGAAGGTGCACGATTGGCCCGGTCGAGACAAACATTGCCGGAGTGCGCGATGGTCGATTGCAGCTCGCGATCATTCTTCCTCCGCTCAAGGCAAACGCGCTCGAGGAGCTCCGGTTTGAGGAATTGTTAACTGCGCGCGTTTGTTTGGCGGTTTCGTGCGCTCATCCGTTCGCGCGGCGCCAGTCGGTTTCGTTAGCTGACGCGGCGCGGGAACCGTTCATTGGACTGACGCACGAGGAATATCCTCGCTACCTCGAATATCTCAATGCGATCTTCGCGCGCGTGAATGATAAACCGCGCCTGGTGGAGGAGCACGACGGTTGGTCCGGTGTTTTTTCTGCGGTCGCCGCCGGGACGGGAGTGGCGCTCACTTCTGACGCCTTCAATTATGTCTTCAACGATCGGATCAAATGCTTGCGCTTAACGCCTGAGCCGAAACGCGTCGCCATCGGAATCATTACCCGAAAAGGTAAACTCGGTCCCGCCGCGGAGAAGTTCTGCCAATGCGCGAAAGAAGCATTCGTCGCCATTCGTTAGGCCAAAGCGTGAATCGCTACACGTGCGCGTGCATCGACACCAGTTCCCGCCGACATGCCTCGCTAAACGCCTTGAGCGGATCAATACCGTCGTTGTGAACGTGTTCGTGAAATTCTTGGACCGAAACATTCGGCGCGAAGTATTGGTCCATGATGAACCTGACGATCTCTTGCGCTTGCGCGAGCACCGCTTCCGAGGCGCAAAGCCTGATGCGGTTCAGTAACGCGTAGATCGACAACAACGTCTCCGGCTTGTCGAGGTTTCGCGCGAGTGAGTCCATCACACGCTGCGAGCATTCGTTAATGAATTCGCCGTAAAGTGCCTCGCGTTTGTTGACCTCGGCACGAATTCCTTCGCGCTTAGCGCGTGTTTTGTGCGTCACCCAGGCCGTCGCGACACTTGCTGAACCGCCACAAAGCGAGCCGACAATGCCTGCCAGTGCAGTAACGATCGTCGTGTCCATGGCTACGCAAGCTTATCTTGTGAGACAACGATGCTCGTTTTGATTTCTCGCGAGCCGAGCGGCGGAACTGGTTTTCGCTCGGCTCGAATGCGAGCCCACCGCTCGCTGAGCTCTTCAACATCGCGCAACGTGATCGTTTGTTCGATGTCGCGGCCGAATAAAAGATCGAGCGTCCACGCCATCATGACGCGTAGTTTCTTCACAAGGCGCGGCAGCTTTGCGAGATAAACACTCCGCCACATCCACCACGCGATGAATCCGGAGAACTTGAATCCGAACATGCTCGCAACGCCGGTGTGATGGCCAATGCTCGCGAGCATGCCCATGGTGCGATATCGAAATGGCTTCAGCGGCGTCCCGAGAATCGCGCCCTCGATGTTTTTTGCCGCGACAATCGCCTCACGCATTCCGTGCTGCGCGGTTGGCGGATAAAATTTTTCGGTTTGCGACTGGGGAACTGCCGCGCAATCACCGGCGGCCCAGAGTCCGGTGAATCCGGGAACCTGGAGATATTCATTTGCGCAAATCCGTCCTTTTTCTTTCGGACACGGCAAAGCCGCGATCACCGGGCTGGGTTTCACCCCGGCAGTCCAAATGAGCGTTGCAGCGGGAATCGATATGCCATTGTTCAGCGTAACGACCCATCCATCGTAGCCCGCCACACGCGCGCCTTTGATCACTTCCACTTTGCGCTCGCGCAGTTTCCGCTCGGCATAACGGCCGAGCTCTTCGCCTAACTCGGGCAACAAATGATCACCCGGATGAATCACAATGATGCGAATCTCCTCGTCGCCCAAATGCGGATAGAACTTCGCTGTCTCACGCACGAAATCATTGACGGCGCCGGCCGTTTCCGCGCCGGCAAATCCGCCGCCCGCGATCACGAACGTGAGCCACTGACGGCGCGCTGCTGCATCTTTATCCAGCGTCGCTTCTTCCAAAAACGCCACCATGCGATTTCGCAGTAGCGCGGCGTCGCTGAGATTCTTCATCGTCACCGCCCAATCGCGGATGCCGGCGTCGTCGAAGAAATTTGTCTCCGAACCGAGCGCGAGCAGCAAATGATCGAACTGGAACTCGAGCTTGGCGCGTTCGAGTCCATGGACGCACCGAATTTTCCGCGCGTTAGCATCGACATCTTCAACGTCGGCCTCGATCA
>QHNV01000219.1 GCA_003218535.1 Verrucomicrobiota bacterium
CTGATTTATTGCCTCGCTATGTAGTAATGGTGGCAACTCGCCGCGTTGCAATGCCAGCGCTGCAATAATCACCTGCCATAGTCCCGCGGCGCCAACGCTTTCGCCGAGCGCTGGTTTGGGAGTGTAAACGAGAGCGTCCGGAATAATGTGCGCTAACGCCTTGCGCTCTGCTTCATCGATAAATGTGCCATTTGCGCTGGAGACAACGAAATCAACATCAGTTTTGTTGAGGTCGCGGAGAATTCGCTTCAAAATTTCTTCTACTTCTGCTCGCTTCCGGTAATGCCCGCCCAGATTTATGCATTCAATCGTCGGTGACCCTTCTCGGGCAAGGAGGGTTGCTCCTGCTCCTTCGCTTAAAATCATCCCGCGAGCATCCCGGCGGAATGCCTCCACCGGCGGCTCGAGGCGGAGCAATCGCCACCGGCGATATGCGTCGCACAGGAGCCAATCGACTTCTTCCGCGCCGACGACCAGGCAATAATCAAACGCCGCATGTGCCATCAAGTCCTCGGCCATTTTAATTGCCAGCAGACCTACTGCGCCGTCGCCCACTAACGTGTAAACGGCACCGGTGACGCCGAGAAGAGCGGCGAGGTGGCTTGCCGGCGCGTTAAAAACGGTCTCCGGAAACAAGAGCGGACTGGCGGATTGCGTGCCCGCCTCAACAATCGCGCTGTAAAAACGCTTCGTGTAAACCACGCCGCCGTTGGAGATCGCGAACACGAGCGCGATTCGTTCTGCAGTTTTTTCGTCCACATCGACGTGTGCGGCTTTCAAAGCCTCAAGACCTGCGGCTGCAGCGAAGCGCGAAATCGCGCTGGCACGACGGAGACGCGGATGCGGCGTCAAACTAGTCAACGCGAATTCAGGCACCCGAAATACGGTGTAAGATTGTTTGCCAAGCTGGTCAGTGATTTTCTGACCGCGCGCCTCGTCACCGCGAAGCAAACGATCCCAGACTGCGTCCACGCCACTACCGAGTGGGGTAGCCCACCCCATGCCGGCGATGGCTAGACTCATCCCTCGACCTGTCCGCCGCAGCCTTGGCGTAGGAGGAACTTCTGCATGACAATGGAGGCATTCGTTCCGCCGAAGCCAAAGGAGTTCGACAACACTGTGCGTAGCGAAGCCGGGCACGCTTCATTGGCGATAATATTCAGTTCGAGTGACTCCTCTGTACCGCGGAAGTTGATATTGGGCGGAAGAAATTGATGCCGCAGGGCGAGCAAACAGACAACGGCCTCCACCGCGCCGGCGGCGCCTAACGAGTGACCCATCATGCCTTTGGTCGAACTTACAGGCACGCCATCAAATAAGTCGCTGATCGCTTTGCCTTCGGCTGCGTCATTGAGCGGCGTAGCTGTTCCATGCGCATTGATGTAATCGATTTTTGTCGCTGCTGTGTCGGCGCTCTTAAGCGCCCGCTCCATCGCCCGCCGCGCGCCGACACCTGAGGGATCCGGCTGCGTCAGATGAAAATTGTCGGTGGACGCTCCGTAACCAGTGATTTCCGCGAGAATATGCGCGCCACGCCGGAGAGCGTTCTCCAAATCTTCCAGCGCGAGAATCGCCGCACCTTCCCCGAGAACCATTCCAGTGCGATGCCGATCAAATGGTCGACATTTCTCTGGCGTCGATGCCTGAAGCGAATCGAACCCGACAAAAACCAGCTCGGAGAGCGCGTCATATCCGCCGGCCAACACACGTTGGTAGAGTCCTGACCGCACACACTCGAACGCATGACCAATCGCGTTCGTGCCGGACGCACAGGCATTCGCAATGATCTGGCATGGCGCAGAAATTCCAAACGCTTCCTGCGCATCAATGACCGGCTTTTGCGCGGGGTAATTTGCGATCCAAGCAGGCGAATGTCGCAAACTTCCGTGTCGATGTAACGATCGGTAGTAATTTTCGCCGTAAGACATGCCACCACTGGTGGTTCCAATTATCGTCAATTCAGGTTTGAATTGCGGCTCTTGTGCCAGCGCTTCTTCCAGCGCCTCAATCATCATGTGCGATGCGCGATGCAAACGCTGCGCGCGATTGTCGCCCTGGTTGCTCAGTAGGCGCTCGTCGGGCACTTGCCCTGCCGTCTTGCATCGACATTGAGCGACCGGAAACCGGGTCACGGGTGTGACGCAATCGCGCGCGTTACGCAATGAATCGAGTGTTTCACTCAGCCCAAACCCCAGCGGACTAACCACGCCTGCCGCCACCACCGCGACCCGCGCCTTCCCCTTCGCGCCGCCAGATTGATCCATTTTGCTAAGAAAAATTGATTGTGATTTTTATTGCCTTCTTACGAGAAGCACTCTAGTGGTTAGACGAAACGGCAGCTTGGGAGTTGGTGGATTGTCAGTTGAGTTTATTCAGTGGCGATTTGAAATCCGATAAGCGGGAACAGTGACCGAGCTACGTTTTCCAGAATAAACTCAATGGCAACTAGATTATACGTAGGCAATCTTCCATTCAACACCACCGAAAACGAACTGCAGGAGCTTTTCGCGCAGGCTGGCGTAGTGCAGGAAGTTACTCTCATGCAGGATAAATTCACCGGCAA
>QHNV01000220.1 GCA_003218535.1 Verrucomicrobiota bacterium
CACTGCGGGTAATGCCTCGTTATTTGATTCGCTCAAACAATTGTTGCCGGACGAACCGGGAGCGCCGTCCCGGGCGGAGATCGCTGCGCGATTGGGGATGACAGAGAATGCAATTCGACAAGCCTTCCATCGGTTTCGCCATCGCTATCAGGAATTGCTGCGTGAAGAAATCGCCCACACCGTTGCAATTGCCAGTGATATCGAAGACGAGCTGCGCTATTTAATTTCCGTGTTGCGGATGTAACGTGTGATAGAATTTTGCGCAGTACAACAACAGGGAGGAGCGCACGAGCGAGTCTCCCGTAATGAGCAGCGTAATTAGAGTTTGCCGAAAGTGTGGGGCGCAAATCCTCGCGGACGCGCCGGAAGGCCTTTGCACCGCTTGCCTGTTTGAGACAGGGCTTGATCTGCTTGTAAACGGGAATCAAGACGTAGGCGATCCTAGACCAGCAGCACGCGGTGGCCGCGCGGGTCCGGCAAAAACGCTTGGCAACTTTGGCGATTACGAGCTGTTGCAGGAAATCGGTCGCGGCGGTCAGGGCGTCGTATTTCGCGCCCGGCAGAAGAGTCTTAACCGCACGGTGGCACTCAAAGTCATTGGCCTAGGCCATTGGGCCACCGAAACGCACCTCAAACGCTTCCGGCTCGAAGCCCAAGCGGCAGCGAGCTTAGAGCATCCTGGTATCGTTCCGATTCACGAAGTCGGCGAGTGTGAGGGTTCCTGCTATTTCAGCATGCAATTCGTAGAAGGCGGACAACTCGACGAAGTAGTCCGGCGCGAGCCGATGCCAATCCGGCGAGCGGTCCAGCTGATCGCGAAAGTCGCACGCATTGTTCATTACGCTCACGAGCACGGCATTTTGCATCGCGACATCAAACCTGGAAACATCCTCCTTGATCAAAACGGCGAACCGCATTTGACCGACTTCGGCCTGGCACGGCTCGTTGAGACAGAGAGCACGGTCACGCGCACAATGGAAGTATTGGGTACGCCAAGTTACATGGCGCCCGAGCAAGCTGTGGGAAGCAACGCCTCCGGCTGTGCCACAGATGTATACGGACTAGGTGCTGTGCTTTACCAACTGCTGACTGGTCATCCACCGTTTGCAGGAGGAACGACCTACGAAACGATCCGCTTAATGCTGGAAGCCGAGCCGCGACAACCGCGTCTATGGAATCCAAAGATAGATCGCGATCTTTCCACCATCTGCCTCAAGTGTCTGGAGAAAGATCCTAAACGCCGTTACTCTTCAGCCCTCGCACTCGCCGAGGATCTCGAATGCTGGCTCAAGGGGCTTCCCATTCTCGCGCGGCCGGTTTCACCTCCAGCGCGAATCTGGCGCTGGTCGCGCCGTAACCCGAAGCTGGTTGGAACGGCCGTTGCCGGTCTCCTTTTAGGCGCGGCTGCGATTTGGTTATTTCACGGCGAACTCTTCCGAGCCCCGCAGTTTAATCCTCCAGAAAAAAGTATCGCAGTTCTACCGTTCCTCGATCTTAGCCAGGCAAAAGATCAGGAATATTTCTGCGACGGCATAAGCGAAGAAATTCTTCACGCACTCGCGAAGGTCGATGGGCTGCGCGTTACTGGTCGGACCTCGTCATTTTCATTCAAAGGAAGCGGCGCGGGCGCGAATGAGGTTGGGAAAAAATTAAACGTTCAGAATGTGCTGGAAGGAAGTTTGCGACGCGATGGTACCCGCATTCGTGTTACGGCCCCAACGTAACACAGAGGTATACGATCTTTACCTCCAAGGCCTTTATTTCTCAAACAAGAGCAGCGAGGAGGATTTGCGCAGGGCGCTCAGTTTCTTTCAGCGCGCCGTCGAGAAAGACCCGACGTTTGCGCGCGCCTGGACTGGGATCTCGAAGGCCTGGTATTTCCTGGCCGACGTCTACGTAAAGCCGCTCGACGCTTACCCGGCATCAAAGGAAGCAGCTCTAAAGGCAATCGCACTCGACGAGAAAGATGCTGAGGCGCATTGCTACCTCAGCGAAGCGAAACGTGTCCTCGACTGGGACCTAGCCGGTGCCGATGCAGAGTTGAAGCGCGCACTTGAGCTCGATCCCAACTCGGCGCCAGCTCACTTCTTCTCCGGATTACTCCTGCTCTTCCACGGTGAGCTAAAGGACGGTCTTCAATTTATCCTGGAAGCTGAGAAATTGGATCCGGTATCGCCCATCACCAGTTACGTCGCCACCGCCGCCTACCTGGCTAACGACCGCATCGATGATGCACTTATCGAAGGTCAGCGGACGCTCCAGCTTGATCCGAATTACTTTTATTTGGATTCGGCGCTTGCCGCTGCGTATCGCGAGAAGCAGAATTTCTCTGAAGCGATCGCTCTCTACACTAAGGCCCAGGAGGCAACGCATCTGCCCAGTAGCGGCCTTGCCATCACCTACGCGCGCATGGGCCGGCCAACGGAGGCGCAAAATATCCGTGCTCAACTGCTGCAAGCGAAGGAGAAGCGATACATCTCCGCACCTTTGATTGCCGCAGTTTCTGTCGCGTTAGGCGACAAAGAAGAAGCTTTTCGCGAACTCGAGCGCGCCTATGCGGAACATTCGGGAGTATTGCAGTGGATCGCGTTTCTTCCCGAATTTCGTGCGCTTCGCTCCGACGCGCGCTTCCCTCATCTCTTACGGCGCATCGGCGCTTCGCGGGACACAATTTTGGCGATCACTGAGACAACTCTATCAGAGACAGCCGATCCGAACGCGCAGAATCACTTCACGCTCAAGGTTGGAGTCAAGCCACGACCAGGAACGCAAAATGGACACGTTGTCAGGATTAGCGTTTCCTTCTATGACCTAACAAAAGATAACAAAATGAAGCCCACTAATGCCCAGGTGAGTTATAACTGGCTTACCGCTGCGCGTGACTGGACGGATGCGACACCAAAGTTCCTGGCAGCGACTTACGTGCGTCCAAAAAACCAACTGCCTTTAGCTGGCGGACGACGATACGGCGGGTTCGTCGTCTGCGTGTATTTCGACGGCCAGTTACAAGATTCGCGAGCGAATCCGCTACTCCAACCTTGCTAGAAGCCATCTCATAAATGTTGTAGCCACGCCGCTACTCTGGGGAGCGCACGCGCCCTCGCGTGCACGGTTCGGCGCCCCCGCCGAACCACTTCCGCGCTATCTCGTTGTCATTGGCGAGGCGCCAATGATAGCACGCGAGGCGCGTGCGCTCCCCAATCAGCTCTGTCTCGCGATCATCGCTGTGGTCCTTTGTTCAGTTATTGGGGCGCGGGCGCAGGAGCCTATGCCGACGCTGCAGACTATTGGACAGCCGGGGGTAACCATCGAGGAAGTTATCGTCACCGGCTCAAATATTCCCACTGCGGAAGAAGTAACGCCACAACCCGTTTACATTTTAAACAGGGATCTCATCTTCCAGTTTGGTGTGCGCAGTGCCACTGACTTGGTGCAGAAGTTGCCCACGGTTAGCGGAATATCGATCAACGAAAACGTAAACAATAATGGGGACGGCCACGTGGAAGTCGACCTGCGAGGTATAGGTTCCAGGGAAACCCTCGTGTTGCAGGATGGACGGCGTGTCGCACCGATCGGCTTCGCCGACGAAATCGGTTTATCGGGTGCAACGGTCGACCTCAACATGTTTCCCGTTGGACTGATTGATCACATCGACATTCTGCTGGACGGTGCTTCTGCCATTTACGGCAGCGACGCGGTCGGTGGAGTTTTTAACGTTTGGTTAATTCACAGATTTCAAAATCATGCCGAAGTTTACTTTAGCTATGGCAACACCAATCTCGGCGCCTCTAACGATCAGGCTGAAAGATTAGCTTACGTGCTCGGTGGCGTCGGTGACGACAAAACGGACATCGTTGTTTATGCTGAATGGTACGATCGTGATGCCATCTACAGCCGCGACCGCGACGTTTCGTCAAAGGTCAACACTCCTCCCTTTTTTGGAGGAGCTGATCTTCAGGCGGGCGACTTTGCTGGGCGCGTCGCAAACTTTGTTTATCAACCACAGCTTAATAACGGTGCTCTGACGCCAACACCACACGCGTTCCCAAACGTAAAGCACGACCCGCAATATGTGCCGCGGCTCAGCCTTCCGCCGAGCAAACAGCTCTTTAACTATAACGCTCTCACGCCGGCAATGGCCCCAGTAGACCGTGAATATCTCTACGGCTCGCTTGACCGTAAAATCTGCGGCCAATACCTCGAGCTTTTCGGTGATTTCAAGTACGTGCGCGGGTTCTGGGACGGTGCCTTGGCACCAGCGCGATTTACGCCTGACATATTCGCGGATGCATCTCACCCATTTGGAATAAGTAGCGCAGGTATTAGCGTGCCGATTCAGAATCCGTTCAATCCTTTCACGGTCCCGGATTATATCTCGCCGGGAGGCTTCAACCCGAAACATCCTGAGACCAAGGTCAGCGCTGCGCCTGCGGGTACCGGATTCACGACCGGCGTGCGTTACGCTGGTTTGGAAGCAGGATTGCTTACCGACAAGATTACGGCCGACAATTTTGAGTTTACTGCTGGCCTAAGAGGTAGTTTGGGTGAGTTCGGCGATTACTTTAAAGGATGGGATTGGGAAGCTGGCTTCCGCTATAGCGAAGACGATCGCACCGAGCGCTTGGGCGGGATCGTCAACAAAAATGCGTTGCGCGCCGCGTTGCTCGACACCAATCCCGCAACCGCTTTCAACCCTTTCGGCCTTAACCAAAACTCGCCTGCTGTGATTGATAAAGTTTTTGTCACCACCAATCACTTCGGCAAGGCCTCCCTGCTACTCGAAGATCTGAAGTTAAACGGCAACCTCTTTCAGCTGCCCGCCGGGCCGCTCTCCTTCGCGATCAGCGGTGAACACCAGACAGAGCAGTTGAACGATCAGCCTGACCCGCTAACGGTTTCCGGTCAAACAATTGGCGTGCCTACCTTCCTCCCAACCAAGGCTAACCTCCCAGCCAATGGGAGCCGGGATGTCTGGTCTCTCTATTGGGAGGTTCGTGTCCCTCTCACCAGCCCCACCTGGAACTGGTACGGTCTCCACAGCTTGGAGTTAGGCTACCAGGAAAGGTTTGATAACTACAGCGATTTTGGTTCTACCGAAAGGCCCAAGTTCTTCTTTCGCTGGCAGCCAATCGATTCGTCGCTGACGTTACGCGGGACTTATAATGAAGCTTATCGCGCTCCCACTCTCGGCGAATTATTTACTTCGCAAGGGGAGATCTTCGCGGTCGTGCCTGATCCAGCTACAGTGCTTCCCGGCGATCCGCTTGGGCGAACACCGGGTACACCGCTGACTCCACCGGGCACGCGGGTTAAAGAAACGATTGGCGGCAATCCGGACCTGCAGCCCGAGACGGCGTATGAATGGACCTACGGCTTTGTTTGGACCCCAGCCAAATTGATCAAGGGACTCACCCTAAGCGCGGACTTTTACCACGTCGATGTGCGCAACGTCTTGCTCGATTACGACCCCGCAAGCCTTGTGCAGGGTAATTTCAACACTCGTACGGGGACCATGCCGAACGGCGCTCCGATAGGTGGTCTACACTCAGATCTGATTCAGCGCGATCCAGTGACCGGAGCGCTCGTGAACGTTATCAGTGGTATACAGAACGTGAGCCGAATCATTACGGAAGGAGTCGATTACGGGGCTAGCTATCAACTGGATACCTCCATCTTCGACCACGGGGACATCGGAACATTCACGTTCACCTTCTATGGCAACTACCTTGCTCGGGCTAGACATCAAAACTTGGCAGGTCAAAACAAACTAGATGTGGACGGGCACTTCCTCGGACCGCGGCGCGGCGCGCTCCCGAAAGACCGCTGGTATGCGAGCGTGTTCTACGACCTAGGCGGCCTTGATGCTGGCGCGACCGTCCACTTCGTTAGTCAGATGTACGACCAGCTCTTCTTTGAACCTGGGCTTACCCGAAAGATCCGCGAATGGACGACGCTTGATCTGGTGCTGAACTACACGTTTCATCTCCCACGGCCGGTTACCGAGCCAGTTCCCGGCTATGCCAAGGACGTAGATAACAACGCCGATACGAAAGACCGCGAGGACAAGAACGTCATGCCAGTCTCTACCGCGGAATACAGTTCATCTGGTTGGCGGGCATGGCTCAATAACACCACCATCACGATCGGCATGAACAACGTGTTCGATCAGGACCCGCCGTTCGTTGCTACGCCGGAATACAACTACGACGAGTGGGACCATAATATCAGGGGACGCGTCTGGT
>QHNV01000245.1 GCA_003218535.1 Verrucomicrobiota bacterium
TAAATTCCGCTCAACTTCTTCAATCGAGCGTTTGCTCAGAGCACCGACCTTATCAAACAAAGCTTGCCGCTCCCAATGACTACGGTCAAGGCCCGGAACATCCAGGTTGGTCCAGCCATAAAAGAGCGCAAGCATGCGAGCGGCCCGCCTTTGTCCCTCTGTACTGGAGTCTTCCAGTCCCGCGGCCCGCCTCAGAAGAAGTACAGGATTCCGGTAGTTTCACCAAACCCACGTTGGCGAATGGAAGCGCGCCTTTTCGGCCTGTAAGCCATCAAAAGGCCCGCTGCTTTTCGGGCCCCCGAAAAACGCAGTTCCGGCATCGGGCCCGTTGGGATTAGCTTTGTCACACTGCGCGTAGTAACCGGCCCGGTAATAAGAACAGTTGCCGCATCAGAAGGGATCACCACACGGTCGCCAAGGGAGAGATCTCTCACTCCCTTACCGATCTCTTCGATTACGCCAACCCCTTCGTGGCCGAGTATTGTCCCCTTCTGCATTCCTGAAAGAGTTCCACGAATCATGTGCAAGTCGGTTCCGCAGATAGCGCCTGCCGTCAGTGCCACGATTGCATCGGTGGGTTCTTTGACTTTTGGCTCCTTGACGTCTTCTAACCGTGCCTCGAGCAACGCTGATTTCAGAGGATGCACAACTGTCGGAGAAACCTTTTTCAGCCGTCGTTCTTTCTCTTCTTGCACTTCATCGGCAACCACGAGGAGCTTGGTCGCCTCGTTTCCAGCATATTTTCTCTCCCGAGAGAATCTGTGTGTCGCTTTCATCAGCCAGCCATCGGCACGCGATGCCAGCATCACTGTCCAAATAGCGTCGCCTTTTTAGGCGACGCGTCGTAATCTGCTTTTATAACGCTCAATGTCTGATGTTCGTTCTTGCTGATCGCGGCCGAAGACGAACAAAAATCCGGCGGCGGCTACTTTCAGGCCGGCACCGATCCAGAGTCGATTAAGGCTTGCGCGCAATTCCCATTGTTCGGCCCGCTGCTGTCGCCTTTGGCACTGGCGATGAGCAAATCATTCCCTGCAAAAGCGAGGGCGCTCGGATACCACTCGGTAGGGACGAAACCGATGGGCAATTCCATGACAGCCACATCTGACGTCTCATCAACAGGTTTGGTTTCGAATACTACGACAGCATTGAGCGACGCAACCGCTGCGTAAAGATGCTTCTCATTGTTAGAAAGAGCGATCGCGATTGACGCTGACCCGGGCTCGTCGTTGCTGTCGAGGGCCGGGCGGTAACATCGTTGCGGCACACCCTCCTTCAAATCCACGGCCGCCACGCCATCGGATTGGGCGGTGGCTGCGTTAGGCATGGCGACGTAGAGGGTGTCTTCGCTTCGATTCAGCAGCATGGTCGTCGGATGAGTACCGGGAGCAACGGGATCAGCAGAGTGCCACAACTCAATCCGGCGTGTAACTTTTCCTTTCCCGAGATCCAATTCAGCCACAGCCGAACCATTCCATAAGCTGACCCACGCCCTGGTGCCAGCCCGGTTGGCGATGATGGTAGTCGCACGCGTAGGACAGGCGGTCGCGTTCATTTTCATCCTGCTCGGACTTTGCGCTTCTTTGTGGGTGCGAATTTCGGCGGCCTATGGTTAGCATTCATTGGTTGGTTCCTGCTCGACGCCTCGCGCAGCAGCTACGTCCAGGTGCAGCTCATGCGGACTGCGCGGGCGCCGTGTTGCCGATCTCATGGATCGCGACTGCGCTACCGTAGAGAGCTTCTTGAACCTGCAACACTTCGTCGACGAATATCTGTTGCGCACCGGACGCCGCTGCTTCATCGTCGTGCAAAACAATAACCTGGTCGGACTGATTACGCCGCATGAAGTGAAGTGAAGAGTGTCGATCGGGACCGATGGGCACAGACCAGCGTGCAGAGCGTGATGCGCCCGCTTGCTCAGTTGCGGACAGTTGCGCCGGAAACATCGGCGGTCGAGGCGCTTGAGCTGATGAGCCGCGAGGACATCAATCAGGTACCAGTTATAGCAAATGGGCATCTGGAGGGTATCTTCTCGCGAGGCGAGGTGCTGCGGTTTCTGTCGGCAGCTGTTTGCCGAATTAAACGGAATGCGAAAAGTGGCGTGATTCTTGCGACGCCCAAAGTCTGATCTTCAGCGGCTCGGAGAAATGTTCTAGAGTTTCTCGGTTCATTTTCGTCTGCCTCCTCAAAGCCGAAACCCGTGCGACAGCAACTCATGTTGTGACACATCCATCGGCGGGAACTTCAACCGCTCGTTGGCTCCGAGTTGAGGGAGCAATTTGAAGTAGAAGTCTATGGCCTCTTCGCTTATTCCAAAACTCAACATCACCGTTCGTGCCTCTTGTTCAGAGAGGTAGGTCTGTACGGCATTGGCGTTGTGCTGAGGCTTCTCCGCGCAAATCTGAATGCTGCCACTATCCAGTCTGGTTACACTCACTATGACGAGCATAGCCGGTGCTTGGACGTCACGAAACCTGTAGAGGATGGTTCCAAAATAAAACATAGGCTGGCCCCGAACCTATCCCTTAGGCGCACCTGAGGATTTCATCGGGAAGGCGTAAATCAGGCAGGCCGAGGCGAAGAGGATATCAGGGCTGAAGAGAGAAAGTGAGAGCCTCGGGAGTTCCCGACTCCGTGATCGTGGCGGTGGTGAGGGCGAGCTAGGATACTGGCCGAAATGAAGTTGGCCCGCATTATGGGCGTTGTTGCTGTCTTCTTGGTCATATTCGTCTATGGGCAGGTTCTTTCGGTGCGACTAGCAGTGCTGACCTTCTTGTTGGTCGCATCGTGTTTAGTTTTTTTGGTCTTCATTTGGCCAAATTTGCGAGGCTGAGCCAATCATTTAGGCTGAACCGATCACTTAGGGCCATCTGAAGATTTCATCGGGAAGGCGTAAAGCAGGCAGGCGGAGGCTAAGGGATAGGTTCGGCCTAAGGTACATAGCCTCGTCTTCACCTCCGTGATGAGCCAGACCTGAAGCGCCCGCGCTAGAGTGCTAGGAAGCCGTGAAAGAATCAAGCCATGCATTGAGTTTTGGGATGGTTCAGGCACACTGATCGCATGAACGAAACTTGCATTAGCAAGTTGCCACGCTTCCAACCTATCGATCGGACTCAGATATTACTGAGAACAACCGACGTGTAAAGCCTCATCGCAGAAGACCATCCAGCGCGAGCGATTTGGATATTTCTGAGCCGACTGGACCTCAGTAAGTTCTCTGAAGAGCAGCGTGCCGTGGAGGGAGACGTGGGTAGATCCGCGATTTCGCCGCAT
>QHNV01000166.1 GCA_003218535.1 Verrucomicrobiota bacterium
GCCCCCGCCCCTAAACCGGAGGCTGCTGTGGCAGCGATGGAAGCGGTACCGCCACCACTTCCGATCATTACACCCGCTCCAGCCGCGCAAGAGAAAAAAACGCTGCCCCCGCCAATCCCGGAAAGATTTGCCCAAGCAACCGCTTCTTAAATCGCACCGCCAGCCAGACCGCCGATTAATTGGGAGCAATTCATGGGCGCGAAACTGTTCGCGTGGATTGGTGGGCTGGCGCTTTTCCTCGGCGTAGCGTTTTTCGTCAAATACTCGTTTGAGCACAATCTCATCCCGCCGGAGCTGCGGGTTGCAATCGGGTTCGTCATTGGCGTTAGCCTTCTCATTGGCGGTGTGCTCATGAAACGAAAGGAAAACGCCGTCACCGCACAAACCCTATGCGCCACTGGCGTGCTGGTGCTCTACGCCGTGACCTTTGCCTGCCGATCATACTATCACTTTGGGTTCTTTGGTTTCATTCCAACCTTCTTGTTGATGACGCTGATCACGGCGGTCGCGTTCTTGCTCGCCGTCCGGTTGAATGCGGTTGTCGTTGCTGTGCTCGGCATCGCGGGCGGTTTTCTCACGCCGGTATTGCTTTCAACGGGCCAGGATCATCCGCTCGGACTTTTCATGTACATCGCGGTGCTCGACGTCGGTCTGCTCGCGGTCTCGCAACGGCAACGTTGGAATGTGCTCCCGACTCTGAGCGCGGTTGGCACTGCGCTAATGCACTTCGCCTGGGTTGCGGCCTTCTTTGTTCCCGAGAAATATTTTGCCGGCAATAAGGTCCTTGTTGCCATGGCGGTGTTCGCCGGATTTGAGGCGTTGTTTCTCGCGGCGGTAGCGTGGTCGAAGCGCACAGCAAAATTGACTCGTGAACTTTTCGCCTGCGCGCTGGGACTCGCCGCGGTCGCAATGTTCTCGGCGTTTTACCTGCTCTCGTTTCAAACGATCGCGCAACGGCCGGCGCTGCTGTTCAGCTACCTGTTTGTTATCGATCTTGGCTTGCTCGTGCTAACACTGATCGATAGCAGACACGCCATTGTTGAAGCGTTAGCCGGCCTGGTGGCATTCATTTTTCTCGCCGCGTGGACGGAAAACTACCTCACGACCCGTGACCTCTACACTGCGCTGACATTTTATTTTGTGTTCACGCTGTTGCATGCAGCGGCTCCGATCGCGTTGCAACATCTGCGCAAAATCGAGATCTCTTGGTGGAGCCATGCGTTTCCAGCTCTCGCGCTGCTGCTGGTGTTGATGCCGATTTTTCAGCTCAGCCAGCTTTCGATTCTTGTCTGGCCGTTCGTGTTGATTGTCGATCTTCTCGCCATTGTTCTCGCTTTGGCGACTGCGACGCTTCTTCCGATTCTCGCCGTGCTCGTGCTCACGCTGGTGGCGATGGGCGCGTGGGTTTACCGGATTCCGAGCGAACTCATCGGCTTGCCGACGGCCCTATGCCTCCTCGGCGGCTTCGCGATTTTCTTTCTCCTCGCAGCGACCTGGGCGTCCCGCCGATTGGTAGCAGGCGGCACAGTCAAACGCGCGCCAAGGCTTTTCGGCAACGTTACCGATCCGGCAAATCTTTCCGTTCAACTTCCCGCGCTCTCCGCGACGCTGCCGTTTCTGCTGCTCATCATGGTGACGCTGAGGTTACCGCTCGCAAATCCGTCTCCTGTATTTGGTCTGGCGCTGTTGTTAGTCATTTTGCTTCTCGGTATGAGCGAAATCTTTTCGCTCGATCTGCTCCCGGCGGTCGCACTTGTCTCCGTGCTCGCGCTCGAGCACGCATGGCATTTTGAACATTTCGATCCAACGCGCGCCAGCGTGCCGATGATTTGGTATCTCGGATTCTATGCGTTGTTCACGATCTTTCCGTTCATTTTTCATCGGAAGTTCGCCGGAAAAACCGCGCCATGGGCGACCGCCGCGCTGGCTGGACCGCTGCATTTTTATTTGGTGTATCAACTCATTCGCGCGGCGTATCCGAGCGGAGTCCCAGGTTTGGTGCCGGCTGCATTTGCGCTGCCGTCGCTCCTCGGATTGTTCGCGCTGCTCAAACGCACTCCGCTCTCCAGCCCCGCGCGGAATGCCCAGATGGCGCTCTTCGGCGGCGCTGCGCTCTTTTTCATCACGCTGATTTTCCCGATCCAGTTCGACCGACAATGGATCACGGTGGGCTGGGCCTTGGAAGGCGCAGCGCTTTGCTGGCTTTTCCATCGCGTGCCGCATCCAGGACTGCGTCTGGCAGGCGTCGCTTTGCTCGTGGTTGTGTTTGTGCGCCTCGCGCTCAATCCCGCTGTGCTGAGTTATCATCCGCGTGCCGCGTTCCCGATTGTTAACTGGTATCTTTACACCTACGGCATCGCGACAGTGTGTTTGTTCGCCGCGGCGCGATTACTGGCGCCGCCGCGCCATCTCATTCTCGGGCGAAGTGTGCTGCCATTACTTTACACGCTCGGCACCGTGCTCGCCTTCCTCATCGTGAACATCGAGATCGCCGATTACTTCAGCATATCCGGGACAGTCGTGCTCACGTTTCAATTCTCAGGAAATTTCGCGCGCGACATGAGCTACAGCGTGGCGTGGGCGTTGTTCGCGCTGTTGCTGCTCATTGTCGGGATGCGCAAACACGCTGCGCCTGTTCGGTATGCCGGTCTGGGACTGCTCGGCGTCACCCTGGTGAAACTTTTCTTTCACGATCTTTCGCAGCTTGAGCAACTCTATCGGATTGGCGCGTTCGTCGTCGTCGCCGTGATCGCCATTCTCGCATCGTTTCTGTACCAGCGGTTCCTTGCTGCGGCGGCGAGAAACGATGAGACCAAATCCACGATCACATCGACTCCATAGGCTTTGCGAGCTTATCGCATTGCCTTACTCCGCGGAGCCATCAGTCAAATCAATGGCTTGGCGTTTCAGCATCGCAATTGCGTCCGGTCGATCACATCGCCCGCGCTGGGTGCCCGGTGCTTATCATGAGCGGCGAAAAAGACAGAAACACCAGACCACCCGACACACGAACGCTGGTCGAGCGCGCACAATCACCCAAGCAGGTTTGGTTCGTCCCGAATGCGGGACATATCGATCTTCATCGAGCAGCGCGAGAGGATTATGAATCGCGCGTCCTTGCATTCCTCAATCAAATGTGAATGAAAATTTCTGCTGGCCAGCGCCTCTTACTTGTCGTTGCCGCAGTATATTTCGGCGTGATGCTTTTCGGTCACTTGCCGGATCATCTGATCCTTTTCCCAACAAAAGCGCCGATTGGCGCAGGCGGCGCGGTTCGCAAAACTGTTCCGTTCCAACATGGCGAATTGGAACTGTGGACGGCGCAATCGCGACGAGCTCAAGAGAAAGACACCGCCGACATTTACGTTTTGCGTTTCTACGGTAATGCCGATCGCGCGGAGCGTTGGGTCGCTGTGGAAGCCGAAATGTGGAACGATCGCGCTGTCGAAATCTGGGGAATGAATTATCCGGGGTTCGGCGGCAGCACCGGACCAGCGCGACTTTCCAGGATCGGGCCAGCAGCGCTTGCCGCATTTGACGAATTAAAACGTCACGCAGTTGATCGGCCAATAGTGCCGTTTGGCGCGAGCATCGGTGCGACAGCGGCACTTCACGTCGCGGCACAGCGGCCCGTGGCCGGATTGATTTTGCATAATCCTGTGCCGCTTCGCGAAATGATTCTGCAGCGATTTGGCTGGTGGAACCTGTGGCTGCTCGCCGGTCCTGTTGCGTTGCAGGTTCCCAAAGATCTCGACAGCATTGAGAACGCGAAAGCGGCCCGTGCACGCGCGATTTTTTTGCTCTCGGAAAGAGATGAAGTGGTCGCGCCTCGTTTCCATCGACTCGTGGTTAACGCCTATGCGGGTGAGAAACGGGTGATCGCTTTGCGCGGCGCGTATCACAACGATCCAATCGAAGGCACAGCTCTGGCCGACTTTTATGGCGCTCTTGATTGGTTGTTGCCGAGAAGTTCGCAGTGAGGTAGCGACTGTAGGGTAATCGCTCCGATTGCGCCGCCTGATGGCAAGCGAAACACTTGCCCTACAATTTTAGACCTTGCGCGAGATCGGCGATCACTTTCTCCATTCCACTGACCACGAGCGTGAAGCGATCGTAATCGAGCTTATCCGGCGTATCAGTGGATGAATGATAGTGTGGGTAACGGAACGGCGCGGTGTCCGTGATCATGATGCCGGAATAACCGTGCTGCCAGAATGACCATTGATCCGACCAGCTGACGCCCGGAATAAAGGCAGGAAGGCCTGCTCCTTCAGAAGGAATCTTTGCGTGTTCACGAAAGAGTCCGATCACGCGGCGCAGCAGCGCGCGTGAATGCAAGTTGGCCACGAATCCAATGAAGTTGCCGACAGTCGGGTACAACACGCCCAGCCCGGGCGCCGGATAAGTTTGCGAATGCAGCGCATCAGAAAAATAGCCAATCGTTTCCAGACTGATCATGGCGTCGATTCGGTCCCCGCGGCCTTTGCAGCGGCTCGCATAAACAAAACTTCCCATTTGTCCGCTGAGGAAATATGGCGGCTCTTCGTTCACAAATGCGACAAAGCGCAGTGTGTGCTGTGTCGTTTTTCCGGTGAAGCGGCGCGCTAACGCCAGCAGTGCTGCGACGCCGCTACCGTTATCATTAGCGCCTGGGGAGCCCAGGACAGAATCGTAATGCGCCCCGATGAGGACGACATCGGGACGAGTGCCGGGAATTTCTACTTCGATATTGTGACAGACCCGTCCGTGCAATTCATAACTATCACGCCGCGGATGCAAACCGGCGCGTGAGAAAGAATTTTCAATGAAGTCCGCAGCGGCATTCAGTTGTTGATAGCGCCACATATTTCGCTCGCCGATTTCGCCCGCCAGATGTTGTACGTCGTCGCGCAACTCCTCCCGGAGCGCAACTTCCTCGCGCGAAAGCGGCGCCGCCTTCGAGATATTTTTGCCAGGCATCCTCACTCCAAACCACCAAAATAACGCAAAACCTGCGAAAACCGCGATGACAACGCTGAGCGTGCTACAGAGAATTCGTTTGAGCACCTGAGAATACCAGAAGGTATGTTGCAAATGGTAGGGGCGGGTCGCCGAGCCGTCTACCTTGCCTCGGCGCGCCCGGCGGTCGCGACCCTACCAAATTACCTAAAGCTTCGCGGCAAGCTACCGCGAAGAACAGGCTGGCAGCCTGTGCTCCCCAGATTCACCGGATCGCGTTCAACGTTATCCGAGCTTTTTTCGAAATCGCAAAGCGCAGACAGCAAAGAGCAAATTGGACATCACGATCAGAACGAGCAGATTCGGCCAGTATTCCAAGAGATTTGCGCCGCGCAGGATGATTGCCCGCATCAACGCGATGAAATAGGTCGTGGGAAAAAGCGCACCGAGCGCGTAAAAAATCCACGGCATCGTTTCCCGCGGAAAAATAAATCCAGAGAAGAAAACGCTCGGCAACAGAAACACCATCGACATCTGGAGCGCTTGCATCTGATTTTCTGCTTTGGTGCCGACCAGAAGACCAAGACTGAGCAACGCGAAAACGTAGACCAGCGTTGAAAACATCATCGCGAACACATTGCCGACGATTGGGACAAAGAACACAAACCGCATGATCGTGAACAAAACCAACGCCATGGCCATGCCGATGCACAAATACGGAACCAGCTTGCCAAGCATAAGGCCCGCGCGGCTCAGTGGGCTCACCAGTAATTGCTCGAGTGTGCCGCGTTCGCGTTCGCGTACCAACGCCATGGCGGCAGCGACCGTCGTCCCGATTTGCAAGACCACTCCAATCACGCCTGGCACAAAAAAATTCGGTGCGCGCATTGCCGGATTGTAAAGCATTTGAGGGCGAACATCGATCGGCATACCCTGCCGACCAGTTTCACGCAAAAGCGATTCCAGTGATTGCGTTAACGCAACGCCGAGTCCAGTCTGAAGAGCCTGCAAAGCGGTAGTGGAATTGGATCCGTCGACCAGCAATTGCACTTGCGCGGAGTGGCCCGCATTCAGTTCACGGGTAAAATTCGGCGGGATGTCCAGCGCGGCGTAGGCGCGGCCTTTGCGCATCTCGCTCTTGAGCTGGTCCAAACTTTGCACTTCGCCTACCACGCGAAATGACTCCGTGTTCACGAAACGATCGATCAACTGCCGGCTCTCGACCGTGCGATCCTCGTTCAGAACAAGCATCGCCATGTGTTTCACGTCGTTATCTAGGGCGTACCCGAACGCAATCATCTCGATCAGCGGCGGGAAAAAGAAGAAAAAGAGGGTCAGCGGATCGCGCCAGACCACTATGAATTCTTTGAATAAAATAGCGCCGAGCCCGCGAAAAAGTTTGTGTTTCATGTTTTCACAGTGAGCAGTGGCTTGCGAGAGTCATTGCATCCTCGCTGGTTCATATTCATTTCACGCGGTGCCGTGACACGCATATCACGCCGCCTTTCGTTGTTGTTCCGCATGCTTGGCCGACAGCTCGACGAACACGTCTTCCAGCGACGGACCGATTTCGTGAATCTCAGCATGACCGACGCCCACTTTGCGCAATTGTTCGTCTATTTGCGCGCGCTTGACGCTCTCATCGACCAGCAAATGCATCGATTGACCGAAGACCGTGGCGGCGCGGACGCCGCGCATCTGGTGCATAGCTTGCAGCGCCGTGGTCACATGATCGCAAGTCACGTCGAGCCGGCGCGTGCCCCGCGGATTCACCTCAGGCATCTTCTTTAATTCATCCGGCTCACCGCACACGATCAACTTGGACATGTAAATGTAGCCGACATGATCGCATCGTTCCGCTTCGTCCATGTAATGAGTCGTTACAAAAAGCGTCATGCCTTTACTGGCAAACTCAAAGAGTAGATCCCAGAGTTCGCGCCTGGCGACCGGGTCGATCCCGGCCGTCGGCTCATCGAGAAACAAGACGGTCGGCCTATGCATGAGCGAGCAAGCCATCGCCAGACGTTGTCGCCAGCCGCCGGAGAGCTGCGAAGCGCGTCTCCCGATGTACGGCTCGAGATGCGTCGTGGCGATCATCTCATCGCGCCGCTGATCCAATTCGCGGCTGCGCAAGCCATAAAGTTTTCCTGCAAAGAGAAGGTTCTCATTTACGGTCAGCTCATCGTAGAGCGAGAATTGTTGCGACATATAGCCAATCATTTCTTTGATCGGCTCCAAATCTCGCACAATGTCATGTCCGCCGATTGTCGCCGTCCCATCGCTTGGTTCGAGAATGCCGCACAACATCCGGATCACGGTCGATTTCCCGGACCCATTAGGACCAAGAAATCCGAAGATCGATCCTTTCCCGACAGAAAACGAAACGTGATCGACGGCCGTGAATGTGCCGAAGCGCTTCGTCAGGCCCTCAACTTCAATCATCGGCTCAGCCACTTTCTTATCTGACTCGGCCTTCGTGTCATTCGTGCTCATTCGTCGTTGTTCAGCTCATTTCACATTGGGAAAATAAACATCCGCCGCCATTCCCGCACGCAAACGGTTGTCGTCGCTGGGTAAACGGACCTTCACGCCAAACACTTGTTTGATTCGATCTGCGACGGTTTGCACGTTGCGCGGAGTAAATTCAGCCTGGCGATTGATCTGCTCGACGACGCCATCGAAATCCTGGCCGGGAAACGAATCGACACGAACCCGAACATGTTCGCCCAGTTTGATCAAACCCAGCCAGGATTCGGGAACATAAACGCGCACCCAAAGATGCCCGGTCAGCAGCAGCGTAGCCGCTTCGCGATTGGCCGGTAGCACGTCGCCTACTTTTACGCTGAGCACCTCCAGAATGGAATCGGCTGGTGCAACGACCTGCATTTCCGCTAACTGCGCATCGATATCGGCAAGCTGTGCGCGCGCCTGCGCCACACGCATCTTCGCCGCGGCGGCATTTTTCTCCTGAGATTTTGCGGAGCTGTCGGCACGCTCGGCGTCATTCGGTGAAACGACTTTGCGCTTCAGCAGGTCCTGCTGACGCCGGGCGTCATCGCGCAGAAACTGCAATTGCGCTCCCTGCGCGTCTGCGTCGTGAATTGCCGTATCGATTTGCGCAACGGCAAGGTCGCGACGCGCCCGCAGCTCCGAAGCGTCCAGTTGCACGATCAACTGGCCCTCGTGCAAATGATCGCCTTCCCAGGCAAAAATCTTTTCCACACGACCACCTGCGCGCGGTCCCACGTGCGCCTCATCCACCTCGATCGTTCCCGAGACCGCATTGCGGCGAGTATTACAACTAGCGGCAAGTGTTGAACAAACGACAAGAAGCGCGAGCAATGAGTGATTGTCGGTCTTGACGAGCGTGAACAATTTTGTCGCGAGTCGCATTGAAGCAGCGGGAGATGCAATCAGCCGGCCGTTCGGCCTTTTCCGGTCAGCGCGCCTTCGAGAACGATTTTGAGAATTGCGGCGAAACCTTCTTTTGGAGTCATTCCCAGCTCCTCTATCTTCGGCGGATTCATGATCCCCTGGACCATGGCAAGCAAAATCTCGATCATGAGCTTCACCGAAACGTCTTTGCGCACCATTCCCGTGCGTTGACCCTCGATGAAAAGCTTTCCGAAGAAACGCTCGATCAAAGCGGCCCGGCGGCATTCGATAACCTTGAACACGTGCGGCGCTTTCTGGCGCATATCGCGAACGAACGGCGGCTTGATCTCATCCAATTCGCGTTGCGTGTTGGTCAGCAGTTCGTGCAGCGCCGCCGGAAAATTACGCGCATGTGCACGTGTGATTTCATTCAGTTTCGCCTCGACGCCCGCGAACTTATCAGCCAGCACCGCCTCAAGTAGCTGGATCTTGGCCGGAAAATGCGCGTAAAGCGTTTTCTTGCTGATGCCCAGCTCCTCGGCCAGATCGTCCATCGTCACGCTGCGAAATCCGTGGCTGAAAAAGTGAGCACGCGCCGCTTCCACGATTCGTTGCCGGCTGAAGTCAGCCTTCCGATCTCGCGGCCGCGATTTTGTTGCGTGTTTCACCTCACTCAGTTTTGGAGCGCGCGACTCCCGCGAAGCGATCGTGCGACATTCGGATCAGCTCCATTGCCGGCGCCAAATCGTTTTCATTGCGCGCCATGAACGTCACATAGCCCTTTTCGGGCGCCCAACGATGCGGACGCGCTTTGCCTTGGGCAAGAACTCGTGCTTGGTCCTCTTTCGCTAATCGAATGTCGCAATGGCCGTGGCCATGGATGTGCACGAACATGGTTCGTCCGACAAAAAAGGCGTCTTCGTGGATGCCTGCGTTCTGCCGCTCAGTCACACCTGGCAAGGTGAGAATCCGTTGTCGTAATTCCTGATGAACTTCTTCTCCTGATTTCATGCTGGCCTCCGTTTCTTGTTAACTGTGCGCTCCTTAGGAAACTATTCCAGTATATTTAGTTTCCAAACAACAAAAAAATTGCAACGGCGCGCCAGCCGCCGCGGTTATCCAAACAGCGACCGTCGAGATCGCGAAATCGCTAGCCAGCGCTAGTCCGACAGGCCTCTTCCGACAATCAGAACATCGACTGTGCGGTTTTCGCTCACGTTCGCACGACGCTCTTCGAAGGAAAGCAACACCCTTGCCAACTACGTCCGGCCAAAGACGCGCGGACGTAAAGACTTGAAACGGAGGGCCATTATGAAAGCGAAATATATATTCTACTGGGCAACGACCTCGCTCATCGCACTTGAGACTTTTGCGGGCGGCATAATGGACCTGACAAACGGTCGAACAAACATTTTCAGCGGTCCAACTGTCGTCGATGTCGTAACCAGCCTTGGGTACCCTGTGTATGTTCTCGTGATCCTTGGGATCTGGAAAATTCCCGGAGCCATAACCCTGGTCGTGCCGGGTTTTCTACGGCTGAAGGAATGGGCATACGCCGGAATCGTCTTTGAATTATCGGGGGCGGCCGCATCGCAGGCAGTACGCGGCCAGCCCAAGGACATTATCGCCCCTCTGGTCCTACTCGCTCTCGCGCTTTCTTCTTGGGCACTTCGTCCGCCAAACCGCGTTCCTGGGGGCACGAGAGATCAGAAGCGAGAGGCGCCGTCCGTTAATGCCGCGTAGCGCAGATCACGAATCCTGTTTCGCACGAGCATCGGGAAGCGAAACTGGTTTTCAGCTAGTTGCGCAAGCGATTGAACCCGGCAGCAAAGTAAGTGATGGTCTCTAATGAAAACGCGTTGTTTCGATCACATCGATTTACGAGTCAGAGACATGGAGATCGCAAAGAAGTTTTACCGGAAATTTCTACCACAGCTTGGGTTTATTCACGAAAGACCTGAGCCGGCACCTGCTAAACTATCGAGCGATCAACCTGGCGAAGATTTCCATACGTTTTATTCCGCAGGCGGCGATAAACCGGCAGAATTTTTCGGGTTCACCCAGGATAAAAATCATCAGCCAAACGGAACACGCATTGCGTTCTGGGCTGACACACGCGACGAGGTGGATCGGATCGCAAAGTTGGTGCGCGAAGCTGGCGGCAAAAATTTGGAAGGACCGGAAATCTGCGTGGATTACAGTCCCGGCTACTACGCCTTTTTCTTTGAAGATCCTGAGGGCAACAAACTGGAAGTTTGCTGCCGCGAGAGTCCAATCATTGCGCAATGAACAAACTTCGACGAAGAGTTAAATAATGAGTGATCCCGCGCACGTTCCTGCGATTCTGCAGGAGCCTCGGCGGCATCGTTATCTTAAGCTGATCGCGCTGTTCAAAATCGGCAAAGGCGTGCTGCTGCTTTTGCTGGGTGTTTCGCTCGTTTTCCTGAACATGCGCACCCGCTGGATGGATGCCATTTCGGACTGGACTGCTGATGAAATTCTGATGGAGCACAGCAGAGCCGTCACTTACCTGCTGAACAAGCTGCAAGCAGTACTCGCCGGCGGCGCATTGCGTGCCACGGGTTTTCTCGCGCTTTTTTATTCGGCAGTTCTTTTTACCGAAGGAATCGGCGTGTATTTGGAGCAGCGATGGGCGGAATGGTTGATGATCATTGCTACCGCAGCATTAATCCCACTGGAAGTGCGGCACATTTGGCATCGTCCGGGTCTGGTGGGCGTTTTCATTCTGCTGGCGAACTGTTTTATCGTTTGGTTTCTCTATCGCGTTCTCAAGCCCGACAAAACGAAACCCCACATCTCGCGTCCGCGCGAGTTGGTCGAAACTCGTTAGGCGATCTAGAACTGCGCGGATCAGCGATTAATTAGGCGTCCGCCGGTCGCATGAATCTACCGGTCTTGGTTGCCGTCGCTGAAATAGTCAGCGCTTTGGCAGTAACATTCTCGCTGATTGCACTTATCGTAAGTCACTGTAATTCCCATTTATGACGCGCTTCATCATTTTGCGATTGGCCACAATTGTCGCCAGTTGGACCGTTTTGGCTTTCACGCACGCGGCAGATGCAGCTGAGCTGCCGGAAGCCGAAAAGCCGGTTCAGGCCTTGATCGCAGCTTTGAGCGAGGCTTTCGCCAAGCTCGATGCCCACGCATTTTCCATGGTCTTCCATGAGGATGCGGACTTTACCAACGTCTGGGGAATGACTGCGCACGGCCGAAAGGCGATCGAAGAGTTCCGTCGGCCGCTTCTGGAAGGCGACGGCAGCGGTCCGATCCCCTTATTCAAGCGTGCGGAGACCAAGGTGCTGGATGCGCGCATTCGTTTCCTGCGGCCTGATGTAACCGTTGTGGATGCGACCTGGAGCCACCGGAGCGGTGCAAAACGGCCAGGACATGGGGTCTCGCAAGGGCTTGCTAATGCTGGTGGCAACAAAGGAGCAGGACGGCTGGGGCATTGCTGTGATGCATAATATGGACTTACCGGTTGCCAAGTAAGGCATCTAACCAGGTGATGCAGCTAACCCAGCACGTTGATTTTCAAAGTGCTGGGTAGTTGACCCTGTGTTTCGTTAGGCCTATGCGCGACGTTCGCATCAGCTACTTGATTGAGCATCCAGAATACATCCCGCAGTTGGCCCAGTGGCTTTTTGACCACTGGGGCTCGATCCTTGGCGAACAAACCCCTGACGCTCGTATCGAAAAGCTGAAGGCGCACATGAGCCGAGATAAGTTGCCTATCGCCTGGGTGGCCCATGCCGACGGACAGCTTTTCGGCACTGCCGCCCTTCGCGTGCATGATCTTGAGGGGCGCGAGGATCTTACACCCTGGCTCGGTGGAGTATTTGTCGGTTCACGCTTTCGCCGCCAAGGCATCGGTGCTGCACTTTGTACGGCCGTCGAGGACGCGGCTCGGTCGCGAGCCATAAGGACGCTTTACTTGTTCACGCTCGATCTACAGACGTGGTATTCACACCTGGGTTGGACAGTCCTTGCCCCGTGCGTTTGGCACGAGCACGTCGGAGACATAATGTTCAAACGGCTAAAAGTGGCCTAACCAGGCGCCCCTACACTGACAACATGACTACTGACCACAGACTCCGGACCAGCCTCGCTCCCACAGCGGTGGCTGATCTTGTTCTCGTTAGGCGTGGCCATGGCGAGGCAAAATGCATCTGATACTTCGTGATGAGATTCGGACGGGGAAAGGCGACTTCTCTTATTGGCTCGACCAACTAGAACCACATTACACTCGGACGACCAGAATGCGCCTGTTTCCTGGCACATTGAACATCCATTTGACCAGTGGGAGCTATAGGACGCCCACCAACGCGTTGCGACTCGAGAAGGAAGAGTACGGTGGTCGAGTTTCAAAGTGCTCGCTATCCCTCTGTCATTAGAGTGCTGAAACCGGCATTCCGTCCCAAGAGGGACTCGCAAATCTTTCTTAAGCGCAACGTGACAATCTCACGAAGTCCCATTAGCCTTGAAGAACGATGAAAATCCATGGACCGGAACAACCAGTTGTGAGGACGTACAGCTATCGAACCCGCTACGCTCTCGTTTTGATTGCCACCTGCCTGTTTTTCAGCGGACACACCGCCGAGCAGGCGCTGAGCTACGATGCGCAACCAACTCGCGGCAACGTGGCACCGCCTATCTTTGTGCGACCCCTTAGCGGCGTAGCTCGTCTGAACATAAATCGGATCCCAGATCTGGGTAATTTTGTAATCGTCCGCTTGTGGATCGACGGCATGCCGGCCGGATCGATCGGGTATGGTCACACATATGAAGGTCTGCTGCCACCAGGCCGGCATGTCTTAACGACCTTGGCAAGCCCGAATCCGAGATGGTGGATTCCATCGCAAATGATTTTGGATGTGCGAAGTGGCCAGGCTTACAGCTTAACTGCAATGGGTGATGGCTCAGGTCATTTGATTTTGGCGGTGCCCGGTACCTTCTATCGCGTCCGTAGCCGCTAGCGGGGCAGAAGCCGGAGACAGTTCATTCTCGTTAGGCACCGTGCGCAAGCTCATCTCCAGTGGCAGCCCATACGAGCCGAAGATTGGCATTTCACGGGCTGCGCGTGTCGGCAACATCATTGCAGTCTCCGGTACCGCACCACTCGGTCCAGATGGCCGCACATTGGGCGTGGGAGATGCCGGGGGGCAAGCACGGCGATGCCTCGAGATAATCGCTGGTGCCTTGGAGAAGGCCGGCGCATCGCTCCGACACGTGATTCGCACGCGCACTCTTCTGGTGCGCATCGAGGATTGGGAAGCAGTCGCTGCAGTTCATGGCGAGTTCTTTGGCGAGATTCGGCCTGCGAACACAATTATGCAGGTGTCGCGTTTTATTGATCCGGATTGGCTGGTCGAACTCGAAGCTGACGCGATAGTCGACGACGAACGTTAGGCACTTCACTCAACCTAAGACCGACATCGAGCTTTCCCTGGACGCGCGGAGAGACGGTTCAAATTCGAAACCAGCTTTCGCAAGTAATGCGGCTCGTCTAGGAGAACAAGACGCGAGCACCGAGAAAGCCATGACACGCGCTTCTCAGCGAAAAATCCCCATTTATGGGCTGGGCGAAACGGGCGGAGCGACCGTTCCTTTGCCAAAGATGTCCGGCAGCTTTGGCTCCTTGTAACCGGCGGGGATAGTGAACTCAGAATCGCTGATCGGATTCTGGTTCACAGACATGATGGTGCTGGTGATTTCGGTGAGGTGACCGGCGGAAGGCTCACCATGGTGAATCCGCTTTGTGGCCGGCGTAACGCTGGGCTGCGTCTGCTGATCTTCTTTGGTCAAAACGATCCGCGTCCGGACCGGCAGCCCGGGGAAATCGCGGAAATCTGGCATCTTGGTATTCGCAGCATCCCAAAACTCCGATTTGACGGATTGGAGTTGTGCCAGGATGGCGGCGCCGTCGGGAAAATTGGGCGCGACCCAGTAGGTGGCTTTAAAACTAGGTCCGTCATACGTGTATTCCTCGGTCTCATAACCGTTCACGACTTCCTTTTGGCCGGTTGGCTTGAGCGCTGGTTTCACCTCGGCACCCTTCTGGCTCTTAAACCTCTCCAACATATCTGAGACAGCCTTTAGTTTCTCCGGCGAAATGCGAATGACCGCTTTTTGGTCGTGCATCAGATTAATGACCTCGCCTGTTTTCCCATCGAAGATGGTGGTCATTTTAGGTGAGGCGTCGATCCGCATTTTATCTCCTTTGATTTTGATGGTCATGTTGTTGGCAGCAGGAGAAGCCGTCGGAGGTTCTTCTGGCTTGGATGCAGGCTGCACCGTTGTTGAATAGGTGATCGTCAGATCGGCACGAACAGGAAGAACAAGGAAAACGCCGAGAGCCAGCGAGCAAAACGCAATTTTCATATCAGCACACTAAACATCGTCGATTGAAACTCAAAACTGGATTCGGCTGATGACGCTAAGATCGACTTTCCCATGCGTGCGGGTAGCACCGCATCCTTCGACAGAAGAAACAATTGTTGCGGCGCGATGCCGCAATCAACTCGATTCGCCGCGGCGAATCCGTCCTTCTGGCGGACCAGGCGCCCATTCGACTTCGCTCAGGAAAGCCGTGCGCTAGCGTTTCTGCGCCTTCAGAAGTTTGATCGCGTCGCGCAATTCCGCTGCGCGTTCGTAGAGCTCCTTGGCAACAGCGGCTTCCATTTCGCGCTGCATGACCTCCAGCTTCGAGAGCGGCCGTTTCGCTTTCACTTCTTCCAGCCATTCCTCGAGAAACGCGATCTCGGCGCTTTTCGATGCGAGCTCGGGAAAATTCGAGCGTTGAAAAAAATCCGCGATCGCATCGCGCCCGCGCTCAATTTCGGCCATTGCTTCGCTGAATTTTTCCTGACCGAGAAAAATGGAGGCCTTCGCGCGAGTATGCATCATGAGCACGTAAGGCCGGAACTGTTGCAAACTCCAGGAAAGTTCTTCCCGGTCCGTGTGCTCGGTGACAAAGGTGAAAAGGTCGAGATTGCGCTGGGTGTCGCGTACCACGCCGGCGAAATCGTTAATCTGAAACAAACTGAGGTAACGATGATAGTACTGGATGCCTTCCTGTTGGAGCTCGGCGCATTGTTCCGGTGTCAGCTCGTAAGCTTCGCCCTTTGCCTCCGCGTGGCCGGCTTGCTTTTGGTGATATTGCAGAAGCGATTCGCAGTTGTGCGGCCGCTGACCGTCGGGGCGGCCGGTCATTTCCATCTGCAAAACGCCGAGATCAACGCGCAGTTGCAGC
>QHNV01000071.1 GCA_003218535.1 Verrucomicrobiota bacterium
CCAATACGTCCCAAAGAAGTTTGATTCTAGATCAAGTAATATATGAGCCTGTTCGAGCACCAGATCATAGCGGTGAATCAACCAATAGGTGAAGCCTGCGTGCAGATTGATCATGGGGGATAACGGATCGATCTGTTGCGCCAAGCGCGCATGGATTATCGCTTCATCGGTCCGCCTCATGCACCCCAAGAAGACAGCGTAATGCTCGTGAGTGGTGACGTAGTTCGGGTTAAGCTTGATGGCTTTTTTGAAGCAGTCTTCCCCCCTTTGCCAGTCTCTCTGGTTCCAACATGTTACAATAGCTAGAGCAGTCTGCGTTTCAGCCAGGTTCGGATCGAGTTCTACTGCCTTTTCTGCGGCCTGATCATGGGGGCCGATGGCAGCGAGCTTTTCTTCAAACGAGAGATAGCCGTAGAACCAGGCGGTTTGATAACAGAGTGACAAAGCAGCATAAGCCAGCGCGTAGCTGGGTTCGATTTGGAGAGCTTTTTTGCAACACTCGATGCAGCGCTTGAAACCCTCTCGGGTGAATTTGTGAAAGTGATACCTGGCCTGAACGTAAAGCTGATAGGCCTCGATGTTGTAAGTGCCGTGTCTTTCCAACGGCTGATCGCCTGCGCCAGTCAATTGCATCTCAAGGGCCTGCACAATTGCGCGTGTAATCTCATCCTGAATCGCAAAGATCTCTTGCAATTCGCGATCGAACGTTTCGGACCACAGATGATCGCCGCCAGCAACATCAATCAGTTGGGCCGTTATGCGCAGCCGGTTGCCAGCTTTGCGCACACTGCCCTCCAAAATCGTGTTCACATTCAGTTGCTCGCCGATCTGGCGGATGTCCACATTCCTCCCCTTGAACGCAAAGCTCGAAGTCCGGGCGGGCACGCGAAGCCCCTTCAATCGTGAAAACGCCATTATCAGGTCTTCTGTAAGACCATCGCTCAGGTATTCATTCTCTGGGTCGGAGCTCATGTTCACGAAAGGCAAGACCGCAATCGATTTCTCAGTCTCGGGAGATTTGTTTGTTTGCACCACGTCCGGTGGACCGGACGCTGCGCCCTCGTATCCGACCCAATAAACCTCCAGGGGCCGCATCATATTCTTGAGTTTCACCTTCCCCATCTTTTTCAGCGAATTGGCAACGCGATTTTCAACCTGGTCGAAAACCTGCTGGGAAATACAAATGCCGCCTGCTCCGGCCAGTGGTTCAATGCGAGCGGCGACGTTGACGCCATCGCCAATCACGTCGTCATCACGACGGACAACATCGCCCGCATGAATTCCGATACGAACCTGGAATATCTCATGCCGTGCATTGACGAAATTTCTCTTTGCGATCGCCTCTTGAATTTCAATCCCGCACTGCACTGCCGCCAAAGCGCTGGAAAATTCGACCAAGAAACCGTCTCCGATTGTTTTGATTTCATGGCCCTGATGTTTTGGAAAAATTGAGCGCAGGAGCCGGCGGTGCTCTTCGAGCAACGCAAGTGCACGCGCCTCGTTGCGTTGCGCGAGTGCGCTGTAGCCGACCATGTCCGTGAACATAATCGCCGCGAGCTTGCGATGTTCAGTGCCGGCTTCAGGCATTGCAGCGAGTCTTTGTGCAGAAGCCTACCAGAACGCACTTTGAAGGCAAAAGCTTCTCCCGACCAATCGAGCTATGCTTCCAGTGACGGGGCCCAACCCGCGCGACGACGAAATTCTCCCACTAACTGAAGCGGCGCTGCAACCACAAGCGCCTTAGCGGGAAATGCGAAAATCGGCGGGAAGCAATTCGCTCGTAACCGACGCGCCGCCGGAACCGCTGCCAGCATCTTTCTCGGCAACTTTGGCTGGCGGCGCAGCGATTGGCTGCTGGCCTTTGGATTTGAGCGATTCGTTCAAGGCGGGCAGATCTGCTGCGAGCAATTGGTCGAATTCTTTGGTCACCTCGCCGAGTTCGCGCTTTAGCGTGTCGATATACGCTAGCTGATAATCGCCAGGTTTGCCTTCGTAACTGAGGATTGCTCCGTAAAGCTGATCAGTGTGTTCTCGCAGACGTTCTTCGCCGGTGATCGCGCCGCCTTCAGTGGTGGCAACGATCTTCTTGCGCACCGCATCAACTTTGCCGTCGAAGTCAGTGACGTTTTTGCGAACCGGATCGCCCTCCGGCAATGCGGCGCCACTCTGGGCCAACGCTTTTCGCAAAGAGAGAATCCGATCCATTAGCGCGCTCTCTTCCCCAAAAAGCGCGTGAACTTTCATCGCTGCGTCGAACTGCGCTTTGCGATCGGCCTCGGCGAATTTCGCCCGGCGATCGAGACCGACTGTCAGCTTCGTTTCCGAAACTTTCCCGGCCTTGGTCAGGCGCACCGTATACACGCCTGGCACGAGACGCGGCCCGCGTGTCCCCGCTTGCGCAATCTGCGCGGCCGGCGGCACACGCGGCGGCTTCGCACGCATCGACCAAGTCACGCGATTCAGACCCGGCCGTCTGCTCGCAGGCAATTCATCAATGACGCGGCCCGAAGCGTCGAGCACTTCCAGTTTCAATCTTCCAAAAAGATGGCGCTCGCGCTGATAGTAATTAATCACAGCAGCATCCGGCGGGTTATCACCGATAAATGCGGCGTCGCCAGGGGCCCATCCGCCTGTGCCTTCGATCCGCTGTTGCACGGGACGCGCTGAAACAAAGGCGACATCCTGTGTCACAATATCCGGTGTCAAAGCGCGCAGCGGCGTCATGTCGTCCACGATCCAGATACCGCGACCGTGTGTCGCCAGAACGAGATCATTATCACGCGGATGAATCGCGAGATCGCGAACGGCGACGGCCGGAAAATGGTTGCCTTTAAATTGCGCCCAGTTTTTTCCGCCGTCGATCGAAACCCAAAGCCCGAACTCAGTTCCAAGAAACAGCAGATCCGGTTTCACCAAGTCTTCCTTGATGACGTGCGCGTAGCCGCGAACGCCTTTGACATCCTGCGGAGTGACGAGCGGCGTCCACGTCTTGCCGTAATCCGTGGTTTTGAAAACGTACGGCGCCATGTCACCAAACGTATGTCGATCAAATGCGGCGTAAGCGGTGCCTGGGTCGAAGTTGCTTGACTGCACCCAATTCACCCACGAATTCTTCGGCAAACCGGGAATGTTACTGACGACATTTGTCCACGTTTTGCCGCCGTCGCGGGTGAGTTGAAGATTGCCGTCGTCGGTGCCAACCCAGATGAGCGATTTATCCTTGGGCGATTCGCTGATGGAATAAATCGTGGTGTGCATTTCCGCCGACGAATTGTCCACGGTCACGCCGCCGGATTGCTCTTGTTTCTGCTTTTGCGGATCGTTGGTCGTCAGATCGGGAGAGATGCGCTCCCAAGTCTGACCGTGATTGCGAGAGCGAAATAAGAATTGCGCGCCGATGTAAATCGTCCCTTTTTCATTCGGCGAAAGCGCGATTGGCGTGTTCCAGTTGAAGCGGAGTTTTTCCTTGTAGTTGGGTCTAGGCTTGATATTGCGCGCCTGATGTGTGTATCGATTTATGCGCGCGATCTCGCCGCCCTGATATTCGGCGTAAATGTAATCGGGATCAGCGGGATCGGGGAACATCCAGAACCCGTCGCCGTTGTACATGTTTTCCCACTGCGCGTTGGTGATGCCCCCGGGATACTGCGATTCGCCTACGAAGGAACTATTGTCCTGCAAGCCGCCATACACGCGATAGGGATCGTTATCGTCGAGGCTGACATGATAGAACTGGGACACCGGCAGGTTACCCCCTTTCCACCATTTGCTTCCGCCATTATAGGAATACCACATCCCGCCGTCGTCGCCGACAAACACAACTTGCGTGTTGGTGGGATCGATCCACACATCGTGCGCGTCTCCGTGCGTCCCTACGAAGCCGCCCACCACCGCGAAACTTTTGCCGCCGTCATCGCTGGCAATGAGCGCTCCGTCCGGCTTGAACAGCCGGTCGGGATTTTTTGGATCGACGATCAGATTCGCGAAGTAGAAGGGCCGCCACACCATCCACTGGCTTTTGTCGCGCTTGTCCCAGGTCATGCCGCCGTCGTCGGAAACGAACAGAGCGCTGGCCGGTGATTCCACAAACGCGTAAACTCGTTTCGCATTTGAAGGCGCGATTGCCACGGCGATGCGCCCATAGGGTTTCTTCGGAAAACCTTTGTTGGCGTCAGGCGTAATCTCCGTCCAGGTATCGCCTCCATCGCCGGAGCGGAACAGACCGCTGGCAGAAGGCGCCGTGGGACTGTCGCCACCCGAGCGGTATTCCCATCCCTTGCGGCGGAAATCCCACATCGCTGCAAACATCACGTCCGGATTAGTGGGATCGATTGTAATCGACGTGCAGCCGGTGGAAAGATTGCCGCCTTGCAGGATTTGTTTCCATGTCTTGCCGCCATCAGTCGTCCGGTAAAGACCGCGATCAGGCGAATCGCTCCAGAGCGCGCCCGGCACAGCCACAAAAACCGTGTCGCTGTTCTTTGGACTTACGATGATTTTTGCGATGCGCTCAGAGTTTTCTAAACCGGCGTGCGTCCACGTTTCGCCCCCATCGGTTGACTTATGAATTCCGTCGCCAATGGAAACGGTATTGCGCGTCCACGATTCACCCGTTCCCACCCACACATTCTTCGAATTTTTAGGATCGAGTGCGATTGCGCCGATCGATTGCACGGGTTGTTCGTCAAACACCGGCCGAAATCGAGTGCCGCCATCGTCGGATTTCCAAACGCCGCCGCTGGCCGAGCCGACGAACAGCGTGATTTTGCCAGACGGCTCGCGTGTTGCACCAATGGCTGAGATGCGGCCGCTCATGGTTGCTGATCCGATGTTGCGCGCGCCCAGTCCGGAGACGGTCGCAGAACTGTAGGGCGCCTCCTCAGCGTGACAGACAACACTGGAGAGAAGCAGCGCAGCAGGTAAAACAAACTTCAAAGGGCGCATAACTGAATAAGGATTTTATTTGGAGGCGACTGGAAAATGGAAAATGGCGTCGTCGACGGGCACGTTGGCTTCAACCTTGTCGATGATGATCTTGCTTTTGTCCGGGTCTCCTTTGCGCCCGGAGTCAAACGAGGTTGGAACGAACACGGCCGCCGTTTTTTCATAATCACCGAGATCAGTCTCAACTTCCTCGTACGCGCCGTGTCTCATTCGCTGCGTCAGAATGCGAATCTCCAGGAAGTGATCCGGGTCCAGATAAACAAAGCTCACGTCCCCGTTTTTGCGCACGACTTTTAGTTTGTGCGCCAGCGTTCCGTCGACCTCCTCAGTACCGAGATATTCCACAGTGCTGCCTTTCGTCTTCCAATCCACCAGCGGCCCATCAATCTCCGCCTGCTCCGCTAACGGCTTCAGATCATCCGCCGACATTCTTTCCGGATCCTTCCGGCCAAAGAAGGGTGAGACTTTCCATCCCTCTTTTCCATCATAAGCCTCGAGTTGCGTCATCCCTTGAAGCGTTCCTTCAGTTCGCACTTCGCCTGGCCGCTTCTTCGTTTGCAGATAAGCGAGCTGGACCTGGCCCTGTCTCACCAGCATTTTGCCGCTAAGACGCAACGATTGCAGCGCATGTAGTGCATCGGCCCCGCCCTTGGCTTCGACGTTCTTGGAAACCAAGTCATCGACAGTCGGTTGACTTTTATCTTGAGCGAAACCTGCCGACGCCACGAAAGCCGCAGAGATAAAGGAAACTATGAGGCGCGGATGCATATAAACTTTGCGAAGACAAATATCAGACACCGCAACGTCACCGATATTCAAACGAATTCGCAAAGCAAGCTGGCAGCTGATTTCTCATGGTTAAGCGAAGGTTCTATTCGGTGCGCAATGCAACGACTGGATCGACGAGAGTTGCGCGCCGCGCGGGCAGTAGACACGCAAGCAGCGCCGCCGCTCCAAGAACTGCGACTGTCGCGCTGAGCAAGAGCGGATTGTAAGCTGAGACTTGATAAAGCTGGGATGAAAGCAATCGCGCAAGCGCAAGCGCCGCCGCCAATCCGGCGATCAAGCCGACGACCACTGGCTTCATCCCCTGCGCCATGATCAGCCGCAACACATCCATGGTTTGAGCGCCAAGCGCCATGCGCACGCCAATTTCGCCGCTGCGTTGCTCGACGGTGTAGGCGACAGCGCCGTAAATCCCAATGCTCGCGAGCAAGAGCGCGACGCCGGCGAAAATGCCGAGCAACCACATCATCAGGCGCGTCTGACCTACGGCTTGCGCGACGATCGCGCTCATTGACTGAGGCAGCGCGACGGCAAGACCGGGATCGACAGTCGCCAGCGCGGAGCGCACCAACTTCGTCACCGCATCGACGCTAAGATTGCTCCGCACATCGATGCTGAGGAACGAAAAGTTTTGCTGCGCCCAGGGCCTGTAGAGTTCTACATCATCAGGCTCCGCGATCTTGCGCGTGCGCACGTCGCCGACGACGCCGACGATCTCCGCTGGCGTGCTATCACTGCCGACGAGCAACGTCTTGCCGATCGGATTTTCGCTCCCGAAAACCTTCTTCGCGCCACCCTGGCTGATTAAGACCACGTCGTGGCCGCCGGCGAGGTCGTGCTCATTGAAATCGCGTCCGGCCAAAAGCGGAATGCCAAAGGTCTTGAGGTAATCCGGCGCAATGTTGTGGAAGGCCGCGGCCGCGCGTTTATCGATGGGCAGAATCTCACCGTCGGGCCGCGCGTAGAGTGTGTTGCTGCCACCGGCGGGAATCAGCGGAATGTCCGCGCACATTGTCGCGCTCTCGATCCCCGGCGTGTTGCGCAGTGCGGCCAGAGTTTGTTCCGCGAACCGTTGCCGCGAGCCGAGGTCGGGGTAACGCACCTGCGGTAAAGTCACAAAGCCGATCCAGAGATTCTCGTAGCGATACCCGATGTTCTGCTGGCTCAGCCGCACAAAGCTGGTGATGAGCAACGCCGCGCCTGCGAGCAACGTGACCGACAATGCGACCTGCGCGCCGATCAGGAATTTGCGGAAGCGCAGTTGCTGCGCGCTGCCGCTCGTGCCCCGGGCACCTTCCTTCAAGCCGCCGACCAGATCAGCGCGCGAAGTTTGCAGCGCCGGATAAATTCCCATCGCCACGCCGGTCAGGATCGACACGACCATCGTGAATCCGAGCACGCCTAACGAAAGCTCGACGCGCGTATCGGGATCGAACGGCAGAAAGTTCGCCGCCATTTTCGGCACCATCGGAACGACGTACCAGGCAAGCAACGCGCCCGCGATTCCGGCGAGGACGCTTACGAGCAAGCTCTCGAAAATGAAGAGCCGCACGACGCTGCGACGCGACGCGCCGATCGCCATGCGCAACGCGATTTCGCGCCGCCGTCCGCTGAACCTAACGAGCAAGAGGTTCGCAACATTGCTGCACGCGATCAGCAACACGAAGGCGACCGCGATGAGCAATGTCGCAAACGCGGGCCGCAGATTTCCAGTCGTGTCCTCCGCTAATGTTTTAAGCGTCATCACCGATGAGCTGTCGATCTTGTCCGGATATCGAGCACGGTAGCTCTGCTCAAGCGGCGGCAACGCGGCGCGCGCCTGCTCCAATGTCATTCCCGGTTTCAGCCGGCCGACGACGCGCAGAACACCCGAGCCGCGCATGATGCGCTCGTACGAAATTCCGGCGATCTCGAACGGCTTCGTCGTCCATACTTCCGCCGCAGGCCCGACCCACGAAAAAGGCAGGTTCGGCAAAACGCCGACGATCGTGTGCGGCACGCCGTTCAGCGTGATGCCGCGGCCGATCACATTCGGATCGCCGTCGAGGCGTTTTTGCCAGAAGGTCTCCGTCACCATCGCCACATCGGCGGTTTTTTCTTCCTCGGGCAAAAAGTTGCGCCCGCGGATCGGCCGGACGCCGAGCACATCGAAGTAGTTCGACGTCACCTGCCCCCCGAGGACTTGCACCGCATCGCCAAGCCCGGTGAGCGTGAATGCGGAGACGTTTTCCGCGCCGAAGCGGTCGAAGATCGTCTGGCTCTCGCGATAATGCTCAAACCGCGGCACCGAGATCGCGAGCTCGAGCAGGTTGCGCTCGCGCGCGTTCGAATACATGTGCACGAGCCGCTGCGGCTCGTTGAAAGGCAGCCCGCGCAGGAAGAGGTCGTTGATCAAACTAAAGATCGCAGTGTTCAGCCCGATGCCGAGTGCAAGCGTCAGGACAGCAATCACAGTGAACGCCGGCGATTTGCGAAGCTGACGAAACGCAAATCTTAGATCGCTCATATTATTCAGTTCGCAGGGCAAGAACCGGATTGATTTTCAGCGCGCGGCGTGCGGGGAAATAGCAAGCCGCAAGCGCGGCAAGCGTAAGGAGAAGGGTTACGCCGAGAAAAATTGTCGGGTCGCCTGGGTTCACCCCATAAAGAAAAGTCTGGACAAGCCGCGTCGAGCCGAACGCGCCAAGCAGGCCCACCACAATTCCCATGGCGGCGAGGAGCATTCCTTGTTGAAAAATAAGTCCGAGGACCTGACTTGACTGCGCACCGAGCGCCATTCGAATCCCGAGCTCGCGTGTGCGCTGGCTAACTGAATACGCCATCACGCCATACACGCCCATTGAAGCTAGCACGAGCGCGAGCGCGCCCAACACCGCAAGCAACATCGCGCCCATCCATGATGGCCAGAGTGCAATGGCCATGTGATCGCGAACCGTTTTTTCGTACGTGATAGGGATTCGGTTATCGACGTCGCGAATAATACGCCGTGTTTCGGAGAGCGCCGGTCCGGGTGTTCCGGCGGTGTGCACGAAAAACGTGATGCCGCCATCCGGGACATCTGTAAACGGCAGGTACACCATTGGAGTCGGGGTCTCGCCGATGGTGCTGGATTTGAAAGTTCGTGTGATACCGATCACTTCGAACGAATCGCCTTGGATAAAGTGAAATCGACGGCCAACGGGATCTTCGTTAGGCCAAAATTGTTGCGCCATGGCATCGTTGATTACAGCCACACGAGCAGCGGTTTTCTCCGCATCCTGCTCCGTGAAATTGCGGCCGCGCAGAAGGGGAATACCCAGTGTCTCAAAGTACCCAGGTGAAACCTGGTTAACGTTTGCTGGCTTACGATTTCGTTCTGCGTTTTCATCGCGGCCATCCACAATGATTGTTCGCGCAATACCGCCGGCAGTGCCGAGCGGGACCCACCGGCCCAAGCCGGCGCTCACCGCCTCTGGCTTGCGCCGGATTTCATCAACGATCCGCCGGACAACCTGCGCTCCGCGGTCTGGATCATAACCAGCCAGGCTTGGATCGACAGAAACGATCGCGAGATTTTCGGTTCGAAAACCTGGATCGATCGCCTGAGCGCGGCGAAAAGCTTTCAGAAACAAACCGGACCCAATCAGGAGCAGAAGCGAGACAGCGACTTGTGCGACCACGAGCAGATTACGAAGGTTCCATCTTCCAATCGCGCCGCTGGAACTGGAAACACGTTCTCGCAAACCTTCCGTCAAATTCCATCGCGCCATTTGCAGGGCAGGAGCGAGACCAAAGATCACGCCGCTCAAGATTGCGAGCGCTAAACTGACGAGCAGCACGCGGAGATCTGGATGAGGATCGAGCACGACCGGCACTGGCGTGGCCGGCAACAAAGAAAGTAAAACGTCGCCTAACCAATAAGCACAGAGAATACCTCCAATCCCACCCAACAACCCGAGCAAAGCGCTCTCGGTCAGGAGCTGGCGAATCAGACGGCCGCGCCCCGCGCCAACAGCGAGTCGGATCGCCATTTCCCGTTGGCGCGTTGTGGCACGGGCTAGCAATAGATTCGCGACATTCGCGCAGGCGATCAACAGAATGCTGGCTGCAATCGCCAGTAGCAGAAGAGAAACATTGGCCGCGACATCCTCATTGCCCGGTCCAGCCAGTCCTTGCGACTTGGCCGATTCCGCAGATTTGAGGACAACGCTGCGCTCCTTGTTCACGTCGGGATAAGCCTGCTCGAGCTGGCGCGCGACCGTTTTCATTTGCGCCTGCGCTTGTGAAAGGGATACCCCCGCCTTCAGACGGCCGATGGTATTCACGAAAAGAGCGCGCCTGTTTGTGAACCAGTCATCGGGAACCGGCCGTACCCATTCGTGCATTGCCATTGGCAACCACATGTCCGGTGCAAATCCGGTATCCACTCCTCCGAATTTTGGCGGGGCGACGCCAATCACGGTAAACGCGTGGCCGTTCAGCGTGATGATGCTCCCGATAATTCCAGGGTCGCCGCCGAGACTCTTCCAGAATTTGTGGCCCAGGACGACGACCGGATGCCCATTGGGAGTCGTATCCTCTTCCGGCAAAAACGTGCGCCCCAGCGCGGGCTTCACTTCCAGCAGGTCGAAGTAATTCCCGGTCACCACTTCGCCAAAGACAGTCCTGGTTTCAGCGCCACGCGTCATTCCCATCGCTGCGAATGCATAGCCGGCCATTCCGGTAAAAGCCGTATCTTGCTTCGAGTAATCCAAAAAGTTTGGATACGAGATCGCCGATGCTCCAACGAATCGGGGATCGGCAGTGTACATTCGCACGAGGCGGTCCGAATGCCCGACCGGCAGCGGACGCAGAATCAGCGCGTTGATGATGCCGAAGATCGTAGCATTGGCCCCGATGCCGAGAGCAATTGCGAGAAACGCAACAATGGAGAATGCCGGATTTTTCACTAGCATTCGCAAAGCGAATTTCAGGTCGGCGATCATCGGTTCTCCTTCATGATCCAGCCGTCGCGTAGCTGCACGATCCGTTTGCCGTAGGATGCGTTTTTCTCTGAATGGGTGACCTGCACAATCGTCATGCCTTCGTTATTCAGCTTTTGAAACAGCTCCATAATTTCCTCACCCTGACTGGAGTGCAGGTTTCCCGTGGGCTCATCAGCGAGCAGAAGCTTCGGTTCGGCGATGATTGCACGGGCGACGCCAACCAGCTGTTGTTGTCCGCCGGATAGCTGGCACGGATATAAATCTTTTTTACCGACGATTTGGAAACGGTCGAGCATGTCGGCCACCAGCGCAGCGCGCTCACTCTTGCTGTACCGACGATACGACAGCGGTATATCAAGATTCTCGTAAACTGTGAGGTCGTCGAGCAAGTGGTACTGCTGAAACACGAAGCCGATCTGCTCGTTGCGAAGTGTGGCGCGCTCCTTCGGCTTCAAATGGTGCACCGCGGTTTCGCCCAAAAAATATTCGCCCCGCCAGCCGTGGTCGTGCATGCCAAGGATATGCAGTAACGTCGATTTCCCTGCGCCGGAAGGCCCCATGATCGATACAAAATCGCCTTCCGCAACGTCCAGATTGATCTCGCGCAGGACGTAAAAAAATTTCTCCTTCCCGAGAGGGTAACTGCGCTCAAGATTTTTGAGTTTGATCATGCTGAATCAGTCGTTGTCCGTAAGTGCCAATATCGACTGCAGAAAAATTGATCGGACCGCAAAACGAAGGTGATTCATTTATTCGACACGCAACGCTTGAATTGGATCCACTTTCATGGCGCGGCGCGCCGGCAGATAGCAGGCAAGCAGAGCGACACCGATAAGAAGCAGGGCGACACCTGCAAAGGTCAAAGGATCTGTCGGTCGCACGCCGTAGAGCAGACTTGCCATCAAGTGCGAAACGATCTGGGCGCAAACAAGTCCAACTGCGGCACCCATAATGGCAAGGCCCAATCCTTGACGCAGAACCATGCGCAGGATGTTCGATCTTGATGCCCCAAGGGCAACGCGGATTCCGATCTCATGCGTTCGTTCGCTTACCAAATACGAAATCACTCCATAAATTCCGAGTCCCGCGAGAAGCAATGCCGTCAACGCGAAGAGACCGACCATTTCCATCGAAAATCGTCTTTGAGAAAGAGACGCGGCAACCGTTTCGTTGAGCGTCTGCGCGCCGAAAACCGGAAGAGTCGGATCGACTGATTGCACGTGTTCGCGCACTTGATCCGGAATCGCAGTACGCTCCAAATGTCCGCGAATAAATATGGCGAGATGTTTCGCGCCGGTTTGATAAATATCGAGATAGATTTGCGGAACATCCGCCTGAGCCAGTGATTGGGTGCGCGCGTTGGCGATCACGCCGACAATTGTGATCCATGGAGCATCGGGCTTAGCGGCTTTGAAGCGTTTGCCTAACGGATCGTCGTTAGGCCAAAAACTTTTCGCGAATGCCTCATTGACGACCGCCACCTGCGGCGCTGTGTCGTTGTCCGATTCGTTGAACAACCGGCCACGCAGAAGCGGAATTCCGAGCAAATGAAAATAATTCGTTGTAACGCGCGACCGCTCGACTCTCTGAACGCTCTTGTCGTCGATGGTGAAAAAGAATTGCCCTTCTAACACGTTCAGATCTCTCTCACTTTGATCCAATGGAATGGAGCCGGGGTCTCCAATGGCCGCTTCTTCCACACCGGACATCATCATGCAGCGGCGAAGCAGCTCTCGGACAAACGGGGCTTCTTGAGCAGCGGTCGCGTATTTGTCAATGCTGGTATCATTCGGATACGGCAATCTCGTTCGAACGCTCATGACACTTCCCGCGTCGAATCCCAACCGCACATTCAGCAAATCCCAGAAACTGCGCATCAGAAGGCCTGCGGCAATCATCAACACCAACGACAACGCAAATTCAGTAATCACCAGACCGCGTCGCATGCGTGCACGCTCGCCCGACGCGGTTGAGGCGCGCCCTTCCTGTTTCAGCGCATGATTCAAATCTACTTGGCCAGCTTGCAATGCTGGCGCCAGGCCGAAGAGCACGCCGGAAATAACGGAAGCTATGAGAGCAAAGAGTAAAACGCTCCAGCTGATCGATATCTCGTTAAGACGCGGCAAATTGTCGGGCACCAGTCGCAGCAGAAAATCTTTCAACACGTACAGAATCGCCAAACCTGCGATTCCGCCGAAAAGAGAAACGAGCAAGCTCTCGGTCAACAATTGCCGGGTCAATCGCGCCTGTGCCGCTCCGAGCGCGCGCCGAATCGCCATCTCGCGTCCGCGCGTGCTGCCGCGGGCGAGCAGAAGATTCGCAACGTTCACGCAGCCAATCAAGAGAACCAATCCCACCGCGCCGAACAACAGAACCAGTGACTGGCGAACATTGCCGATCATTCGGTCTTTGAGCGGTAACAACCGAACCGTCCATGCGTTTTGCCGCGGATAATCGCCGCGGAATTGCTTCTGCAAAGATGCAACGAGCGCGTCGAGTCGGCTCTGCGCTGCCGCAATCGTCAGTCCAGGTTTCAGCCGGGCGATTGCGGTCGGAAGATTTCGACGATTCCGCAGCGGATGATCAGACATGGGTGGCCCATAAAAACTTGTAGCCGCCCAGATCTCGATATTCCTCTCTTCCGCTGTTCGTCCCGGCGCGTCGAAACCTGGCGGCATGACACCAACGATCCGATACAAATCGGTATCCATCCGTACACTCTTGCTGAGAATATTTGGATCGCTCCCGAACGCGCGCTTCCAGAGCCCATCACTGATGACAACTTCGGGAAGTATTCCCGGCGAATGATCCTGCGGATTGAAACCGCGTCCTAATTGCGGTTGCACTCCCAGCAGCGCAAAATAATTCGGCGCGACGATAAGCAATCGCACGCGCGCCGGTTGAGATGAGCCGGTGAGATTATTTTCGTCGAACCAGGTCGGCGAAACGTATTCGAAAATTCCAGAATGCTGAAGGTCCTGCCATTCGGGTTCGGACAGTCCTACATCTTGCGCTCCGGCGCCGGGAAAATTGTCCTGAATGCTTACGAGTTGCTCCGATTGCGGGTACGGCAAGGGCTCCAAGAGCGTGGCGTCTACCACAGTAAAAATCGCAGTGGTCGCTCCGATGCCTAACGCAATCGTCAGCGCCGTAATGACGGTGAAGCCGGGCGACTTTCGCAACATGCGCACCCCGAAGCGGAGGTCTTGCCAGAGTTCTTCAAACATAAGGTGTCGACTTTGTTTTTCAGCCGCGAGTTGATACGAATTGTTCTGCATCTTCATCATTGCTCACGTAAGGCCTGAACTGGATCGATGCGGGTGGCGCGGCGGGCTGGAAGAAAACAGGCAACGAGCGCAACGGCGATCAAAACAATCAATGCTGCGCCAAACGCGATTGGATCGCGCGGGCTTACTTTATAAAGCAGGTTGCCCATTAATCGCGTAAGGAGCAATGCTGCGACAGCGCCGATCACGATTCCGGCGATGGTTAGTCGCAATCCGTGCGAAAGGACTAATTGCAAAAGATCTCGCATACTGGCGCCGAGCGCCATTCGCAGACCGAGTTCGCGTGTCCCCTGCGAAACCGAATACGACATCACCGCGTAGAGGCCGATCGCGGCGAGGAATAACGCCATCCCGCCGAAAAGCGCGACGAGCGTGACGGAGAGCAGTTGCGTGTAGCTCATGCGATCGACATTCTGCTGCAACGGATAAACAACCCGCGGCGCGATGCTTGGATCGAGCGCATGGACTTCGTGGACGAGGCTATTCAGGAGAGCGCCGGCACTCTCTCTCGTGCGAATGAGCAGATAGTTTTGCACCGACCAATTCTGTCTTAGCGGCACGTAGAAGAACGACCTCGGGGCCTCGAGTTTCGTCTCGTAGTTCGCGTTTTTAGCAATACCAACCACCTGCAACCATTTGTCTTTTACTTTCAGTCGCTGGCCGATCGGATCTTTTCCCGGCCAATACTTCGCTGCCATCGTTTCGTTCACAATGGCGACCGCCGGCGCGTTCTGGTCGTCCGTGCGCAGAAACTCGCGCCCGGCTACAATCGGGATCCCGATAGTGGCGAAATATTGCTCGGCCACTTCGTCGTATTCGACAGTCGGTTGCTCGTCCGGTTTGGCCTGGTAACCGTCAACTTCGATTGGCTCGGTTGAGTACGGGAGATAGGTGAACGGCGGCACCCGCATCAGCGTTGCCGATTCCACGCTTGGCAGTTCGCGCACGCGATCGAGCAATTGCGTGTGAAAAGTTTTCGCACGCTCGAGTTTGTAGCCGGCGGAAAACAGGTCGACGCCGGACGTGAGCACATCAGTCGAAAAACCAGGACTCGCGTTTTGTATCCGCTGCAGGCTTTGTAAGAGCAGTGCGGTTCCTGCGAGCAAGACAAAACTGAGCGACACCTGCACGAGCACGAAAGCAGAGCGCAGACGTGAACGGCTCGAGCCAGCAAGCACACCGCCGGCGTCGGTCTTCAGCGCGCCCGAAAGGTCGGCGTGGCTCGCCTGGATCGCCGGCACCAGCGCGAACAAGAGCGTTGAGCCGACACAAATTGCGATCGTGATCGCGAGGACCCGCCAGTCGATTTGCCCAGCGAACTCCATAACGACGCCCGGCGCCGGCGAAGGAAACGCGAGCACGAGCGCGTTACGCGCCCAATATGCAACCGCGATTCCGCCGATCGCAGCGATCACCGAAAGGAGCAAGTGATCGCGAGCGTGGACGACAAGGTTCTGGCTTGATTGAACGGTGTTTTCCACAACGGCAGGATCGTGATCTCATGGCCGCGATCCGTCTCCGGATAATCGTTTTCGAGTCGTTTCGCGATCGCGGAAAGCTCGGCCTGCGCTTGCTGCCGCGTGACGCCGGGTTTGAGGAACGCGTAACCTTCAATCCAGCGCGCACCGCGATCTTCGAGCTTGTAGCCGGTAGTGTCGAATGTTTCCTGCATCGACGTCGGCACCCAAAAGTTGAACGAGTAGCCGATAAACGTGCCGTGAAATTTCTCCGGCGCGACGCCAATGATCGTGTGCTGAACTCCGTTAAGATACTGCGTCTTGCCAACGATATTAGGATCGCCTTTGTAACGGTCTTTCCACGTCAGGTAACTAATCACTGTGACCGGGTGCGCGTTTCGGCCACTGCCTTCTTCCGGTCGAAATCCACGGCCAAGAATCAGTCGAACCCCGAGCGCGTCGAAATAATTCGCGGAAACGATTCCACCGGCCGCGCGTTCAGCGCGATCCCCGACACTCAGCGTTGTGCCCGTGATTTTATCGATGATAAACGACTCGAACAGAGTCGAGCTTTTTTCTAGATCGAGGAAGTCGGGGTAAGAAATTCCGGTGTAACCTTGAACCCCGCGCGTCGTGGCGTTGAGGGCGAACATCCGGTCCTGATGCGCGACGAGCGGGTAGGGCCTGACGAGTATTCCTTCGATCCAACTGAACACTGCCGCGTTCGTCCCGATGCCGAGCGTGAGACAGAGAATTGCCAGAGCGGAGAAACCCGGATTTCGAAAGAGCATGCGCGCGCCGAAGCGCAGATCTTGGAGAAACGTTTGCATTTAGGGATTACTCGGCACGCAGCGCGATCATTGGATCGACACTCAATGCGCGGCGCGTAGGCAAAAAACAGGCAATCAACCCCACTGAGATGAGGAGCAGCGAAATTGAAACAAACGTCACCGGATCGCTGGCATTTACCTCGAAGAGCAAGCTCACCAGCAATCGGGTAAGGCCCCATGCGGCGGCCAAACCGATCGCTGTACCTAACAAAGTCAGCTTTGCGCCCTGCCCGAGGATGAGTCGCAATACATGAAGGCGCCGCGCGCCCAGTGCGACGCGGACTCCGATCTCGGTCGTTCGTCGCGAGACCGAATACGCCATCACGCCGTAGAGTCCGAGCGCCGCCAGCAGCAGGCCCGACGCAGCGAGCACGCTCATCAAAATTGCGCTGAAACGTTCGGTCACTAGAACGCGGGCGAGATTTTCGTTCATCGTCATCACGTTCGAAATCGACTGATCGGGATCGACAGCGTGAATCGCTTCCCGGATCGCGGTGGTTAGGCTCGCGGGATCGCCGCTCGTTCGCACAACGAGGTTGACCGGAAAGTTATTTTCAACCTGAGCGTAGGGCACGTACCACACAGGCCGATTGATTCGATAATTGAACAAATCTTCTTTTACGTCTTTGATCACGCCAATTACGGTCATCCAGGGAAAATCTTGTCCCGGTCGGACTCGCTTGATTCGCTTGCCGAGCGGATCTTTTCCGGGCCACGCCTGACGCGCTAATTCTTCGCTGATTACCACGATCGGTGGTCGGCCGGCGCGATCGGTCTCATTGATCAATCTGCCTTTAATCAGAGTCACACCCACCGTTTTCAAATAGTCCGGACTAACAAGGCGGTTAGCTGTGATTGGAACATCCTTCGGATTCGGCGGCGGGCGCCCTTCAACGCTGAACACAGCATCATAAGTAATCTCGCGCTCCAGTGGAATGTTGGTCGTCGTGCCTGCGGAAAGCACGCCAGGCAAATTTTTTACCCGCTCAACAACCTGATCGACAAACGCGACGCGTTGGCGATGCTCGGAATATTTGGATTCCTGCAAAATCATTTTCAACGTGAGGAGACGATCCGGTCTGAATCCAAGATCGACATGCTGCAGGCGGTTGAAACTGCGCACAAAGAGCGCGCCGCCGACCAGCAGAGTCATCGCTACCGCTATTTCGGCGACGATTAGAATATTGAGCCAACCGTGACCTGGTGCACTGGCGCTGTGTTGGTCGCCTTGTCTGAGAGAGGGCATGACTTCGCGTTCACCGGCGCTTTTCAAGGCCGGAACGAGTCCGAAGAGAATGCCTGTAGCGAGCGTAACGCACAGCGCGAAAATCAAAACGCGACCGTCGATATTGAAATTCCTGAAGTAGTCGGCGAGTGAAATGCCCTGGATCGGATTGATTGCTGCGAGCAACGGAACGATCCAATGCGCTAGTAACAAGCCGCCGATACCGCCGAGCAACGCCAGCAACGTGCTCTCGGTGAGAAGTTGTCGAACCAAGCGCGACCGGCTTGCGCCCAAAGCGCGCCGCAACGCCAGCTCGCGCGTGCGGCCAATTCCGCGAGCCAGCTGCAGATTTGCCACGTTCGCGCAGCAGATGAGCAAGAGAAAACCGACTCCGCCCATCAGGGCGACGAGCGCTTTGTTCACCCGTCCCGCGTAGTCGCCAAGCAATGCCTGCCGCAACCAAATCAATGTAACGGTCCAGCCGCGGCGGAGCTGCGGAAACTCCTGCTCCAATTGTCGCGCAATGGATTTTGATTCCGCATCCGCCTGTTCGAGGCTGATTCCCGGACGAAGTCTGGCCACGATCTCATAGCCAAACGCAGCACGCTCGTTGAGCGGCACGCTGTCGATGTTAACTTGCAACGGCACCCAGATGTCGGCCGCCGCGGGCAGATCAAATCCCTGCGGCATTACTCCGACGATGGTGTAACTGCGACGTTCGAGATTCAGCGTTTCACCAACAGCGCTCGCATTTCCACCAAAGTGTTTTTGCCAAAAGCTATAACTGATTAGGGCAACTGCCGCGCCGCCCGGCTGGTCTTCCTGGCCAGAAAAACTGCGGCCGAGAATCGGCTTGACTCCGAGCGTCGTCAGATAATCCGCCGCGATCGAGGCACCGCGAATGCGCTCAGGTTCGCCTCGTCCGATCAGGTTGAACGAACGCTGCCGTGCCGCGCCGATGCTTACGAACGAATGACTTCGCTGCTGAAATGCTTGGAGTTCCAGCAATGACGACTCATACGGATCGAAGCCTTCGCGCAGCACCTGGTTGAGAACTAACCGGTCCAAATCTTTCAACGGCAGCGGGCGCAGCAACAGCGTGTTGACGGCACTAAACACAGCGGTGTTCGCTCCGATGCTTAGCGCAAGCACCGCGACCGCGATGGCGGTGTAGGCCGGAGACTTTAGCAAAATACGCGCGCCGTAGCGGACATCCTGCCATAAGCCTCCAAACATAAGAGCCAGTCCTTGTTGTTAAGCAGCCATACGGTCCTCGACGATACGGCCGTCAAATAAGTGCACTGTGCGATCTGCGTGCTGCGCGAAACGCTCGTCGTGCGTGACCATGCAAATTGTGGCGCCACCTTGGTGCAGTTCTCCAAGCAGGTTCATGACCGCTTCGCCGTTACGCGAATCGAGATTGCCAGTCGGCTCGTCCGCCAGCAGAATAGCCGGCCTCCCGGCAAGCGCACGCGCGACCGCGACGCGCTGTTGTTGGCCGCCCGACAGCTGGCTCGGCAAATGTTTTGCCCGATGCGCCATGCCCACGCGTTCCAGGGCTTCGGTTACAAGCGCCTTGCGATCGCTCGCACTCATGCCGCGATACGTCAGCGGCAATTCGACATTCTCAAAAACGCTGAGATCACCGATTAAATTGAAACTCTGAAAAATGAAACCGATCTCGCGATTGCGAACGCGCGCACGCTCAGCGAACGAAAGATTCGCGACTTCATTGCCCTTCAGCGCATAGCTGCCTCCTGAAGGGGTATCAAGTAAGCCGAGAATCGATAACAGCGTGGTCTTGCCACAACCGGACGGTCCTGCAATCGAAACATATTCGCCCTCGCGAATATCGAGATGAATTCCCGAAAGGGCGTGCGTTTCTACTTCGTCAGTAAGGAAGACTTTTGTAACGCCGCTCAGCCGTATCAAGGGAGCAGCGCCGTTCCCGTTGGAAGCGTTGGTTTGTTCGGTTGCGATTAGTTCAGTTGAGTTCATGCTTTTTTTTCAGTTAAGGCGAATCCGGTCGTGTGCGTCCCACGCACTCGTGTCCGAGAGGATGACCTGGTCTCCGGGTTGCAAACCATCTAAGATCTGAATCGTGTTCACCGAGCTCTTGCCGAGCTTAACCGGAGTGCGCGCAGCCTCTGACGTGCCGTTGACGAGCTTGAACATGCCGACGGTGTTGTTTTCCTGTCCGAATGCAGGGCGGCCCACGTAAATGACGTCGTCGAGATGTTCGAGCTCAATTGTTCCGTCAACACTGAGATCCGGTCGCGCGCCTTTCGGCAAAGGCTCATCGAAAGCGACCTCAACTGTCACGGTCCCCTGCTCCACTGCGGGATCGACGCGTGTGACGTGGCCATTGGCAGTGCCGTTGCGAGTGTCGATCATCGCTTTCTGACCAACTTGAATATCCTTCGCCTGAGTCTCAGCAATTTTGACCTGCGCTTTCAGCTTTGCCGGGTCAGCGACGCGTGCCAGGTTATCGCCCACTTTCATCCGCTGTCCGATTTGCACCGGCAATTGCTGCAGGACACCCGACATACCGGCGCGCACGTGCAACGCTTCCACCTGGTCAGCTTTTAACTTGGCAAGCTGCTTGGCTTGATCGACGGCGGACTGTTTCGATGCTAACTGCGGATCAATGGAATCATGGGCAAACTTCAGTCGTTTTTGTTCGATCTCATTGCGATTCGCCAGCTCGGCCTCTTTCACCTTTGACGTTTTATATTGTAGCTCGGCGATCAAACCGTTCTTCGCCAACTGATCGTTCGTCTCGCGCTCCATCTTTGCCTGCTGGTAATCCGATTGCGCCTTCGCAGTCGTTGCTTCCTGGTCGAGCAATTCACGCTGCACCGTCGCGCGCAAAGTCGTCAACTCGGCTTCCGCGGCGGTCGCCTTGAGTTCGGCATCGTGCGCGGCTTGCTCTAACTCCGGGCTGCTTAATTCCAAAATCACAGAGTCCGGTTCAACCGGTGTACCAGGCCAGATATTTATTTTCTCCACGCGACCTTCCGTATTTGCGGGAATCCAGCGGATGTCCTCCGGCACAAGGGTACCAAGACCGCGTACCTGACGCACCATCGGACCGCGTTTGACGGTATCGATCCAAACAGTTGAGCGGTCCACGCTCGGCACTGCTGGTTTCAACCGCGAGATTGCGATCGTCGCCAGAATTAAACCGACTGCGGAGGCAGCAATGATCATGATGCGGCGCTTGCGCTTTTTCGCCGCAACGCCTGGGCGCGGCACGTCCATCGAGGAAAGACTCGGCGCGAATCCGACCGGACGCACAATTGTTTCTTCTTTTGGTTTTCGCTGCGGGATCACGGGCTGATCAAAGCGGAGCAATTGCTCGACAAAACTCGCTGAGTGCAGATGCCGTGCTGAGCAATGGCGCTACGGCCAGAACGATCATGGTTGCGAAGAGAAATGCTTCGCCGACAAAATCGCGTCGCGCCTCCTTTTGAAAATAATGGCGGCTGATGTTTTGAAAAGATGGCGCCTCAGTTCGCGCGCATCGTGCGCGATACTCACTGAGCCTCAGCGGCTGATAATTGCATTCGACGAGTGGAAACCTCCGGTGGTTACGAGCTGTTATTGAGATCGGCTTCATGTCTTTATCCTTTGTTGGCAGTTGTTGACGCAATGTCCGTGCCAACCACAAAAGAAAGTCAGATCCGACGCTGCACTAGCGACTTACGTTTTCCTAACGGATTGCAACCGCGTGTTTCTCAATTCGCTTGTGGGATTGCGCCGTCCCAAGTTCGGGACTCGCAACGCACGCTTGCGGCGTTAGCGCGGCAGGCGCAGCAAAGCTTGCGCGCCCTGGCCATTCTCCCGATTCGTTAACACCAGCGATCCCGCATGAGCTTCGGCAATTTGACGACTTAATGGCAAGCCGATGCCGGAACCGTCGGGTTTTGTAGTGAAAAACGGCACGAAAAGATTCGCCGGGTTCATAATTCCCGGCCCTTCATCTTGAACAAAGATTTCAACGCAACCTTCTTTCTCACGCCACCCGATCGCGACGTTTCCGCGAGTTTCAAGTGCAGCATCAACAGCGTTGTGCACTAGATTGATTAAGGCTTGCTCAATCTGCGCCGCGTCAGCACGGATGACGATTTTTGGACCTGACACGACTTGCACCTTGAGCCTTGGCTCCAAGTCAACAACCCGCTGCACGAGACTGGCAAGATCGACATCGTGTTTTTGAGGCGGCGGAAGCTTTGTTAGTCGTGTGTAAGCCTGCAGGAAACGGCTGAGCGAATCGGCCCGAGAAGCAATAGAGTTCAATCCCGCGCTTGCATCATCTTTCCAATCCGCTGGGAGTGGGTCGCGTCGCAGCAGCGATTCCAAACTCGCCGCAAGTGATTTGATCGGCGCCAGTGAATTGTTCATCTCATGCCCGAGCACTCGCACGAGACGTTGCCAAGCACGACGTTCTTCTTCGCGCAACGTGCGGCTGAGATCCGTTAATACCAGCAACTCGTGCGGCAAACCCTGTTCGCGAAAAGTGCTTCGGCGAATACCCCATCGACCTGACGCCCCGGGAAAATTCAATGTGAGCGGTTCGTCCTGGTCCGCATGAAAGCAACGGTCCAGCCCGAGTTCGTTTGCCGTTTTGCTCAATAGCTTGTCCATCGGTTGTGCCAGCAACGCTTCGCCAGCGCG
>QHNV01000223.1 GCA_003218535.1 Verrucomicrobiota bacterium
AAGGGCCTTTCGCCGGCCGATGTAAGCACCGCAGTCAACGCGCAGAACGTCATTCTGCCCGCTGGCACGCAAAAAATTGGCGACCGCGAATATAACGTTCGTCTCAACAGCAGCCCGGAACTGCTGGAGACGCTAAATGACCTGCCTATCAAGCAGGTAAATGGAGCGATGGTTTACATCCGCGATGTGGCTAATGTGCGCGACGGGTTTGCGGTGCAGACCAACATCGTCGCGCAAAATCGGATTCGGTCGGCGTTACTGACGGTTCTCAAAAGCGCGAGCGCTTCCACACTGGACATTATCAAACGCGTTAAGGAAGCGTTGCCCCGAATTCAAGCCACCCTGCCGAAGGAACTGGAGATTAGCCAGCTGTTCGACCAATCGATTTTCGTTCGTGCCGCGATCAACGGTGTTTTGCGTGAAGGCTTAATCGCCGCGTGTCTAACTGCGTTGATGATTCTGCTTTTTCTCGGCAACTGGCGCAGCACCCTCGTGGTCGCGACATCCATTCCGCTTTCGATCTTATGCTCGATCATTGTCCTTGGTGCGCTTGGGGAGACACTGAACATCATGACGTTGGGCGGTCTTGCGCTCGCGGTCGGCATTTTGGTTGATGACGCGACGGTGGAGCTTGAAAACATCCACCGCAACCTCGCCATGGGGAAACCGATGGTCCGCGCCATTCTGGACGGCGCCATGCAGATCGCGGTGCCGGCGTTTGTTTCGACGCTAAGTATCTGCATCGTGTTTGTGCCGATTTTTTTCTTGAGCGGCACCGCCAGGTATCTGTTCCAACCGCTGGCTACTGCGGTGATCTTTGCCATGCTCGCCTCATATCTTCTCTCCCGCACGGTCGTGCCGACCATGGTGAAATTTCTGATGCGTGGGCATATGGAGGAAATCGATACCAGCCTCGCGCGCACGCTCGACGAGAATGGTAGGGCGCGATCGCCGAGCGCGCCGGGGTCGCACGAACGAGATGGCGGCGCGCAAAAGCCGCGTGCGTCGGTGTTCGCGAGAATACGCGAATTTTTCTCCGGCATTCACGAGCACTTCAATCGCGGGTTCGAGAAAGTGCGTGACCGCTACGTAGAAGTATTGCGATGGTGCCTGACTCATCGCGGGGTTGTCTTTGCCGCCATGTGCGGCTTTGTGCTGGTTTCGCTTTGTCTCGTGCCATTTCTCGGACGCGATTTCTTTCCCGCTGTCGATGCGGGTCAATTGCGCCTACACGTGCGCACGCCTGCAGGCACCCGCCTCGAAGCGACCGAAGAACGCTTTTATGAAGTGGGCCGCAAGATCCGGGACGTAATTCCATCAAACGAGATCGGCAATGTTCTGGACAATATCGGACTCCCGGTTAGCGGAATTAATCTGGCTTTCAGTGATAGTGCGACGATTAGCTCCGCCGACGGCGAGATTCTGGTTGCGCTCAACGCGCAACACAAACCAACCGCGCAGTACATGCGCATTCTGCGCGAGAAATTGCATCGCGATTTTCCGGACATGGAATTTTACTTTTCGGCGCCTGACATCGTGAGCCAGATTTTGAACTTCGGGATCCCTTCACCTATCGATATCCAGGTCACGGGGCGCGACCCAAAAGGCTACGACATCGCGAACGAAATCAAGGCCCGCGTAGCGCAGATTCCGGGTGCCGCAGACGTGCACGTGCATCAACTTGTGCACGGGCCGGACCTGCGTGTGAATGTGGACCGCACCCGCGCGCAGCAAATCGGGCTGACCCAAAATGATGTCGCGCGGACGATGCTGATCTCGCTTAGCTCCAGCGGGCAAAATGCGCCCAATTTCTGGCTGAATTTCAAAAACGGCGTGAACTACCAGGTGGCGGTACAAACGCCTCAATACAAGATGGACACCTTGCAGGATTTGCAGAACACGCCGGTGGTCGGGCAAAATCTGCCTCGACCGGAGTTGTTAGGCAATCTCGCCGCCGTCGAACGCCGCGAATCGCCGGTGATTGTCAACCATTACAATGTGCAGCCGGTTTTCGATGTGCTGGCCAATGTGCAGGGGCGCGACCTCGGTGGCGTGGCTGACCAGGTGAACAAAGTGCTCGACGAATTCAAATCGAAACTGCCGCGTGGCACATTTTTGAGTATTCACGGACAGGTCGATAGCATGAACAAGTCGTTTGCCGGCATCGGCGGTGGCATTCTCCTGGCGATCGTACTGGTTTATTTTTTGATGGCCGTCAATTTCCAATCCTGGACCGATCCGTTCATCATCATCATGGCGTTGCCCGGCGCGTTGTGCGGCATCATCTGGATGTTATTCATTACCGGCACAACGCTCAATGTACCCTCATTGATGGGCGCAATCATGGCCATTGGCGTCGCTACGGCAAATAGCATTCTGGTGGTTTCCTTTGCCAATGAGGAACGCTGTGGATCGCATCCAAAAAATGCGTATGACGCCGCCTTGTCAGCAGGGTTCACACGGCTGCGTCCAGTGGTGATGACTGCGCTGGCCATGATCATTGGCATGTTGCCGTTTTCCTTCGGGCTGGGTGAGGGCGGCGAACAAAACGCGCCGCTTGGACGCGCCGTGATTGGCGGATTGATCGTCGCGACATTCGCGACGCTGTTTTTTGTTCCGGTGGTTTACAGCATGTTGCGTAAAGCCGAGTTCACCTGTGACGAAGACGAAGAATTTGAGCGGCAAGAACGTGGAGAGACCGAGAGGACCTGATGAAAAAACACAAGCACAACGGCCACGGAGAGCATGCGGTAGAGAATCGACATCATGGTGCGCCTGACGATGATCGGCGTGGGACGGCGCGGGTCCCTGAGCGCGGGGTTCCCACTCATCCGCCCGTGCGGAGCGTTGCGGTGTGGGGACCGATCGCGGTAGCAGGCGTTCTGGCGCTCTTCGTGGTGATCGGCGTCTGGCGACACATGCGCGCTCACAGCGAGCAGGAGCGCTTCGCGCAACAAATCGGACGAGTCTCCGTGGATGTGGTGGACGCGCGACGCGACGAGAAACCAAAAGACCTCATTTTGCCCGGAACGTTTCAGGCGTTCAAAGAGACAACGATTTACGCACGCGCAAACGGTTACGTGAAAGATTGGAAGGTGGACATTGGCGACGATGTCAAAGAGGGCCAATTGCTCGCCGAGATCGAGACGCCAGAGGTGGATCAACAACTCGCACAGGCAAAGGCCAGTTATGAGATCGCAAAGGTAACAGCTGATCGCTGGCGCGACCTGGTCGGGAAGAATGTGGTGTCGAAGCAAGAGTACGACCAAAATGAAAAAGCGTACGAAGGAGCCAAGGCCAACTATGAGCAGTTGCAAAAATTGCAGGGCTTCCAACAGATCATGGCGCCGTTTGATGGAAAAATCAGCGCTCGATTTGTCGACTTTGGAACACTGGTGACTGCTGGCAGCGGTACCGCCGGCACACCGCTTTTTGGGATCGTGCAAAGTGATCCATTGCGGGTTTACGTATTCGCGCCGCAGGAAAACGCGCCGTCCATTCACGAGCGATTGTCCGCAAAGATTGTGCTCCAGGAATTTCCTGGCCAGGAATTCGACGGTACCGTGACTCGTACGGCCGGTGCGCTGAATCCCCAATCGCGCACCATGCAAGTGGAGGTGCAAGTGCCCAATCACGAAGGCAGGCTTTACGCCGGCATGTACGGGCAGGTGAAATTCTTTCTGGCTGACGAGAATGCGCCGATTGTCGTGCCCGCAAATGCATTTCTGTTCCGAACGGAAGGACCGCAAGTGGCGACGATCGGAAACGGAGATCGCATCCATTGGCAAAATATTCATGTCGGCCGCGATTTCGGTGATCGGATCGAAGTGCTGGATGGCCTGAAGGAAAATACAAAAGTCGTTATGAATCCGACGGACGATTTGCGGGAGGGCACCCAGGTCGAAGTGAAACCGACGGGAGAATCAAAACCTGCAAGCAGTGTCGCGCAATCCGCCTCGACCAAGTGAGGGAGACGCCCCAAAAAAAAAGAAAAAGAAAAAGAAAGAGAACCTATGGATAAGAACCTCGAAAAAGTGAAGCTGCTGGCGCGCAATCTACGCGACGGAAAAGAGTTTCCACGCAGCCCGCGGCAAACACTTGCCGGCTACGTGTTGGCGGCGCGCGCCGTGGACAAATGTCGTGCAGTGCTGGCAGGCTGGGAAGGGGAGTACCATTCCAATTGTCCGCTCGATCAACGCTGGCTGAAATTTGCCGAGATCGATTATGATGATTTCCGGTCGTTCGTTGCCACCGGTGCAACCGACGATGAGATCGCCGCGTGGATCAGCGATCATGCTAAAAAGCGTTCGCGTGCCGAAATTATTGCCTGGAACAACAAGGAACGCGACCTGCATTTGAGCGACTTGCCCTTGGAACTTCAGGAGTACATGGAGGATTATATTCAGCAGTTCATTCCTCGTAACAGAGTGGTGCATCACTGGTTCGACGTGTACGACTTGGAAGAAGAACGGATCTGAGACGCGATTACCCGGGCTCCGTACGTCGGCAGCGGAACCTTCGGTGATGTTCCACCGGGCTT
>QHNV01000072.1 GCA_003218535.1 Verrucomicrobiota bacterium
CATGACGCAAATTTCGCTAAAAGGCAATCTCGCTTCTCTTTTGCCCGGCGTTAAACATTGAACGTCGCGCGCCGAGCGGCGAACATTTTCCACATGACCTCAAGCTCTCTCGCTGTCATCCTCCTGTCTTTCCAGCTCGCGAACGTGACCAGTGCGGCAGACTCGATTTCCATTGCGCAAGCTGAACTTGTTCGCCGCACACAAGAACTTTACGACGCTCTTAGCGCCGGAAATCCTGCGCCCTTTCGAAAATATTTTGCGGACGATTGCATTTTTTCCGACGAGAAAGGGCGCACACTGGACAAGGTGAAACTTGTTGCGGACATCACACCACTGCCCAATGGATATTCCGGCGCCATCAAGATCGACAAGCCCCAAAGCCGACTCGCCGGCGATGCAGCCGTGCTCAATTACGACTTGGACGAAAAGGAGACGATCTTCGGCCAAAATCTCACCGCACGCTATCACGTCACTGACACATGGCTGCGCCGTACCGGCGAATGGCAAATCGTGGCCAGCCAGGCAATGCGCTACTACGAAGATCCAGCAATCGGCAAAGCCGACCCGAAAAAATTTCCTGACTACATTGGAACCTACGAGTTGGCACCCGGCCAGACGAGAATGGTTTCAGTGAAAGAGCACAAGCTGTTCGTAGAGCGAAAAGGCAAGACAGAACAATTAGTCCCCGAGACATGCGATCTGTTCTTTCGCAAAGGCGTAGAGGGTCGAATTCTGTTTCGCCGCAATGACCGCGGCGAGGTCGATGCGTTGATTGATCGCCGTAACAACGAGGACGTTGTTTGGCGCAAAAAATAAATGATGTTGCTCCTCTACTCACTGCGTGGTGTCCTCTCTCGCCTTGTGCCAGATTTGTGAGTGCAAAATGAAACTAAGCCGCGCGCCATCATCCATCTGGACATGGATTGTTTTTACGCGGCGATCGAAGTCCGCGACCGGCGCGGCGTTTTGACCACGTGCAATTATGAGGCGCGCAAGTTCGGTGTGCGCTCGGCCATGCCCACTTTCATGGCGCTCCAACGCTGCCCGAACCTGATCGTGGTGCCAACTCGCTTTGATGTTTATCGGCGTGAAGCCGCAGTCATTCGCGGGGTCCTATATCGGTTCACGCCACTGATAGAACCGCTCTCGCTCGATGAAGCTTATCTCGACGTCACTGCGCACCCGAATGCGCCCGCAGCGCTGGCACACGAGATCCGCAGCACAATTTTTCGAAAAACGAAACTCACATCCTCCGCAGGAATTGGTCCGAACAAATTGATCGCGAAGATCGCCAGTGAAATAAACAAGCCGAACGGTCAATGCGAGGTGAAGCCGGAGGAAGTTGGCGATTTCATGAAAGATTTGCCAGTCCGAAAAATCTGGGGAATCGGCGAGAAGAGTGAACGCAAACTGGAAGAGCTCGGCGTTAAGACCTGTGGCGAACTCCAGCGCTTTTCGCGTTCGGAGCTTGTCGATCTTTTCGGGAAATTTGGTCTCGATCTCTACGATCTTTGTCGCGGGATCGATGTCCGGCCGGTGGAACCCGATCGTCCGCGCAAATCGCTCAGCACAGAGGAAACCTTTGCTGCCGATCTCACCACGCTCGAGGAATGCGAAGAAAAGCTCGAGGAACTCTTCCAGGATTTAATGGCTGATCTCGCGCAAAAAGAATCAACTCGCGAAATCACAAAAATTTTCGTGAAACTGAAATTCGACGATTTCACCCGCACGACGGCCGAACGCGCCGGATTGACGCCTGCTTTGCAGGATTTCCGTTTGTTGCTCGCCGAAGCATTCGCTCGCGCTGGAAAACCCGTGCGTCTCATTGGTCTTGGCGTGCGCTTCGCCGACACGCCGCCCGAAGAAGCTCAACTGGATCTGCTGTAGGGCGCGATCGCTGCCGCGATTTTAGGGGCGCTCTTCCGGGAGGTTCAAGTAAGCAGTCCCGCGACGCTGCTCCCTGAACAGCTTGACGCTCCGAGTGGCGTCCATAATCTCAAACCACGCGCGGTTCGCACGGCACAAATTCAGAGTGAACATTCTAGCGGCTTTTTATCGGTCTTCGGTCGGGAAGAAAATAATCGTCGCCGTCACCGGGATCATTTTGATCCTGTTTGTGATCGGACATCTCCTGGGCAATCTGCAGATTTTTCTTGGACCAAATTGGATCAATGGTTACTCGCAACATCTGCGCGATCTCGGCCCGTTGCTATGGGCGATCCGCGCATTCCTGCTCCTAACTGTCATCACTCACATTTACGTGACGATCCAGCTGGCCCTCGAAAACCGGCGCGCCCGGCCTGAGCGATACATCGACCGACAATACGTGAAGGCCACGTTTGCCTCGCGTCACATGGTGATGAGCGGGCTGATCGTACTCGCGTTTATCGCTTATCACCTTGCGCATTTTACCTCACGCTCCATTTGAGTCATGGGTCATCCAGTTTTTTTCAATCGCTGGGGTTGAATGACAGAAAGCTGACACCGTTTCTGTCGTTGGGCGGTCGAATCTTTGCTTGGCTGCTCTTCGTCGGCTACACCTCTATTCCCGTCGCCATCCTGCTGGGAGTGATCAAACCAGCGCAACAACTGTGAGACAAATTTCCAAGTCCGAATATCAAATCTCAAAACAAATCAGATTGAAACATGATTGGGACGCTCGATCCAAAAGTTCCGCCTGGTCCGCTCGACCAAAAGTGGCGCAGCCATCGCGATCACTCGCGATTGGTCAGTCCAAATAATCGCCGGAAGTTCGAGATCATCGTTGTGGGAAGCGGCCTCGCTGGCGCATCAGCCGCGGCGACCTTGGGCGAACTGGGTTACCGCGTGAAATGCTTTTGTTTCCAGGATTCGCCGCGGCGCGCGCACTCGATCGCCGCGCAAGGCGGTATTAACGCCGCAAAAAATTACCAGAACGACGGCGACAGCGTCTACCGACTATTCTACGACACAATAAAGGGCGGCGATTTTCGTTCGCGCGAAGCGAACGTTTATCGCCTCGCTGAAATCAGCAATCACATTATCGATCAATGCGTGGCGCAGGGCGTGCCATTCGCGCGCGAATATGGCGGATTGCTTGCCAATCGTTCGTTCGGCGGCGCCCAGGTATCGCGCACGTTTTATGCGCGTGGGCAGACCGGTCAACAGCTGTTACTCGGCTGTTATCAGGCCCTGTGCCGCCAACTCGCTGCGGGCACGGTGCAGATGTTCCCGTACACAGAAATGCTCGATTTAGTCGTTGTTGATGGACAAGCGAACGGAATTATCACCCGCAGTTTGCGCTCAGGAAAGATCGACAGGCACGCAGGTGACGCCGTCGTGCTCGCGACCGGTGGATATGGGAACGTTTTTTATCTCTCGACCAATGCGCGCGGCAGCAACGTCACGGCCACCTATCGCGCGTACAAAAGAGGCGCGCTCTTTGCGAATCCTTCCTTCACGCAGATTCATCCCACATGCATACCGGTTAGCGGCGAACACCAAGCAAAATTGACGCTCATGTCCGAGTCGCTGCGCAACGACGGACGTGTCTGGGTCCCGACACGCAAAGGGGATCGCGACAAGCCGCCCGGTGCGATTCCCGAACAAGATCGCGATTATTATCTGGAGCGAAAATATCCCAGCTACGGTAATCTTGCTCCGCGTGATATCTCATCGCGCGCGGCCAAGGAAGTTTGCGATGAAGGCCGAGGTGTCGGCCCCGGCGGACGCGGTGTCTATCTCGACTTTGCCGACGCAATCAAACGCCTCGGCGAGGACACAATTCGGGAACGCTACGGAAATTTGTTTGAAGTTTACGAAAAGATCACCGGCGAAGACGCCTACGAAGTACCGATGCGAATTTACCCCGCCGTGCATTACACGATGGGCGGGCTGTGGGTGGATTACGATCTGATGAGTAACGTGCCCGGTCTGTTTGCGCTCGGCGAAGCGAATTTTTCGGATCATGGCGCAAACCGCCTCGGTGCCAGCGCTCTCATGCAAGGTCTCGCCGACGGTTATTTCATTTTGCCTTACACGCTCCCAAATTATCTGGCGGGGCAAATGGGAAAACGACCGTCCCCCGACGCGCCAGAATTCCAAAAGACAGAAGGCGAGGTGCGCGCGCGAATCAAAAAGATTCTCGGTGTGAATGGAAAACGTTCGCTAGATTCCCTCCATCGCGAGCTTGGCCTTCTTCTTTGGGACAAGTGCGGAATGTCCAGGCACGCCAAAGGATTACGGGAGGCGCTGGCCACGATTCCGAAGTTGCGCGAGGAATTTTGGAGTAATGTCCGCGTGCTCGGTGACGGCGAGGATTTTAATCAATCGCTCGAACGCGCTGGACGGGTGGCAGATTTTTTGGAGTTTGCTGAGTTGATGTGCGCCGACGCCCTCGAGCGCGACGAATCTGCTGGAGCACATTTCCGCGAAGAGCATCAGACACCCGACGGCGAGGCGCTCCGGGACGACGAAAACCACGCCGCCGTGTTCGCATGGGAATTTCAAGGCGATGGGCAACTGGCGTCGCCAAAGCTGCATCGCGAACCGCTACATTTCGAAACGGTTCACTTAACGCAGAGAAGCTATAAGTGAAGTTGAGAGTCATTAGTTGAGAGTTGAGAGACAAACAAGGAGAAGAATATGTTTAACTTCGAAAAACTAGGCGTTTGGCAAAAGGCGATTGAATTCGCCGATCTAGTTTACGATCACACGCGGATTTTCCCGGCTGACGAACGGTTCGGTCTTACCAACCAAATGCGCCGCGCTGCAGTATCGATATCCGCGAATATTGCGGAGGGAACGTCCCGCATGTCGCAAACCGATTTCGCGCGATTCATCGAAATCGCGACCGGTTCGGTATTTGAGGTTGTTTCACAAGCTTTCATTGGCCGGCGGCAAGGATTCTTAAACGAAGAGAATTTTCGCGGGTTGCACTCGGCGGCGGATGAAATTGGCCGCATGCTCAGGGGCCTGCGAAAATCGTTGGGTTTAGTCTAACGTCGCGCGCTCGTCTATGAAACTATCGACTATCAACTCTCAACTATGAACTTTCTGTTGAGAGTCTGGCGTCAGAAAAATCGGCAATCACGCGGAAAACTCGTTGATTACGAAGTGCATGATATTTCGCCGAACACGTCGTTCCTCGAAATGCTCGACATCCTGAACGAAAATTTGCTGCGCCGCGGCGAGGAACCGATCGCGTTCGACTCCGATTGCCGCGAAGGCATTTGCGGTACCTGCTCGCTCGCCATTAATGGCGAAGCACACGGGCCTGATCACCCAGGCGCGGTGTGTGAGCTTTACATGCGAAAATTTCGCGATGGCGCGACCATCACAGTCGAGCCATTTCGCCTTGGCGCCTTCCCGATCGTCAAGGATCTGGTGATCGACCGAAGCGCGCTGGATCGCGTCGTGCAGGCTGGTGGATTCATCTCCGCCCGCGCGGGATCCGCGCCGGAGGCGAATGCAATTCCCATTCCAAAACACGATGCCGATCTTGCGATGGAAGCGGCAGCTTGCATCGGTTGTGGCGCGTGTGCGGCGGCCTGTCCAAACGGATCCGCGATGCTTTTTACAGCTGCGAAAGTTTCACATCTTGCGCTTTTGCCACAGGGACATCCGGAACGGGATAGCCGCGTTTTGAACATAGTGCAGGTAATGGACGCGGAAGGTTTCGGTAATTGCACTAACACTTACGAATGCGAAGCGGTTTGTCCCGCCGAGATTAGCGCCAGTTTCATTGCGAAACTGAATCGCGAGTACGCGCGCGCGAGATTCCGCCGATCCATGGGCCAATAGGTGGATCGTGCTCTCCGAGCGCGATGCTAAAATAGGCCTACGGCTGTATGGTTGGCATCGTCCGCGGAGCGGTCGATCCACCGGATGTCTCGCATACGCACACCCACAGCTCCGGATCGAGCTCCGCCTTCGCGCGCTCAGCGACGCGATTGGCATCTGCAGCCTCCCGTAGCACAGCGAATACAGTTGAGCCCGAGCCCGACATCAATGCAGCGCCGACTTCCGGTTGCTCGAGCAGCCAAGTTTTCATTTGCGCTAGGAAAACGAACTTGTCGAAAACCGACCGTTCGAGATCATTCAGAAAAGTTTGGCCAGCGAACTCCTGCGGTTTGTAACGAACTCCTGGGACCTCTTGAGAGTCTTGCCAGCGTTGGTAAGCCCAAGCCGCGGACACGCCAAATTCTGGCTTTAACAATAAGATCGACAATTCCTCGTGCAGCTTCACCGGCGTGACGAGTTCGCCGCGCCCTTTGCAGATCGCGCTGGATTGAAAAACAAAAAACGGAACGTCCGATCCGATTGCTTCTCCCATCTTCGCCAGCGCTTCACGTGGCAATTTCGTCTCGAACAGTTCATTAAGCGCGAGCAATATTGACGCCGCGTCGCTGCTCCCCCCACCCAGACCCGCGCCGTGTGGGATCATTTTCTTGAGCCGGATCGAGACGCCGCCCTTGAGTTTCGTCCTCTCGAAAAACGTTTTTGCCGCGCGCACGACCAGATTGTCATCTCCCTTCGGCACTGATGCATCGTTGCAAGTAAACTCGATTCCCTTGTTAGTCGGGTGCTTGTCGATCTTGATCTCGTCGCAAAGCGAAACCGGCACGATGAGCGTTTCGATTTCGTGAAAGCCATCGGCGCGCCGGCCGAGAATTTTCAGCGAAAGATTGATTTTCGCGGGAGCGCGGACTTGCATCATTTGCATTTCAATTGTCATGTCGAGCGGAGTCGAGGTATCGCTTGCGTCAACAATTAGAGACAACGAGAGATTCCTCGGGTTCGCTCGTAATGACAAACGCCGCTGATAAAATCATCGTCGCGCTGGACGTTACGACAAAAGAAAAAGCGCTCGACCTGGTGGAGAAGCTGCGCGCCGAGATTTCGTTCTTCAAAATCGGGCTGCAACTTTACACGGCCGAAGGCCCGGGAATTGTGCGCGCCGTTTTGTCCACCGGCGCCAAAGTTTGGCTCGATCTCAAGCTCCACGATATCCCCAACACGGTCGGAAGAGCAGTCGAATCCGCGAGCCATCTTGGCGTCCGCATGCTGACCATTCATTTGAGCGGGGGCAGCGAGATGATCCGCGCCGCGATCGCGGCTCGTGCAGATAGCATGTTGCTCCTGGGCGTGACAGTTTTAACGAGCGCGACCGAACGGACGCTGCGCGAAATTGGAATCTACGACAAGGTGGAAGACCAAGTCTTGCGCCTGGCTAGGCTGGGTACCGAAGCAGGAATCGACGGGGTCGTGGCCAGCCCACATGAAATCAAAAAGCTGCGCGCGGAATTTGGAAATAAAATCAAAATCGCGGTTCAGGGAATTCGTCCGAGCTGGGCGGAGCCGGGTGATCAAAAACGATTCATGACACCCCGCCAGGCAATCGAAGCGGGCGCAGATTATATCGGCATCGGACGACCAATCACGACGCATCCGCAGCCGCGTGACGCCGTGTCGAAAATCCTTGGGGAACTCGCTGGCCAAATCTGAGATGTCGATCTTCGCTGCGCTACACACTTATCACGAGGACGCCGGGCACTCCGCGGCGATGAACATGGCGATTGATGAAGCCCTGCTCGAATCAGCAGCGGTGCCCTCGATTCGATTTTATCGATGGGCTTCTCCTGCACTGTCGTTCGGTTATTTTGGACGATTTGGTGAAGTCGCGAGTTACGCTCACGAACGCGACTTGGTCCGCCGCTGGACGGGTGGCGGCACCGTCTTTCACGGAGACGACCTCACGTACTCGATTGTAATTCCTTCTGGCGATCCGGCCTTCGGCGAATCGTCGACGTCGATCTATGAAAAAATTCACCGTGCTGTGGTGGATGCGTTGGCTGCGAACGGTGAGTGCGCGGAGCTAGCCCCCATAGTCCGAATCGCTGACAGCGGAATCGCGAGCTCCGATCGCGGCTACGACTGTTTCGCGAACCCCGTCCGAGCGGACGTGATGCTTGATGGCCGTAAGATTGCAGGGGCGGCGCAACGGCGCACACGTGCAGGCCTATTGCACCAAGGCAGCATACAAGGCATCTATCTGAGGAATGGTCTGGCAGATCGATTCGTAAAAGAATTATCTAGTAGTTGTAATATCCGGAATCTGTCGGACGCAGTTAGCGATCGAGCACAGAAAATTGCCGCGCAAAAGTACGGAACCGAAGCGTGGTTGCGGAGACGCTGAGAAGCGTAGCGCAAGCGTCCCGCTTGCGGCCAGCCGTAAACAGGCTAGAAGCTTGCTGGCCGGAAAATTTGCGAACAGGATGCTTTGACAAGTTGTGAGTGACCCAACTATTCTCGACGCGTGGAAGCCTCTGCACGCTCAGCTGCGTCGGCCGCCTTGGGTGTCAGCCCGCTGGCTCGCGTGGCGGAGTTGATGCAGACGCATCTGGAAGAAGTTGAAAGCAGAATCGTCCAGCAAGCGGCGGCTTTCGATCATGAGATCGAAGGATATGTAACTTACTCCATCGGCGGCCGCGGGAAGCGTCTTCGGCCGCTCCTAGCGCTCCTGGCTGGCGGGGCAACCGGGGAAATCACGTCAGGACATGTCGATCTGGCGGTCATTGTGGAATTGATCCACGTCGCCACACTCGTCCATGACGACATCATGGACGAAGCAGAGCGGCGTCGGGCACAGCCCACCGTGAACGCCCGTTGGGGGAATTCGCTCAGCGTTCTCTTAGGCGATTGTCTATTCGCGCATGCCATGGATCTCGCCGCTCGTTTTGAGAATGCGGATGTCAGTCGTGCAATTGCGCAGGCAGCCCGTGAAATCTGTTCAGGAGAAATGATCCAGACCCAGCGGCGCTTTGATCTTCAACTTCAAGTCGAAGATTATTTGCGAATTGTAGAGAAGAAAACCGGATCACTGTTTGGCGCGGCAGCGGAACTGGCCGCACTCATCAGCGAAGCTGATCCGAACGTGATTGAAACATTCAAGAAGTTCGGAGTACAAATCGGGACGGCGTATCAAATTTATGATGATTGCCTCGATATCGCCGGTACCGAAAGCGCTACTGGCAAAACACTGGGAACAGATCTACGGAAGGGTAAGTTTACACTTCCAGTTTTGATTTTTCTGCGCTCGGCATCCGAGTTTGAACGCGAGCGTTCTTGTCAGCTTGTTCTGGAAGAACGAATTGAAGAGATGACCGAGCTTCTCAGGGCCGGCGCAACCAACGGTGCGCTCAACGAGTCGATCGTAGTCGGGAGCGACATGATTCGCGATGCGCAAACAATGCTGGACGGCATCGCGCTGAACTCATATGCAGACGCGCTCTTTTTATTGTGCGACGCCTTGCGCGAAATGTTCGATCGACTTCGCGTCTGATCAAGCTGTTCCCGCATTAGATGTCGCAGCTCAAGATCCGCGAGATGCCCGCCCAGGAGCGCCCGCGGGAAAAATTACTCGCGCGAGGAGTAACCGCCCTAAGTGATCCAGAATTGATCGCTATTCTCTTGCGCACGGGATTGAGAGGTGCAAATGCGGTCGAAGTAGGCCGACAATTACTCGAAAAATACAAATCTCTCACAGGCATAAGCCGATGCAGCGTGAAAGAACTGCTTGATATCCCAGGCATCGGCCCCGCGAAAGCACTCGAGTTGGTAGCGGCGTTCGGCCTGGGTCAACGGCTCGCGCGCGAAACATTAGCGAAGCAAAAACTCGATTCGCCTGAACTCGTGAGTGAACTGGTCGGGCCGGAGATGCGTCGGCTGCGAACTGAATCGCTACGCGTCATTCTGCTCGATACGCGATATCGGCTAACGCACATGGAGGAGATTTCGCTCGGCAGTCTTAATGAGAGCATCGCGCATCCCCGTGAAATATTTCGTCCGGCCATTACTTACCAAGCGCATGCCGTGATTGTCGTACACAATCATCCTTCCGGCGACGTGTCACCCAGCCAGACAGATCACAGCCTGACGAGACGTCTGGCCGAAGCCGCGGAATTACTGCAAATAAAATTACTCGATCATATCATCATCGGCGCCCCAGCAGAGGGAAACCCCGGCTACTTCAGTTTCAAGGAAGCGGGCGTGTTGTAAGGCAGGAAATCCGAAATCCGAATATCGAAATCTGAAAGCAGATGCGCGCCAAGATTCATCCAACGGCGATTGTCGAGCTGGGCGCGCGCATTGGCACCGGTGTTGAGATCGGTCCGTTTTCCCTGATTGGGTCAGAGGCGGAGATCGGCGACAGGACCATCGTTCTGTCTCACGTAGTGGTCGAAGGGAAGGCCGCGATCGGTAGCGACAATTTTATCGGACACGGCGTGATCATTGGCGCACCGCCGCAAGATGTTTCGTTTTCCCCCGACCGAAACACGAGTGTAGAGATTGGCAACAACAACGTCATTCGTGAGTACTGCACGATCCATCGCGGCAGTGCCGGGGGCAGCGTCACCAAAATCGGTGGCAAAAATTTTCTTATGGCCGGCGCGCACGTCGGGCACAATTGCGTTATCGGAAGCAACGTCGTCATTGCAAACAATTGTTTATTGGCCGGACATGTACGTGTGGATGACGGCGCCTTTCTCGGTGGCGGATCCACTTTTCACCAATTCATGCATATTGGGCGACTGGTGATGGTGCAGGGCAGCTCCGCATTTGGGAAGGATCTACCGCCGTTCGTCATCGCCGCAGAACGCAACTCTGTCTTTGGAGTCAACGCGGTTGGACTGCGTCGCGCCGGCTTTAACGCAAAAGATCGAGACGAAATCAAGGCGGCGTTCAAACTCATTTACGAAAGTGGATTGAACGTGGGGCAAGCCCTTGAAAAAGCAACCACGATAAAATTCGGCGCACCAGCGCGAGAATTCTTCGACTTCATCGCGAATGCGAAAAAACGCGGCATTTGCCCGCTCAAAAGAGGCGGCGCGCTCGAGGAATCGTAGGGAGGCGCCCGGCTTCCACATGCGTCGATCTTCCGAATCCGGTATCCGCAGATCACAGATCTTCGCTGCATGCGGCGCGATCCTTTTTTTCCTTGGCCTGCTCGGCTTGGAAGCTGCGCAGCAGATTTCCGAGGACCGCGAGCTCATCGAGTTCGATCTGACTCGTTGGAATTGCGCTAAGCGTCCCGGAGGAAGCGCGAGAAGTCCGGAAACGGTCGAGCGTAATACGCTAAAAAATCGGTGGGCTCCCGAGCTAGCTGGTCTGGCAGTTGAATCGTTCGATATCGCCGGCCTGCTGAATCACGTCGCCAATTTCGATGCCGAAACAAGAGGCAAACACCGCCGAGACTTGAATCCAGATGAAAGACGGCGGCTCGAAATTCTCGAAGCGCCGATTGCCTCACTGACTGGTTATCTTGTTCTGGCCTACGCTGGACCAGCCGAAACGTGCAATTGTAGCAGCGTAGATTTTCATGACTGGCACCTTGAAATTTTCGAAGAACCGCCTGATCACCCGCCGCAGCCAGGCGATCCAACACCTATCATCTGCGAAATCACGCCGCGTACGCAGAATGCGATTTTTCATGATGGCATCCGGGTTCAGGAACTTGCGGCGTTTTTCCGGCGGCCAGATTTGAGCTACGAATCCACTGGACACAAAGCACACAAAGTCCGGTTGATTGGCTATCCTTTTTGGGATGATGAGCATAACGAAGCGAAGGACGTCGGCGCGACAATCCGCTCAATTTCCCGGTACGGATATCATAATCCCTGGCGCGCAACGGCGTGGGAAATCCATCCTGTAATAAAAATTGATCGCCTCAACTAGGCAGGCCGAGCCGGAATGGATTAGCGGAAATTACGTCATTCGATGTGCATCCGCCCATCTGCGACGGTGCGTTCAGGCGATCGAAAGCCTAGCCCCAGTTCTGCACGAGCAACCAAACGAGGGCAGATAGCATTGCAGCGAAGGCCGATAACACAATTGCTGCGCGCTTTGACTGCCGCACTTTGAACTCTGGCTTGGGAATATCGTCATGAATATGGCTGGCCTCGTAGAGCTTCATTAGGGCAAATGCCACCACGAAACCCACAGCACCCCACTTGAGACAACCAAGAATCGTGTCCAACATTCCGAGCAGATTCTAGCGCGAGAATTGCAACGCTCAACATGGCAGCGATCGGACTTCTTTTGAATAGAAACCCATGCGTGCCTCATCCTAGCCACGATGACAGGACACCGCTCGCGAGCGTAGCAGGTGCGTCGTCGCGCAATGGCTCAGCTCGCCTTTGGAGCACCAAATACGGCACGCGCATTAGTCCCACCACCGCAGAACCAACGCGGCCGCTAATTTTCTAGCTTCTAACCGACGTTTTAAGGCGTCGGCGCAGGAGACGCGCCTTCCTCAGCGGGCGAAGGCGACGCTTCGGTAGCAGCCTTCTTCTTGGCCGTGGTCCTCTTCTTCCTTGTCGGCGATGGCGATGGCGAGGCCTTGGCCGTTGCCGCGGTGGTCGAAGTTGCACTTGTCCCCTGCTGTTGCGTGCAGGAAACTACAAATGCGATGCCAATTAGGAGTGTGATTAATGACAAAACGGATTTTTTCATAGGTGTGGTTAAGATTAACTGCTCCAGAATGTCGTTCCGCAGTCCGGATGCAAGAAAATAATTTGCATTCGAAATCTATTACGCTGACATCCATCGTCCCGCCCGGATTCGAACCTTTGGAAAAGCAAAAAGCAGGTGGCCCTCGTTTAGGAGGTTGAGCCGATTCGTCCTGCAAGCGGGAATTCTCGGGTTAATTCAAAACACAAAAGGAACGTACGCGGGAAGAACCATCGATCGGCGAGGGTGCAAAGAGATCAACTCAAAAGAGGAAAAATGAAATTATCCATTGAAACTAAAGTAGGAATGGCCGTGGCATCGATGTTCACCGCGTTAACGGTGGGCGTTATGGGCCAGGGGCAAAGTGGTGGCCAGACAGGCGGGCCTAATAATTACGGCCCGACCAACAATCCAGGGGTTAACACTCATATGAGCGATCAGGGATATAATAGCTCGTTGCCTGGACGCACCAACGCTGAAGAGAACAGAGAAAAGTTCTCGGATGAGAATGAGGCCACAACTCCCAGACACACAAAAAAGAGCAAAAACCTAAGATTGAAAAAGCATCACGAAGAACGCACTCGAGGCAATGAGCGCGCAGAGGAACGCGCCGAGGAGACGAACGATACGGGAGACTAAAACTCTCGACTCGCATCGGACGCGTCTAATAATAAAATTAATTGCACAGCAGCGCTGAAGGACAACTTCAGCGCCGCCGCGCATCGCAGCGGATCGGCCTTGGAACCGGTTCCCTAATTTCAACTGCTGACGATCGAGCTCATCCAGCCGCGAAACTTTGCAGCGCATCGGCCAACGTCTCAACGGTCGTGATCTGAATTTCGGGCCCGTAATGAAAATGCGAGAGAATGTTGAAACCGATGTCTTTGTGCGGGTCGGGCATCACGCGCGTAACGGAGGCGACTTGTTTTTCGGCAAGCGCGTCCATGATTTCGGCGATGTGACGTGCGGCATCAGGATCCATCGACTCCAGCCACCGAAAATCCGCCAACACGCGAAACCCTGGCGGCACATCCTTCAACAGTTTGCGGACTTCGTGCGCAACCTGCTTGGCCTGCTCTGCGGTAACGCGCTGCACCGCGCTGATCACCAGGAGCCGTTTGGATTGATCCATCTCAACCGCGTACATGCTCCACTTTCTGCTTTTTTTCATCAGTTCCAAATCGCGCTTAGACTCAGCAGTCACAATCGAAACTCACCGCAGGATCTCGGCGATCTGGTCGCGAAAAAGTTTGGCGCCGCCCGAGGCGGGATGGCGAACCCGATGCATTTTGACATCCAGTTTTTCAAGCTCCGCGCTGGCGACGTTACCGAGCGCCACGATTTCATCGCACCGAAACAGTCCGAGGAAAGCTTTGAGCACCGGCAGACCGGCAGCCTGCTCTTTCTTTGTTGGCGTTCGATTGCTCAACATGCCGCGGCGCCGATCGAATGAATGCCACGCAAACTGATGCCGGCGAAGATTTGCTTCGGCTCGATCCTCCCATCTTTCAATTTTCCCAGAAGGATTCGCTCAGAAGTCATGGGAATTCCGCTGAAATGACCGCCGCGATAGCCAACGGCCTCACCGATCACCGCGAATTTTGCTTTGCCCAGTCGTTTTCGCAGATACGCGCGTAACTGTTTTCGTCGGATGGCGGGCGCATTGCGGCCAATGTCGTTTTGCTTATCGACTTGCCACCACGGATTAAAGACTGCACCGGATGGCGATTTTCGCAAAAGTTTGATGAACTTTTCAACTGGGTCGCGAGACATGGCTCAGGCTATTGTTACAGACCATTGTAGGGCAAATGCATCGCTTGCGGAATTTGGCGCGTTCGCCGGAGCGCCCTACAATCCTCTGCGAATAAGAGCACGATCACGAGCATGAGCGGCAATGACAATCCTCGATTGCGGCTATTTCTTTGCGGCGATGTGATGACGGGGCGTGGCATTGATCAGGCGCTGCCGCATCCGGTAAATCCGGTTTTGTACGAGCCGTACATTCGCGACGCGCGCGCATACGTCGATCTTGCCGAGGCCGCAAACGGTCCGATCGAGCGTCCAGTGAGCTTTGATTACATCTGGGGGGATGCGTTAGAGGAACTACAGCGATCGGCCATCGATTTGCGAATCGTGAATTTGGAAACGGCCATCACCTCAACAGAGGCACAATGGCCCGATAAAGAAATTCATTATCGGATGCACCCGCAGAACGTTGGGTGTCTCACTGCTGCAACCATCGACGCTTGCGCTCTGGCGAATAACCACATGTTGGATTGGGGTTACAACGGATTAGCCGAGACATTGCGAGCTCTGGACGCGGCGCATATTTCCCATACAGGCGCGGGAAACAATGCGCATGACGCAGCGGCGCCTGCAGTTTTGAACGTGGCAGGCAAAGGACGCGTGCATTTCTTCTCGTTTGGATCGACAACAAGCGGCGTCTTCGAACAATGGCGCGCCACGGACAGCCACGCCGGCGTGAATCTGCTCGATGATCTTTCGGACGAAACCGCCACGCGAATTGCAGCTGCTATGCGCCGGTTCACCTCAGATCCACAAGAACCGGGCGATCTGCTCATCGCCTCGATTCATTGGGGCAGCAACTGGGGCTACCAGATTCCGCGCCAACAAATCGCGTTCGCCCACCGCTTGATTGAGGAAGGCATCTCAATCGTGCATGGGCATTCGTCGCATCACGTCAGGGCGATCGAGGTTTTCAAAGATCACCTTATTCTTTACGGTTGCGGAGATTTTCTCACTGATTATGAGGGGATCAGCGGTTATGAGAGCTTTCGCGGAGATCTCGCGTTGATGTATCTGATTGATGTCGATCCGCGAAGCGGCCAGCTTCTATCAGCGCGATTGGTTCCGATGCACATGCGGCGTTTCCGACTGGAGCGAGCATCTTCCGCTGATTCCAAATGGTACAATTTCCCTTCGCCGCGCGATTATGAATGGGAGTTGTCGCGCAGCCTGGCTAGGATCTCGCGAAGGAACAGTTCGACTTCTACAGGGTCCTTGAGGAAGTAACGAGCAGCGGTCGCGCGCGGCTTTTCATTCACAACAATGCCGACGCCGCATCGCTCAACTGCACGAAACGCGTCTTCGTCCGTGAGATCATCGCCGATGTAAATCGGAAACATTTCCTCCGGGTCAAGGCCCATTGCCTCCAGCAGCCAGAGCAAGGCTTTGCCTTTGTTCCAGTCGACGTCCGGCTGAAGTTCGTACACTTTTTTGCCGGCCGTCTTGCGCAATTTCCGATGCCGCGCGGCTACTTCGCTCACAGCCTGTTCAACTTGAGGCGTCCTCTCATCAGGCACCTCGCGAAAGTGCGCCGCAATGGAAAAGCGTTTCCGTTCCAGCTGCGCACCAGCTATATCGCGAAGTTTTTGCTTAAGTTCTTTCTCTGTATCTTCGAGGATTGGAAGAAACTCTGGGGCCACTTGTTTCCTCAACCCGCGGGGCCCGACAATATCGAAGCCGTGACTGCCCGCGTAAACAATCCCTTCGATGCTCACCCGTTGGCGCAGGTCCTCCAAGTCGCGGCCGCTGAGGATGGCGACCGGCACTTTAGCAGCGAGCGCTCGCAATACCTCGCGCATTGAACTGGAAAGAATCGCCTCTTCCGGCCGCAGCACGATCGGTGTCAGCGTCCCGTCGTAATCGAGAAAGACCGCTGTCCGACCGCTGCGCGCAGCGATCTCCTGAAGGTGCTCGAGTGCCGAGGGAATCATATTCGACTTAACGATTTTAGCAAAAGGAGGTAAAAGAGTTACAAGGTTACAAGGTTGAAACGGTTCCTGAGCGGCTCCGTTGTAACAATGTAACTTTTTTAACCCCATTGTTATATGAATCGCCTGATAGTCGTTTCCAATCGATTGCCATTCGCGCTCGATTCGGCTGGCGAAGATTTGTGGACGGTTACGCCGGCTACAGGCGGACTCGTGTCTGCGGTAGAACCAGTGCTGCGCGAGCGCGGCGGAACGTGGATCGGCTGGCCTGGAACTGCGGGTGAAATCCCACAGGAACCGTTGGCCAAAGCGACGCGCTACGCCGGTTACAAAGTTGTGCCAGTGGCTTTAAGTGAAACCGAGCGTGACGAATTTTACTATGGTTATTCCAACGAGGTGATCTGGCCGCTTTTTCACGACCTGCAGAATTTCTGCAATTTTGAGCCGGCATACTGGCAAGCTTACAAACAAGTGAACGAACGCTACGCGGATGCGATCGCCCGCTGCGCGCAGCCGGATGATTTCATCTGGGTGCACGACTATCACCTCATGTACGTAGCCCAGGCACTGCGCGAGCAGGCGCTGTCCAGAAAACTTCGGGGATTGACGTTTTTCCTGCACATCCCTTTTCCGCCGTACGATATTTTTTCGAAGCTTCCGCAACAACAGCGGCTCCTGCGGGCGCTGCTCCAATTCGATCTGCTCGGGTTCCAGACGCGGCGAGATGTCCGCAACTTCATTCAGTGTGTGCGGCGGGTGATGTTGGACACAAAGATTCTCCCTCGCCGGGACCTGCAATTAGTTCGCTTCGAAAAACGCGAAATTCGCGTTGGACATTTTCCAATCGGGATCGACTTCGACTCATTTGAAAATGGTGCAAGCGCCGACGCAGTCGCAAAAAAATCGGAGGAGTTACGCGTCACTTTTCCCGATTGTCAGTTGATACTTGGTTCGGACCGGCTCGATTACAGCAAGGGAATCCCGGAACGATTACGTGCATTTCGCACCGCTTTGGAACGCCATCCCGAACTGCGCGGGCGCGTGGTCCTCATCCAGGTTGTCGTGCCGAGCCGGGTGCAGATTCCGAGGTATCACGAATTCAAAGATCGCATTGATCGCCTCGTGGGCGATATCAACGGGCGCTTCTCGACGAGCACGTGGCTGCCGGTGCAATACCACTTTCGCAGCCTCGATCGCGACAATCTCCTCGCGCATTATTGCGGCTGCGACATCGCCTTCGTGACGCCGCTCAAAGACGGAATGAATCTCGTAGCCAAGGAGTATTGCGCGTGTCGCATCGACAACGATGGCGTGCTGATCTTAAGCCAATTCGCAGGCGCGGCCGAGCAACTCAAGCCGGGCGCGGTGCTGGTCAATCCCTACGACGTCGAGCAAATGGCGGACACGATTTTAGAAGCCTTCCGCATGAAGGAGACCGAGCGCACCGCCCGCATGAAACGCATGAGACGGGTAGTGCGCGACGAGAACGTCTTTTGGTGGGTCGATTCCTTCCTCAAAGCGGGAGCGTCACTGCGGCCGCGCTTGAGAAGTGGGCGGCAGGACAGCGTCAAAATCCCGCGCTGAAATATACTGTTAGCCGGGGGCACTGACCCGGCCTGCTGGTATCAGCGATGCCAGCTACAGCTATCCAGATTCTAGCGTACATTGCTGATCGTCCGTCGAGGTCTTTGAAAACGATTTACCGTTGAGATATTTCACATGGCCATCGTCGATCATCTCCAAAAAGTTTCGGACACCGTCTGGGAATTGCCGGTAACTTACAAGCACGGTATGCGAGTACCGGCACGGATTATTGCGACGGAAAAACTCGTGCGCGAAATGGACGAGGCGGTTTACCAGCAAATCAGCAATGTCGCGACTCTGCCGGGCATTAGTCGCTACGCGCTCTGCATGCCGGATGGCCACAGTGGCTACGGATTTCCCATCGGTGGTGTGGCAGCGATGGACATTCGCGAGGGCGGCGTCATCTCGCCTGGTGGCATCGGCTTCGACATCAACTGCGGCATGCGGCTCGTCATCACGAACCTCACGCTCGATGATGTGCAACCGCGTCTAAAGGAAATTGTCGATCTCCTTTTTCAGCGCGTGCCCGCAGGCGTCGGCAGCCATGGTTTTTTGAAATTGTCGCGCGACGATTTTCGCAATGTCGTTGAGGAAGGCGCGCGTTGGTGCGTTGAACGCGATCTTGGCTGGCAGGAAGACCTCGAACTTACCGAGGAAAACGGCTGTATCTCCGGCGCTGACGCGCGGAAAATCAGCCAGCGCGCAATCGATCGCGGCTACAATCAGGTCGGCACGCTCGGCAGCGGCAACCATTATCTCGAAGTGCAAGTCGTTAGGCCCGAAGACGTGCGTGATAAGGAGCTTGCCGCAAAATTTGGAATCACGATTCCGAACCAGGTTGTGGTGATGTTCCACTGCGGCAGCCGCGGGTTCGGACATCAGGTGGCGACCGATTATCTACAGATTTTTCTGAAAGTGATGGAGAACAAATACGGCATCAAAATTCTCGACCGCGAGCTGGCGTGTGCGCCGTTTGAGTCGCCCGAAGGGCGCGATTATTTCGCTGCAATGAAATGCGGCCTGAACATGTCGTTCGCAAATCGGCAGGTGATTCTTCACCGCATACGCGAAGTTTTTTCCCAGGTATTCGGTCGAAACGCAGAGGATCTTGGCATGCGGATGATTTACGACGTTGCTCATAACACCGCGAAACTCGAAAAGCACGCTCTCAATGGAAAAGAAAAAACGCTGCTCGTGCATCGCAAAGGCGCGACGCGCGCATTTGGCCCAGGTCGCGAGGAAATCGCTGCGCGCTACCGGGACATTGGCCAGCCAGTGATCATTGGCGGAAGCATGGAGACCGGTTCGTACCTGCTTGTTGGCACCGCATCGGGCGCGGAAACCTTTTTCAGCACCGCGCACGGCAGCGGACGCACGATGAGCCGCACCAAAGCCCGCAAACAATGGCACGGCAAACAACTCCAGCGCGACCTCGAAGCGCGCGGTATTTACATCCGGAGCACTTCTTGGGCAGGACTGGCAGAGGAAGCCGGAGCTGCCTACAAAGACATTGACGAAGTGATCGAAGCGACGCGGCTAGCTGGGATTAGCAAGCCAGTGATGCGATTCACACCTATTGGCAACGTCAAAGGATGAATTGCAATTTCACCGACGCCGTTTCTCATGTCTGTCACTGAGGGACTCCAGATCGCTTACTATCCCAGGAAAAACCAAGACCGACCGACAGCTTGTTTGCGAACTCGGAGAGCGGTAATGTGTACCGCGTCTGCGCCGGCATAGCTCAGCTGGTAGAGCAGCTGATTTGTAATTAGAAAACGGGTGTTTGCCGACATTAGCTATCTTTGACTTTGTCTTGCAAATCAGCGACTTATGACGATTCGGGCTTAGCCGGTATTAGCTCCAATTTGCTGGTTTTTTAGTCTAGGGGATACAATCATCTGGCGTGATCGTGTTCCGTCGACATTTAGCTTTTGGCACACGTCGGTGCCACGCGATCGGCGAGAAAGAGAAATGAGATCAGCATTTCTT
>QHNV01000224.1 GCA_003218535.1 Verrucomicrobiota bacterium
TTAAAATATGTTGTTCGGCTGCTTTGACGTCGATCCCTTTCAGATTGTAAATCGCCGTGTGCGCGTCGCTGATCCCGACGACTTTCACGCCGCTTTTGTAGGCGAGCGAAAGAGCCGCTACAGAACCCACATTGCCGAATCCCTGCACAATCGCCGTGCATTTTTCGGGATCCATCTTCAGCATACTCATGGCGCGCTCGATCAGATAAACAACGCCGCGCCCGGTTGCTTCGCGTCGGCCTTCGGTTCCCCCGATCGCGACCGGTTTGCCGGTGACGATTTCATTGACGGCATAGCCCATGTAAACGGAGTAGGTATCCATGAACCACGCCATGATTTGTTCGTTCGTGCCCATGTCGGGTCCCATGATGTCAGTGTGCGGGCCGACGAACGGAATCATTTCCTGCATGTAACGGCGCGATACCGCCTCGAGCTCGTTACGCGACAACTTCGTTGGATCTACAGCTACTCCGCCTTTGGCCCCGCCGTACGGCAACTGCGCTAGGGCGCATTTCCAGCTCATCCACATCGCCAGCGCCGCGGTTTCACCCATTGAAAGCGAAGGCGCGAACCGTGTGCCGCCCTTGGTCGGACCGAGCGCGATGTGATGTTGAACGCGGTAGCCCTGAAAGGCTTTGGTGCTCCCATCGTCCATGTGCACAGGCAACGTTACGGCGACAGCGCGCTTCGGATACGTCGCCCACTCGCGGTCGTTCTGGTCGATGTTCAAATAATCCGCGATGACGCGAAATTGCTCGCAAGCCATCTGGAAAACCTCGTCATCGTAAATCGTTACGGGGGAATCTGTCGAAACTTGGGGCTCCATCGGAAAGTTGCTATTTGCGCTGTGGTCGTAATGCCGTCAAATCCAAAACGCCGTTGCAATGAGACTAAGGCGACGCATTACGACGAGTGCGCACAAACATCGACAATCGCGTTTGAAATTGAGTAACGTCGCGGCCGAAATGAAAATTGAAACTCTAGCCGTTCACGCCGGGCACGCCGTTGATCCTGCAACCGGGGCAGTCGCCACCCCAATTTATCTTTCCACAACTTTCGAGCGCGACGTCGAAGGAACGTACTCGCGCGGATTCATGTACACGCGCAACGACAATCCGAATCGTCAAGCGCTAGAACGTGGAGTCAGCATGCTCGAAGGCGGCGCAGCGGCGGCAGCGTTCGCGTCCGGAACTGGAGCAACCATGTCGATATTTCAGGCGCTCGCGCCTGGTGATCATGTCCTGGCACATATGGATGCTTACTATGGTACATCGCGACTGCTGCGTGAAATTTTTCTGCGCTGGGGTCTCCAAGCCGATTTCATCGACATGAGCGACCTCGCCGCAGTCAGAAAAGCGCTACGTCCTAAAACTAAGCTGGCGTGGATGGAAACGCCGTCCAATCCGCTGTTGAAAATTGTCGATCTCGCCGCTGTCGCCGAGATCGTCCACGGAGCGGGCGCAATCTGCGTTTGCGATAATACCTGGGCACCAGTGCTGCAACGGCCTTTTGATCTCGGCGCCGACTTAATCCTGCACTCGACGACGAAATATTTCGGCGGCCATTGTGACGTTCTCGGAGGAATCGTTGTTGCCAGGATAGAGAATGATTTTTTCCAACGCCTCTGCAGCATTCAATACGAGGGCGGCGCAGTCCCCTCTCCGTTTGATTGCTGGCTGATCCTGCGCGGCATGCGCACCTTGCCGTGGCGCATGCGCGCGCATTCGGAGAATGCCATGAGAGTGGCGGAGTTCCTTGCGCGACATCCAAAGGTCGCGCGTGTCCATTATCCAGGACTACGATCGCATCCGGGACATGAGATTGCTGCGGAGCAAATGTCGATGTTCGGCGGGATGCTTTCGTTTGAAGTGAAGGATGGAAGCGACGCGGCGATGTCTGTCACAGCTAAGACGAAAATCTTTATTCGCGCCACGAGTTTGGGCGGCGTGGAAAGTTTGATCGAGCATCGAGCATCCATCGAGGGATCGGGGACAACTTCACCCGAAGGTCTGTTACGGGTGTCCATCGGCCTAGAGAATGCGGACGACTTGATCGAGGACCTCGATCAAGCGTTGAGGTAGAGCGATTGACAACTCGCGAGAGCTTTCGGAGTCAATCGCGCCATGGCGGTTCAGGCACCATGGCTACCTACGCGTCGCCGAAAAACATCGACGATGTCCTGCACCTCGCTTACCCGCAGCAAAAAGGCTGCCCCAAAAAACGTCATCGCGCCGAATGCAATCGCGGCCAGCAGTGCGGCTAACTTTTGGAAAAAGCGCAGGCTCGCCCACGCATCGAGCCACCAGTAATTGGCCGCCCAGCAGACCAGGGCCAGCAGTGCGCCAGCAAGACAAATCTTTCCGAGACCGATGAGCGTCTGGCGTGTCTCCAGTCTGCGTGTATGACGGCGCATTAGCGCGTAAAGCAAAAGAAAATTGATTGTCGCAACGAGGCTCGTTGAGAACGCAAGGCCGCGGTGCCCCCAGCCTAGCCGGAACGTGAAAAGCCAGTTGAGAAAAAGATTCGCGCCGATGGCGAGAAAGCTCACTACCATCGGAGTGTTACGTTTGCCGATTGCATAGAATGCGGGCGTCAGCACTTTCAACACCGCGTAGGAAACGAGGCCAATCGCGTAAAATTGCAACGCGCCTGCGGTTTGCCGCGTCATTTCGGCTGTGAACCGCCCGTGCTGATAGATCACGCTGATGATTGGAGACGCAAGCATTGCGAGTCCTATCGCGGACGGAATTGTAAGCAAAAATGCCAGCCGCATCCCGCGCGCAAGAATCGCGCGGAACTCAGCCGTATTCCCAAGGGCAGCGCTCTTTGAGACCAGCGGAAGCGTAACAGTGCCGATGGCGACTCCGAAAATTCCGAGGGGCAATTGCATCAGTCGAAACGCAATGTTGAGCCAGCTCACTGGCCCGTTTCCGAGACTGGCCGCAAAACCACTATTGATAAGGACATTCACCTGCACGGCACTGGCAGCGATCACGGCCGGTCCCATTAAGGTCAGCACCGTGCGCACGCCTTCGTCACGCCAGTGAAAATCGGAGTGAAATTTGTAGCCGACATGCCATAGCGACGGAAATTGTCCCATCAATTGCCACGCCCCGCCGATCAATGTCCCGATCGCCAGGCCCACGAGCGAACGCGCACCGTAATGGGGGTCGATCCAGTAACCGATTGCCA
>QHNV01000225.1:0-1322 GCA_003218535.1 Verrucomicrobiota bacterium
ATCAATCTCTCGAATCTCCACCGGATGAGCGATACGGACTTTCACAGGCTTCAGCGCAACGATTGCAGCGCCAGAGATGATTCCCACATCTTCACCGTGGACAGCAGCGTTTAGCCATTTGCCGAGATTCTTCTTCGCGTCAGTAATTGTGAGAGTCGTCATACGATCTATTTAAAGCCTATTAAGGGTTTAATTCAAGCCGCTTTCAGGCTCGTTATCGCCGATTCTGCTCGCCACCTGGAAGTTGAATCGCAAGCGTCGAGCGTTGAACGTTTGGAATGCCGCAGAAATCAAATGCCGCGCTTCTCATCGTAGCTCACGGCTCTACGGTGAATCCGGACTCGAGCGCGCCGTCGCTGGCGCATGCGGCCGAGATTCGGCGTCGAAAAGTTTTTGCAGATGTTGAGTGTGCCTTTTGGAAAGAGGAGCCGAGTTTGCGCGATGCAATTTTTTTGTTCGATCCGAAAACAATCCGCGAGGTGAACGTAGTCCCGAATTTTATTAGCGAAGGTTATTTCACGCAAACGGTGGTCCCACGCGAGCTTGAGTTGAACGGCCGCATCACAAACCGACCGAATGGCCAGATATGGAAATATTGCGAACCGGTCGGAAATCATCCTCTGATGACGGATCTGTTGCTGCGGCGCGCTCATGAAATCGCGCCCGGTATTCCGGAAAGCGAAACGAGTCTCTTGATTGTGGCGCATGGGACCGACTTGAACGAGAACAGCGCAGCAGCGGCAAAGCGCGAAGCAGAAAAGATCCGGTCGCTCGGAAAATATGCGGCGGTGCTCAATGTTTACATGGAAGAGCCTCCGCTGGTGTCAGACTGGCGGAAATTGGCGAAGACCCAGAACGTAGTCGTGGTTCCCTTTTTTATTTCTGACGGACTACACAGTTACGAAGACATTCCCGGTTTACTGGGAATCGCGAACGGAAGATCCGTCACCGGCTCACGCGGAGCGCGCGGCGAAATCTTCCGTCACAATCCGCATATGATCGATGATCGTTCGCTCTTCTACGCGCCGTCTATCGGAACCGAGCCGGGTGTCGCGGATATCATCATCGAACAGGCAGAAAAATCAGCTAGAGTCTAAATCTGGTTCGCTTTTTGAAGACACGCCGGGCCACGCCTCCCAAAGGGATGCGCGAAAATTAGCCGGTGGTGCAAACCCACCGGTTTATCGTGTAAACAACCCCCAAACCCTGGCAAGGGCGAGGCAAAAAATCAGTCCATTATGCCATCAACACACCTGAGTCTGCATTATCACGTCGTTTTTGGAACGAAAAATCACGAGCCGATGATCCAACCGACCTGGCGC
>QHNV01000225.1:1331-4521 GCA_003218535.1 Verrucomicrobiota bacterium
AGCTGGCGCGGCAAATTGCACGCGTACCTTGGCGGGATTATCCGCACGGCGGATGGAATTCCTGAGAGCATCGGCGGCGTCTCCGATCATGTACATCTTCTGGTGGGTCTTGGCGCGACGCATCGCCTAGCTGATGTACTTCGAGAGCTCAAGGCCATTTCGTCCGGCTGGGTGCACAATGAGATCGGTCTGCGCGGTTTCGCCTGGCAGGAAGGTTATGGTGCGTTTACCGTGAGCGCTTCCCAGCGCGAAGCGGTTCGTCATTACATCGAGCAACAAGCAGAGGACCATCGCGCTCCGGTGGTGTGCACCACCGGCTAATCCCCTATCCTCCTTCGGAGGCATGCTGGAGGAAATTTGATCGCAAAAGTTGAAATCGTGCTCGCACTTGTTTTCTTTTGGGCGACATTCCTGTCCCGCGAATGAAGGAGACAACGTGCAAGAAGCTACAGGAAATCGGCGCGTTCGCGCTGGCTGGCGGCTGCACCCGAAAACGCGTGAAGCAACTTGTGGAGATGATTCGGGCAGCGCGCGATTATCGTTGGCTTGCGATTTACAAGATTATCAAAGATGAATTTGTGATTTTTGCCGAAACGGGCAGCGAGCCACCGGCATATCCACGTTTCCCCATTACCCAAGGGCTATGCGGCGCGGCGCTGGACTCGGGTAAGCCAATCATTGTGGGCGACGTGCATCACGATCCTCGGTATCTGCCCACGTTTCACACAACCCGGTCTGAGATTATTGTGCCAATGCGAAACGAGCACCGTCATATTCTTGGTATGCTCGATGCCGAGAGTGATAAATTAAATGCCTTCGGCGATGAAGATCGCCAATTTCTGGAGCGCGCAGGTGGATTAATCGCTCACTGCCTGCATTAGCGCGTCGCACCCGGTCTGGCAGCTGCGGGATGCCCTGCCAATGCAAAATTCCATCGAGCGATGTCTCGACGCTGCGCTGACTGGTCCGCTCTACTTCGGCCAAATTCTGATTCAAAAAATCGGCGCGGGCGGCTTTGTTCTGTCGCATCGCGATGACAAAACTCTGGACGAGCTGAAGACATCCCGGAATGCAGAAGACGCGATCGAAATCGCAAAATATGACGACGCGGGGAATTATCGTCCGCTTAAGACCGCGCCCAACCTGCGACACGGCTGGCGATTGGAGCTTGATACACTCGAAGAACTAAGGCGCGCGCTGGATTATTTTTATCCCGGCCGGCTCGCGGTTTTTGCTGCGTGGAAAAGCGGCAAACTGCAAACCACACCGTTGCGCGAGACGCTGAATCGGCAATCGGGAATGTATCGTATCGCAGCAAAAATTTCCGACACGCAGATTGATAATCTCGTCGCGGATTTTTGCCGATCCAATGGCGGATGCCTGCGAACCATTTTGTGGAAACGCGATGGGGACGGAGCGATTGCATCGACGAAGTTACCAAAGGAGAAATTCGATCCATCGCATGACCAGGCGGCGGCTTGTAGCCGTCGCCCTGTGGGCGACGCGCGCGCTTCGCATAGCGAAGCGGCTACAGCACCCCTGCTTTGTCAGGAAGCGTGCAATCTGTTGGTCGCCGAATGTCGAACAGCGGTGAAAGGTGAATGATCATTCGTGCACGCACAGTCGTGACGATGGACAGTGCGCCCATCGAGAACGGCGCGGTCGCCGTTTCTGGAAATCGAATCGTCGATGTTGGGAAATTTGACGAGATCAAAAAGCGTAACGCCGGTGAAGCGATCGATCTTGGCGAGCAAGCGCTGTTGCCGGGGCTGATCAACGCGCATTGTCATCTCGATTACACCTGCTTGCGCGGCAAAATCTCGCCGCAAAAATCTTTTGCCGATTGGATTCGGGCAATCAACGCGGAAAAGGCAAAACTCGCCGCAGAAGATTATGTCGCCTCGATCAACGAGGGTTTCGCCGAGGCAAAAAGATTTGGCACAACTACCATCGCGAATCTGACCGCGTTTCCAGAATTGGTTTCACAGATTAGTCCGGCGATTCACACCTGGTGGTTTGCGGAGCTGATCGATGTGCGGTCGCCCGAACGCGCGGATGAACTTGTCGATCGTACAATTGAATCGCTGAAGTCAGTGCAGAATTGGGGCTTAGCGCCGCATGCGTTGTTCACTGCATCGAAAGATTTATATCGTCGCTGCGGGGAAATCGCGCGGCGCGAGAATGTTGTGCTAACAACACATTTGGCAGAATCGCGCGAGGAGACGGACATGTTTCGCGACGCTTCGGGTCCACTCTACGAATTTCTTAAGAGCATCGGACGGCCAATGGATGATTGCGGGGATAAAACACCACTCGAGCATTTTCTCAGAGTAAGAGATTCCTCGACTGCGCTGCGCTCCGCTCGGAATGACAACGACTGGTTGGTTGCGCACCTGAACGAATTGACGGAGGGCGACTTCGATTTGCTCGAAAGATCGAAAGAACGATTTCACGTCGTGCATTCGCCGCGTAGTCACGACTATTTCAAGCATAGCCGATTTCCTTTCGAGCGACTGCGCACTCTCGGATTCAACATCTGCCTGGGCACGGACAGCCTCGCGAGTAACGAGAACCTGAGCTTGTTTGCCGAGATGCGCAGGTTTCAGCGCAGCGAGCCCGGAATTTCGCCAGATGAAATCCTGGACATGGTCACGGTGAATCCTGCGATGGCCTTGCATCAACAAACTACGCTCGGGCGGATTCGGCCCGGATTTCACGCCGATCTCATAGCTATTCCGTGTAGTAAGGGTCGCGATGTTTTCGATGAAATCATTGGTTCTGACGACCCAGTTGCTTGGATGCTCCTGGGCGGAAAACAGAAATACTTCTGGCACTGCTAAGCTGCTGAGATGAGTAACGCTTGCCCGGCGGCGTCTGCGCCGGTAAGATCGCTATATGGTCGGCCACGGACTGCAGCAGACGCAGAATCTCGCTCTCCACCAAGTTCTTTCGCCGCAGTTGCAGCAGAGCTTGCTGATCCTCCAGACGCCGTTGCTCGAGCTGCGCAATTTGGTTCGACAGGAAATGGAGACAAACCCCGTCCTCGAAGAATTGCCGGACCAATCCGGCCTCGATGAGTCTGATACGGTCGAATCAGCGGGGGACAATAATTTCAAGGAGGAATTCGAAAAGTTAGCGAGCCTGGACGAAGAATGGCGCGATTACATGGCGCAGTCCGGCAGCTATACTC
>QHNV01000226.1 GCA_003218535.1 Verrucomicrobiota bacterium
GTTCGCCGGCTAATGCGCGCTGGGCTTGATCATGAAACTGCGCTTCCTGCCGTTCTTCCGTCGCTTCCATGCGGCGAATGGCGATCTCGGCTCCGGCAATTTTGTTCCACCACCGATTCAACCGCCGCGCAATCGTATCTTTTCGAACCGGCGGCTCTGCGCCGAGGTCCCTCAGTTTTTTCTCCCAGCGCTGGGCATGGCGCTCTTCCGCTTCCGCCATTCGCAGGAGAACGCCTTTGCGTTTCTCGTCCCGTTCGCGTTCGGCCAGATCGCGATACACTTCCGCCGTCTCAACTTCTGCCCGCCAATTGCGCTTGACCACTTCGATCGTTTGCTCCGCTCGCGATGCCTGTCGGAGTTGTCGATAGTTCCGGTCACCAGGTGGATTTTTGCCTTTCATCGTCACGCACTCGCGAAGGCTTACACAGCTAATCTGCTGGTTCGATTGCAGCAGCAATCGGCGGCTCGGCTCTTTCTCTCAGTTGCTGTGCGGTAATGACCAACGCGACGGAGCCGATAATGAGACCAGCCGCCACGAAAGTTCGCATCGTTAAGATTTCGCCGGCAAAGGAGGCGCCCAGCAACACCGCCACAATCGGATTCACATAAGCGTAAGTGGCAACTTTAGCTGGATCGCAATGTCGCAACAGCCAAATGTAAGCGGTGTAGCCAACCACGGCTCCGATAATCACCAAATAGGCAAATGATGCCAACGATAAGATCGACAGTGAACTGGGATGTACGCGTCGCGTCTCCCCTGTCACCATGCCAGTAAGCAAAAGTAGCAAACCCCCGCAGATCATTTGTTGTGCGGCGGTGAGAAAAGGTGATGGCGCGTGTTTTGCAGTGCGCGAATAGAGCGAGCCAGCAGACCAGATGAATGACGAGACAAGCAAGATTGACATACCAATCGCAGGATGTCGGCCGCCGTTTGACGAGAAGCGGAGCGCCGGACCAAGCAAAATGCCGACCCCGACAAAACCACCGATCAGGCCAAGCCAGACGATCGGTATCGGTCTGGCCGCCATTCCGCTCGCCCACGCCAGCAGCACAATATAGATGGGAACGATAGCCACTATCAACGCGGCTAATCCGGAGTCGATATACTTTTCTGACATCGTGACCCCGCCATTTCCTCCGAGAAGCAAACAGGCGCCGATGATCAGCGACGTGCGCCAGTTCGCCCAAGTCGATTTACTGATGCCCTGCAACCGTGCGATCGCAAACATGATCACTCCGGCAAGCAGGAATCGAGTGCCCGCCATTAAGAACGGCGGAATAGTTTCGATGGCGAACCGAATCCCGAGATAAGTCGAACCCCAAATCAGATAGAGCGCGGCGAAGGCGATGATGATCCGGCTTCTTTGTGGCGCGGCCATGGAGAATGACCATGTCGCATTCCCGAGACAGAGCAAACGCAGCTTCGCTAACTGTATTCATCAACGTCTCCAGCAGTGCGATCTCCTTATGCAATGAAAGCGGCGCAGCAGTGTCGCACTCCAAAAACGCAATGCGAGCAAAATGCGCTCCGAAGGGCGGTCATCCCGCAACTGCGGGAGAGTGCGGTCCCGATCCCTTGGGGCCACTTTTCAATTTCGAATCACGGCGTGACCGCTACATGCCGCGCCTGAATAGCAATCGATACAGCAACAACAAGATCATTGCGCCAACGATCGACATGATCCAACCGGCGACGTAATTTTCGCCCACAAAAAGGCGACCGATCCAAGTGCCTACGAGCGCGCCAGCAATGCCGAGCAGAATCGTCACGATGCATCCGCCGGGATCTCTCCCTGGCATCAACAACTTTGCGATGGCACCGATGATCAGACCAACAAGTATAATCCAAATAATTGAGTGAGCGCTGAAGTCCATATTCAATCAGTTGTATCGGATTGAGCGCTCGCCGCCAAGAGGATTGGTTTGAACCGACGTTTTCGCGCGCTGCAGCCCGGCGCGCACGGCGATTGCGCCCTACGACGGTCTAAAGTTGAATCACTTGCGCAGAGTGGATGTCTTCACTGGCACGAATTTCACTCAGCAATTCTTCGCTGGGCGTGGTGTCGAGATTTAAAGCCGTCAGCGCGGTACCGCCGGCTTGATTTCGGCTTAACGACATGGTGGCAATGTTTACACCATGTTCGCCGAGCAATGTGCCGATTCGCCCGACCATTCCAGGCCGGTCGGTATTTTCCAAAACGAGCACGACACCGTGCGGGCGCGCCTCCACGGGACGGCTGTTAATGCTGACAATGCGCGGTGTCGCCCCAAAAAATGCGCCGCCTACCGATACGATTTTTCCTTCGCCTGCGGCGGACAACTCGAGCATGTCCGTGTAATCGCCGGGCGCGCTCAATCGTGATTCACTAATTTTCAAACCGAGACTCTCGGCAAACGCCGGAGCATTCACTTCGTTCACGTCGGTTCCTCCGGCGATCCACAAAAAACCTTTGAGGATGGAGCGAGTGATCGCGGTCGTGTCCACTTCGTTGACTTTCCCGCTGTAGTTAATGTTCAGCGTATCGACGCGTTTCGGCGCAATTTGCGAGAGGAACCGGCCAAGCTTCGCGCCAAAACGTAAATGTGGCCCGATGATCGCCAGTGTTTTCGCATCCAGGTTCGGCATGTTAACTGCATTGCGGATGGTGCCTTCGAGCAGCGCCGCACGAATAGATTGCGCAATCTCGATACCGACGCTCTCTTGCGCCTCAATGGTCGAGGCGCCGAGGTGCGGAGTAAGCACTAGGTTAGTCGCGCTGCGCAATGGCGAATCAGCCGGCAACGGTTCGATTTCAAAAACATCCAGCGCTGCAGCTGCAACGTGTCCATCTTCCAGCGCTTTGATGAGCGCGCCTTCGTCGATCAGCCCGCCACGCGCGCAGTTCACGATGCGCACGCCTCGTTTTGTTTTCTGCAAACGCGCTGCATTAAGGATATGTCGCGTTTCAGGGGTGAGCGGTGTGTGCAACGAGATGAAATCCGCGTGCGTGAGCAAATCGTCGAGTTCGTCCACAAGTTCGACCTGTAAACTTCGCGCGCGCGTTGCCGAGAGGTACGGATCGTAGGCAATCACGCGCATCCCGAAAGCAATGGCACGCCGACTCAGTTCACTTCCGATCCGGCCCATCCCGACGACGCCAAGCATCTTGTTG
>QHNV01000234.1 GCA_003218535.1 Verrucomicrobiota bacterium
AGTTACAACAGTCACGAAGACGGCCATGGTTCCAAAACTCCAAGCTCCAAATCCCAAAACAAATTACAACCCTCAAATCTCAAACTTAAGCCAAAACGCGCTCTCAACTTGTTAGGTCTTTGGTTATTGGAGTTTGCTTGGGATTTGAGATTGGGAACTTCAAATTGATGGCGATTCCGGCTACAATTCCCCGGCAGCAAATCGACTCGATTTGTGTAGTGGATGAGCTTTAGTAGCTGGTTATGTCTGAACGAAAACCTGCCACCGACTCACAGGCCGAATTCGACCAGCTCCAGAAAAAACTGGTGCCACTGTGGAAATCGATTGAGCGCTTCAATCAGGACCCGCAAACCATCGTAGTCGTGCCATCGATGTCCATCGACGCGATCAGCTCGGGGGCAGTGATGCAGGCGTACGAGGAACGCTTCTTGTTTTTGTTGTTGCTGCTGCGTCAGCCTCGGGCCCGGCTGATCTATGTGACTTCACAAACGATTCTGCCGAGCGTGATCGATTATTATCTTGGTCTTCTGCCCGGTGTTATCCCGAGCCATGCACGCCAGCGCCTTTTCCTTGTCTCGCCTCTCGACCTCTCGGTGCGTGCACTAAGCGACAAGCTGCTTGAGCGGCCGAGGCTAATGGAGCGCATCCGTTCGTTGATCATGGATCCTGATCGCGCACACCTTGTTCCCTTTAATACAACCAATCGCGAGAAGGAACTGGCGTTACGGCTCGGGATTCCCATGTACGGCGCAGACCCGAAATTTTTCCCGCTCGGCACAAAGAGCGGCTGCCGGACAATTTTCATGGAAGAAAACGTCCCGCATCCTCTTGGCGTTGAGAATTTGGGCAGCAAGGAGGAATTGATCGAGGCCATCGCGCAGATGCGGGCGCGAAAGCCTTCAATCAAACAAGTGCTAGTAAAACTTAACGAAGGCGTCTCAGGTGAAGGTAACGCTGTGATTGATCTGACTGACCTTCCATCTGTAGCTGGAGGCGCTGACCCCGGCCGTGAGAAGGCGATGTTAGAGGAGCGCCTCCGCACTATGCAATTCGAGTTAAAGGGAGCTACCTACGATAGCTACATAAAGAAACTGCAGGAACGAAAAGGAGTAGTTGAAGAACGAATCCTGGGGAACGACATCAGAAGCCCCAGTGTTCAGCTTCGTGTTACTCCGCTGGGCGAGGTAGAATTGTTATCCAGCCATGACCAGCTCCTTGGAGGCCCATCCGGGCAAAGTTACCTCGGCTGCGTATTCCCGGCCGACCCAGGGTACGCCGCACTTATCACTCGCGAAGCTGCCAAGGTTGGCAGACGTCTTGCGAAAGAAGGAGTCATTGGGCGTTTCGCGTTGGATTTTGTGGTCGTACGTTCCAATGGAAAATGGGAGCCGTATGCCATTGAGATTAACTTACGAAAGGGGGGCACCACACATCCGTTCTTAACTTTGCAATTTCTTACAGATGGCACCTATGACCCGGAGACGGCCATCTTCAGTGCGCCCAATGGACAGCAAAAGTTTTTTGTCGCCAGCGATCATGTCGAGTCTCCCTCGTATCGCACGCTGACTCCGGACGATCTTTTCGACATCGTGGTGCGGCACGATCTGCACTTCGATCAGACGCGCCAGACGGGCGTGGTTTTTCACATGATGAGTGCCCTCGGTGAGTTGGGAAGGACAGGACTCACCGCAGTGGGCAACTCACACGAGGATGCGAAGGCCATGTACGAGCGAGCGGTGGCCGTGCTCGATCAGGAAACAGGTAAGACTAGCCCTGGCATGTTGTAGCCGGGATTGGTGATCCCGGTTGTGCTCGACTTGCAGGTGGAACAAGGCATCGGCGCCCCGTCGTTGCGGTCTCGACACTTCGAGATGCCGCGCGTAGCGATTGAATGCATTCACCCTTCAAGGTCACGCAACGCTTGTCCTTCCAGGATCCGCTTTGTCACAAAATTGTCACAAAAAGGGCCGCTTCGAAGCTTTCTCGACGAACCTATCGAGTTTTGGCGCGAGAAAAGCGACGGCTTTCTGAATGTTTTTTGAAAAAAGTATTGACAACTTGAAGGCGCTTTAAGTAAAAGCGACACTTCACACTTCAATCTTAACTCATCCATTCCATAACCATTCATGAAAAAGAAAGCCACTTCACAATCCGCATTTTTTAATCTGCGTGTTTTAATCGGGCTGTTTGTCGGAATGACAGGCATCTCGCTCGCGCTCCTGGCCGCCAATCCATTCGGGCAGAAGAATAATCTGTCCCCTGCGCAGATCGCGCTGATACAACAGAAATACGGCGTTGCCTCCAGCTCCATTGATCCGCTCGTCCCTGCGGCGGTTGACTGTTCTCGCATTAAGGAACTGGGCATCGACAAACAAGAAAATTTGCGGGCGGGCGCCATTATGATTTTCTGCGGCCTTTCGGAGGGAGGCAAAGCTTCACATGGCAATGCATCCTCCAAGCTTGCCCAAAAGCTGATGGCACCCCTGGCATTTGGCAGTACGGACGTGGATCTGATCACCGGTGCGGAGAGCTTTCCCAATGTTACCCAGTCGGAGACGTTTACTACGGCCAACCCCGATAACCCCAACCAGATCGTAGTTGCCTACAACGACTCACGCGGCCGCAACTTTAACCCCATCAACATTTCCGGCGCATCGGTTTCCACCGATGGCGGCACTACCTTTACCCGCCTTACGAAGGCCAATGGCCAAAGCCCCTTCGACAACACCTTTGGCGACCCGGTTGTTCTCTACCACAAGCCGTCCGGCACTTGGGTTACGGTCTGGCTGGATGGCGCCTGCGGCGGTCAGGGCTTGGGCGGATATAAGTCCACAACTCCCGAGGACCCGAATAGCTGGACCCATTTCTGCGCTTTCAACGAGGGCTCGGCGGACCGCGAATCTGGCTGGGCTGATAACAATCCGAGTTCGCCATTCTTTGGGCGATTGTACATTTCCTGGAACGACTTTAATGCTGCAAACGCAAACATCTTCGTCATTAGTTCTACTGACGCGGGGACCACCTGGAGCAGCCCGGTGATGGTGAGCACTCAGGCTACTTTTGTGCGCAACACGCAGATCACGGGCGACGCTGCCGGCGGCGGGACAATATACATCGCGGGTATGGACGAAGGCGGCGGTGGTTTCCCCCACAACGACACCAACCT